>NZ_JBBBQR010000002.1:0-420976 GCF_037136835.1 Pectobacterium sp. 1950-15 | reverse complement strand
CAAGTGGAAAGCCCCTGTCGGAAGACAGGGGCTTTTTGTTTTGTCTGTTGTCTGTCGGTGAGGGCTGTATATATCCGCTGCCTGCCAGCAGTTCGTATGACAGACACGGTGAATGGATGGTTGTTGAGGATGCAGAAATCCATTTATTACCAGCGACTATTCAATGGCTTAGTGTGAAAGCTGCCTACCTGATGCCACCCGTACTCAATGAAGCTATAGTGAGAGCTATTTACTGGTGCTATCGGGGAAAGCCTGCGTGGATACGCAGGCCGATTGTTCTGGATTAGTGCAGAATTTGTGAGAGAAATGCCTGAGTACGTTCTGAGCGAGGGTTGGAAAAGAAGGTATCCGGCGGTGCTTGTTCCACGATCTCACCCTGATCCATAAAGATCACTCGGTCAGCGACAGTTTTTGCAAACCCCATCTCGTGCGTTACGCAGAGCATCGTCATCCCGTCCTGAGCCAGCCCCAACATGGTATCTAACACTTCTTTCACCATTTCAGGATCCAACGCGGACGTCGGTTCGTCGAACAACATAATCTTGGGCTTCATGCACAGTGAACGGGCGATGGCCACACGTTGCTGCTGGCCTCCAGACAGCTGACCTGGGAATTTATGGGCATGGGCGGCGATACGCACGCGTTCCAGATAGTGCATTGCCAGCTCTTCCGCTTCTTTTTTTGGCATATGGCGTACCCAGCATGGTGCCAGCGTGCAGTTCTGCAATACGGTTAAGTGTGGGAACAAATTGAAGTGCTGGAAAACCATACCAACTTCGGTACGAATTTTCTCGATGTTGCGCAAATCATGATTTAATTCGATCCCATCAACAACAATTCGCCCTTGCTGATGCTCTTCGAGATGATTAATACAGCGTATGGTGGTTGACTTCCCTGAGCCGGAGGGGCCGCACAGCACAATGCGTTCCCCCTGTCTGACCTGCAAATTAATGTCTTTAAGCACATGAAATTGCCCGTACCACTTATTCACATTCTCTAAGGTAATCATGTGATCGGTTGATTGAGTGAATGCAGTCTGATTCATGGATGGCCTCAGTGTGACTTGTGTCCGGTGTTAAAACGATTTTCCAGATGTTGGCTATAGCGCGACATGCTGAAACAAAAAATCCAATAGACCATGGCAGCGAAGACATAGCCTTCTGTCGACATCCCCAGCCAGGTGGGATCGACCGTTGCCTGTTGGATGCTGCTGAAGAGATCGAAAAGGCCGATGATGATCACCAGACTCGTGTCTTTAAAGAGAGAAATAATGGTATTCACCAGGCCTGGGATAACCATTTTCAGTGCTTGTGGGAGAATGACCAGCCCCTGCATACGCCAATAGCCTAAGCCCAGAGATTCAGCGGCTTCATACTGTCCTTTAGGTAGCGCCTGTAAGCCACCGCGAACGACCTCAGCGACATAGGCGGACTGGAATAAAATAACGCCGACTAGCGCCCTCAGCAGTTTGTCGATCGTGGTGCCTTCCGTTAAAAACAGTGGCAGCATCACGGATGACATAAAAAGTACGGTGATGAGCGGTATGCCGCGCCAGAACTCGATGAAGACAACGGAAAGCATACGAACGATCGGCAGCGTGGAACGTCGCCCTAATGCGAGCAAGATGCCAAGCGGTAACGCTCCGGCGATACCCACCGCGGCGATAATCAGTGTTAACGTTAATCCGCCCCACTGATAGGTTTCCACTCGGCTGAGCCCGCCAAAACCGCCATAAAGCAACCACCAGGCAATGAGCGGATACGCCACTGCCCAGACCGCAATATAGCGTCCACGATAGGGAATGCTTTTCAGGAACATCGGCAGGATACTCAGCAACCCGATGGCGAGCGCAAAGTTGATGCGCCAGACTTCCGCCGCCGGGTACAGCCCATACATGAAATGACCGAATCTGGCATGAATGAAGACCCAGCAGGCCCCCTCACGCGTACAGTCATTGCGGGTTGTACCAATCCAGTTTGCCTGAAAGATCGCCCAGTTGAGCAGCGGCGGTATGGCAACCCACAAGAGCCAGAGGCAAAACAGCGTTAACAGGCTATTGCTGATACTGGAGAAGAGATTACGCCGTGCCCAATGCATCGCTCTGAACAGAGAAGACTGATGGCCTTGCGTATAATGGTTCATCGTCATGACGTCCTCTTAGCGTTCGACTAGCGCGATCTTGCGGTTATACAGGTTCATCAGCAGCGAGATCAGCAGGCTGATAATGAGGTAGACCGACATGGTAATGGCGATGGTCTCAATGGCCTGGCCGGTCTGATTGAGCACCGTTCCTGCGAACAGCGACACCATATCGGGATAACCAATCGCGGCAGCCAGCGAAGAGTTCTTCACAATATTCAGATATTGGCTGGTCAGTGGCGGAATGATGACGCGTAGCGCCTGTGGGAGGATGACTTTGCGCAGCGTAACGGGATTCGGTAATCCGAGAGAGCGTGCCGCCTCGTGTTGACCGTGAGAAACCGATTGGATGCCTGAACGAATGATCTCGGCGATAAACGATGAGGTGTAGACCGACAGGGCGACGGTTAATGCCGCCAGTTCAGGGATAAGCACCATACCGCCGCGGAAATTAAAGCCTTTTAATTCCGGCATGTCCCAATGAAAGGCCGCGCCAAAAATAAGATGGCTGAGTGCACACAGCCCAAGCAGCAGGCCTAGCGCCAGCGGCCAGGTTCTGCGTGGCTGACCGGTTAACGCATGATAGCGCTGGTTACGCCGAAAAACGCTCCATGTCACGACCAACGTAATAATGAGAGAAAGAAAAAATGCCGCTGCACCGGGTCCCCATTCAGGAGAGGGCAGATAGAAGCCACGATTGCTGAGAAAGGCGACATCAAAGGCGCTGATTGACTGACGCGGTCCCGGCAGATTTCGTAGTACGGCAAAATACCAGAAGAAGATCTGCAATAGCGGCGGGATATTACGGAATATCTCAATATAAACGTTAGATATTTTCCGTAATAGCCAGTTATCGGACAACCGGGCAAGGCCAACGGTAAAGCCGAGAATCGACGCAAACACGATACACAATGCCGAAACCAGTAACGTGTTGAATAGCCCAACAAGAAAAACGCGGGCGTAGGTGTCGCCTTGTTGATAGTCAATCAGGTGTTGGACGATGCCAAAGCCAGCGCTTTTATTCAGGAAATCGAAGCCAGAGGTGATGCCCCTCTGTGCCAGATTGGTCACGGTGTTATGCAACAGGTAGGCTGCGACAGCCAATACCGCGATAACAACGACAATTTGATACAGCCAGGCGCGCACCGCTGGATTAGTCAGTGATAAATCACCTTTTACGGTTGGGCGTTGTAGCATGCTGGAACCTCGATACGGGGTACTGAGGGGCGCAGCAATACACTGCGCCCGGTTTTTTCTGATAATTAACGTACCGCTGGCGCGTACTGGATCCCGCCTTTGTTCCACAGTTCGTTCAGGCCGCGCTTAATTTTCAACTCGCTGCCCATACCGACATTACGCTCGAAGATTTCGCCGTAGTTGCCGACCTGTTTGATGATTTTGAATGCCCAGTCGTTCGGTAATTTGAGATCTTTACCGTAGCTGCCTTCGTGACCCAGCAGGTGGGACATATCTGGCGTGGTGGGTTTTGCTGCCAGCTGGTCGACGTTTTTGGAGGTCACACCCATCTCTTCGGCATTCAGCATCGCGAACAGCGTCCAGCGCACGATCGAGAACCACTCTTCATCACCACGACGTACCACCGGGCCCAGCGGCTCTTTAGAGATGACTTCTGGCAGGACGATAAATTCGGCAGGTTTGCTCAGCTTGATACGCAGTGCGTACAGCTGTGACTGGTCTGATGCCAACGTATCGCAGCGGCCAGATTCCAGCGCTTTGGCACTTTCATCAGAGCGGTCGAACGTGACAGGCGTGTACTGCATCTTATGGGTTTTGAAGTAGTCAGCGACGTTCAGTTCAGTATCTGTACCCGCCTGAATACAAACGGTTGCGCCGTCCAGCTCTTTGGCGCTGGTTAAGCCTGCTTTGTTGTGCGTCAGGAAGCCAATGCCGTCGTAGTAGGTGACGCCGGTAAAGAGCATGCCCATGCCGCCGTCACGGGAGGAGGTCCAGGTCGTGTTGCGTGACAGCACGTCAACTTCGCCGGATTGCAGCGCAGTGAAGCGCTCTTTTGCCGTCAGCGGCGTATATTTAACTTTATTGGCATCGCCGAATACGGCGGCGGCAATGCCGCGGCACACGTCAACATCAATGCCGGAGTATTTGCCGCTGGCGTCTGCATAGGAAAAACCGGGCAAGCCATCGCTGATGCCGCATTGCACAAATCCTTTCTTCTGAATGGCGTCCAGCGTTGCACCAGCATGGGCCTGATTGATTGCGGCAAAGAGTGACGCGCCAGCAACCAGAGTAGAAATCACTATTCTTTTCATAATCATCCTAGCGTCTAGAGTTATTTGCTGTTTTTGAAGTACACAATAAAGGTGCACCCTACCTGTCTGTCGGGATGCCGACGTGAGCAGAGCGAAGCAAATAAAATGCCAATTCTCTATTCGATTGATAACCAAGACGAAAATGAAGGGTTGTTGATCTAAGTGGGTAATTCTAAATAGGTATGAGCGCACCGTGATAAATGCAAAGCGGGCAATGTGCTCTTTTTTGGTGCGTCAAAATGGAGAGCGCGAGATGCCTTCAGCCACTCTGCGCGTTTATCAGGGGTGGAGAACAGTGAGCAAGGCTGAGTGTTAAGTGGGGGGGAGTGCCATCAGCCCAGCGGTGGCGTGGGTTGATGGCGGGAATGTTAGTGTGTGATGTGGCGCTGATAATACTTTTCGAGCTTAACCTGTAGCTGGCTCAGCACGGTGCTGAACATCAGGTAAATCAGCGCAGCCTCGACATACAGAATCAAGGGTTCATAAGTCACGGAAACGATGCGCTGAGCGGATAAGAACATCTCCGGCACGGTAATGACAGCGGCCAGCGACGTATCCTTGATTAAGGAAATAAACGTATTGGAAAGCGGCGGAAGTGAAACAAAAACGGATTGTGGGAAGATGACCCAACGAATAGCCTGCCTGCCATTCATGCCGAGAGAATAGGCCGCATTCCATTGGCCTTTCGGGACAGACAAAATGGCCCCACGGACGATCTCTGAGCTATAGGCACCCACGCTGATGGTGAAACCAATGAGCGCAGCGGGGAAGGCATCCAGAGTAATACCCGCGCTGGGCAGCCCATAAAAAATCAGGAAAAGCTGCACCAGTAACGGTGTGCCACGAATAACCCAAACGTAGAAATCACCCAGCCATTTCAGCGGCTTGGGGCCATAAAGGCGAACCAGCGCGATGAGAATGCCGAGGGCTAAGCCAAAGATGAAAGACAGAATCGCCAGAGGGACAGTGAATTTAAGTCCCGCAGAAAGCAGACTCCAAAAGGAGTCTGCCATGAGTTGTAGCCAAGGCGGCATGAAAACGAGCTCCGATAACGGTATGCGCTAATCACAGAACGTGCTGATCACTATCATAATGATGACAGCGCGCTCTGATAACAGTGCGATTATTGAGAAACATCCTCCCCGAAGTATCGCACAGATATCGTTTTATAGGTGCCGTCCGCTTTGATTTCATCCAGAGCTTTATTCAATGCTTCCACCAGTGGTGCCTGGTTTTTGCGCACCAGAATCGCGGAAGGTTCGCCGTCTTTTGAGGTCGCGGCAATCTTCACGTTGGCATCCGGTTTCTGCTTTTTGAAATCCAGGAATGACAGATTATCGTTTAACGTCGCGTCAGCACGACCGCTGAGAACCAAGTCCAGCGACTGGTTAAAACCGTCCGTTGGCACAATGTCTGCACCGTAGCTGGTGGCTTGTTTAGAGTAATTACTGGTCAGGCTTTGGGCTGATTTTTTGCCTTTCAGATCGCTGAAATCCTTGATGGCGGTGTTATCACCACGGACAACCAGCACGGCTTTGGAGTCGATATACGGCTTGGAGAAATCATACTTGGCCTGACGCTCTTTGGTTACGCCAACCTGATTGATGACGGCATCGTAGCGCTTGGCATCAATACCGGCGATTAACCCGTCCCAACGCCCTTCAATGAATTGGGCTTTCACGCCGAGTTTTTCTGCCACCGCACGGCCAATATCCACATCGAAACCAACCAACTGGCCTGATTTATCATGATAGGTGTAAGGCGCGTAGGTGCCTTCTGTGCCGATCTTGAGAACGCCTGCGGACTTGATGTCGCTAAGGTCATCGGCATGAGCGAATACGCTGGTAGCAAGCAGGGCGCTGGTCAGTAAAGCAAAACGTATTTTTTTCATTATGAATTCCTGTGAGTGGTGTGCAGCGATGTGCTTATAACTTTTGTTAATAACGAATCTACGCGACAAAACATCTGTTTATAAATCACGTTGTGTGATTATTTATATCAGAAGTGAATATAGTACCCATGGCGTGCGTACTGTTGTCGCGAGTCTGACTTTTGTAGTGAATATAGTGCGTCTAACTCGTTTTAACCATGTTGAGTTAAAGAACGATAGAAAAAGTCTATCGCTGCTGGGAATGCTGCCCAACTGTCACAATATGCTTCTATTCTCAAAAGGACATCATTGCTTTTGCCACTACTTAGCAGGAGACAACAATGAAGATCCGCATCGCCAGCTATAACGTCGAGAACCTGTTCCACCGTACCGCGATTCTCAACCTCCCCGATTCCAAGCAGATCGACGCCTTGTTGCAGCAGGTCAGGCAGCTTCAGCATCTTCTTGAACAGCCCCAATACGATGATGCCCTGAAAGATCAGGTGTTCCGCCTTTCTATCGCACTGCGCCCTTATATTGATATCCGTACTGACGCAGGTACGTTGGGGCGATGGAAAAAAGAGGACGCCGGCACCGGATTCCGAATTAATAAAAGCTGCCGGGGACGCGGAGATTGGATCGGCGAAATCGTGTTTAAGGCGCAGGAGTTCAGCAGTCAGCAGCGTAAGAATACGGGCAAGATTATTACTCTGCTTAACGCCGACATTCTGTGCGCCGTTGAAGTCGAAAATATGGATGTCCTGCGTGATTTCAACAATCAGGTGCTGGGGGACGATAAATTCAGCCAGTTCGTGATGATCGACAGCCCGAACGATCCGCGCGGTATTGATGTCGCCTGCCTGACGCGCTATCGGATTGCCCAGCTCCGCACGCATATTTTTGATGCCGGAAAGCGTTTCGATCCCGTATTTAGTCGTGACTGCCTCGAAGTGACGCTGGATGCCGGTCTTAAACAGCCGATTTATATTCTGTGTAACCATTTCAAAAGCCAGAGCGGTCAAACGGAAGAAGAGCGGCAGCGTGGGGCAGAGAAGCGTCGCGATCAGGCCGAACGCGTCGCGGAGATTGTGCAACAGACTTACGATCTCAAGAAGGACTACGTGGTCATTCTCGGCGATTTGAATGAAGATTCGTCAAACCCCTGGCACAGTTTGGCTCCGCTGTTTTCTTTGTCGGATTTACACCCAGTTATCGACCCTGAACGCCCGGAAAAAGAGCGCTACACCTACTATTTCGCTGGCGGAAAGAAAGGGGCTCGGTTAAACCAACTGGACTACATTTTCTTGTCTGCGCCGCTGCATCAGGCGGTGGTGGAGTGGGGCGTCGAGCGTCGGGGTATTTATAATATCGACAAAATTGCCGCCAAAGAGGGCGCGGAACCCGTTACGCCGCTACCGGAAGTGACATCATGGGACACGGCGGCGTCCGACCATGCCGCGCTCTGGGTAGAAGTGGATATTACCTGATGGCCGCTTTACGGCTATCATGGCGTGAGAACACAAAGCAATCATAGCCATATAAACAGAGGAAGATGATGAGTAAGCAAGGATTAGAGCAATACCCAGACGCGCTGCGCTGGTCATTTGGCGACAGCCCCGCGCTGGCGGATGAATTGCTGCAACTGGTGCGGGAAGGGCATAAAACGGCAACCTGTAGCTCGTATCACGCGTTTAAAAACGAGGAAACGCCACAGGTCGGCGATTACAACATCGTTCTGGACGGTGCCGGACAGCCCTCCTGCGTCATTCGCACGCGCTCGTTAACGCTGGTGCGCTACTGCGACGTTACCGCGGAGATGGCGGCGAAAGAGGGCGAAGGGGATAAAAGCCTGGCTTTCTGGCGCGAAGGCCATCAGACGTTTTTCGAACGAGAAGGCACCTTCGCCCCGGATATGCTGCTGGTGTTTGAAGAGTTTGAGCTGATTGAGGTGTTTTGATTGTGGGTTGGTTGATGCTCAGTCTGACTGTATTTTTTTAGTAAGGGGCGCTAAATTTGATGGTTGGGTGAGTGCGAGGAGCTGGTTTACCAGCCATCAAATTTTCATAAGTATCAGGCCACGATGAAAGTATGACTGAAATTAAGGTATGCTAATTAGTGGAGAACTCGTCATATCAAACACATAGTAAATAAAGAGGGCAGGATGGAAGACGGTTTGAAGGAGTCTGTAACTCTGGCTATCAAAGAGAGGTTATCCAGCCCTTTATGGGGATATATATTACTTTCATGGGCTGGTTTTAATTGGCAGAATATAGCAAAGCTGTTTATGAGTCAGAAAACAGTAGAAGAAAGAATAACTGACATAATATCTCAAAACTGGTTTTATTTTCACTTCCTTATAGCACCCATAATCTTAGGGGCCTCGTTAGCGATTATCTCTCCTTATTTAAAACAATGGCTTTCAGCAGCTCATAAACATGCCGACAGAAAACAACGTGAGGAACTAAAACAAAAAATCATAGACAAATATGATGATGATATTGCTATTGTAGGAAAGAAGGTTGCTGCTAATAAAGCCCAAGAACTTGCAGAAGAGAAAGAGCACACTAAGGTTATTCAAGAGCAAGAAAAACAAAAAAGAGAAGTGTTTAATACGGAATCTATTGAAGAAAACCTCCAGCAACTGGAAAAGAAAAAGTATAACCTTGAGACTTCAATAAAAGAGCTGGGTGAACAAGAGGCCAGAGTTCAAGAGGAAGTTGAAATTTGGCGAAACCGGAGTTTAAAAATTATCAATACAATAAAAAAAATAAATAGTGTTTCAGATAGTCGCTCACTGAACAATATTAAAGATGAAATATCCGGTTTTTTTAGTGAGGATGAACTTGAGATTGCTGGTTATGTTATTGATTTTCAAAACAAAAGAGAAGAGATGCTCCATGATGCTGTTTCTAACGCATTGTTATTGGTTGAAAGAATTAGCGAATCGTATAAACAAGAGCTTGACTATGGTGTGACCTCGAACATTATTAGGCACAAAGAAATAGATTTACTCATCAATCAGTTAACATCAGCATTAAAAGTTATCGATAAAAATGTTTATATGGGTAAATCTAAAAAAGATAAAAATTCGCCCTATTCTTCAATAAGTAGAGATGTAGTATTAGCAACTCAGGAAAGAATTAAAAAGATCAAAGCTATCCAACCTGGCGGCCTTTAAGAAAAATCATCGGAGAGAGAGCATAAGCACGCCACCTCCTATGAATAATGAAAATGCTGAGTTAAATAATGTATCAACAGTGTTTTTATAAAATAGGATGCAGTTAAGGTTAAAAGGCCACCAGCAATAGCAACTTTGACATTCGCAGTGATAAAAGTCGAGAAAGTCAGTCCCTCGTGTAAAGGGTTCCAGAGAGTAATTTTAGAGAGGCTGTAGTTCGGTTTTTGGCATATTAGTCTCGAAGCAATAATGACCGTTTCCGGCACTGATCTGCCTGTCAGACTAAGCAATAACCTATATAACCTACCCTACCCACAACACCACTCAGTCTTTAGATTCTTCTTTGGTCTGCTTGCGCTGGCGGCGTTTGATCTCGCTTTTTACTGCGGTGATGATGAATTGTGCCTTTGTCTCGCCTGCTTCAAGGCTACTTTCCATTTCAGCAACAACGTCGTGCGGGAATCTTGCATTCAACTGCTGTGACTTGTTGTTAATTGAACCCGTTGCCATTGCTGGATCTCCATGCGCTAAGTGCGATTCAGTATACGTAAAAATAATTCTAAAAAATACCTTGAGGTGCGATTCACTTGAGCGTAATGTTAGCTGCATAGGTGCGATTCACCTATGAAATGCGAAGCCCGGCAGTGTTGGAGCACTAACCGGGCCTCTAACCACAATGTTATAGGAGCTAACACTATGGCTGACATCCAGTTTACCCAAACTCGCCCCGAATTTCAGTATCGCTTTCTTGCTTTGGGAACATCTTCCCAACGTGTCGTGCATATTATCGCTGCCACTGAACGTCAGGCGCGAGAATATTCCCCTGATGGTCATGTCATGGTCTTCGCTGGTTGCCTGCCTGTTCAGGAGGTGCGTCATGTTTGATAACACGCCGTTAGAACCCGAAGAAGCGCTCGATCAGTGTCGTGCGTTGGCTTACGCCATTGTCGAATTGGACAACCCAGAATCAAAAGAGATTTTAACGTTCGTGTTAGCGGAACGGTTGGATAACCTGCACCGACTCTTTCATGCGTCGGAAACCGATAAAGCAGAAGGGATGAGTCATTAATAACGTCGTGGACACCATGCTCAAGCTGTCCACGCTAGGGCCGTTGCTGCCTAAATAGAAGGCAAAGAAAAAGGCGCTTAACCCAAGAGGTAAAGCGCCTTTTTTCAAATGCTTAACTGATTAGTATCAGTTCATGCCGTATTTTTTCAATTTCTTACGCAGAGTACCGCGGTTGATGCCCATCATCAGGGCAGCGCGGGTTTGGTTACCGCGGGTGTATTGCATCACCATGTCCAACAGTGGCTGTTCAACTTCAGCCAGTACCAGCTCATAAAGGTCACTTACATCCTGACCGTTCAATTGAGCAAAATAGTTCTTCAGTGCCTGTTTAACCGAGTCGCGCAGGGGTTTTTGGGTTACCTGAGCCTGAGAGTTTACAGTGGAAACGGTCAGTACGTCAGAATTCACGCGTTGTTCGAACATAGTTCTGTCAGCTCTTTTTCTGTTTACGCAAGATTTTCAAAATATGCCTTCAACGCCTCCAGCTGCTCGCTGGCATCCTCAATGGCGTTGAATGTGCGCCTAAACTGGTCGTTTGGGGCATGCTCCTGGAGATACCAGGATACGTGCTTACGAGCGATACGAAATCCCTTGCCTGGACCATAAAAGTCGTGCAATTCCCGTATATGCTCGATCAACAAGCGCTTGACCTCTGCCAACGGCAGTGGTGCCAGCAACTCCCCTGTGTCCAGATAATGCTGGATTTCCCGAAAGATCCAGGGTCTTCCCTGAGCGGCTCGTCCTATCATCAGGGCGTCAGCCCCGGTGTAGTCAAGAACCGCTCTGGCTTTATGCGGGTCTGTAATGTCGCCATTCGCAATAATAGGAATGGAAACGGCCTGCTTAACTGCCCGAATGCTGTCGTATTCCGCGGAACCATTGAACAGGCACGCACGGGTGCGTCCGTGAATAGTTAACGCCTGAATGCCACAGTCTTCAGCCAGTTTGGCAATTTCTACACAGTTGCGGTGCTCTGGTGCCCAACCGGTACGGATCTTCAGTGTCACCGGTACGTCTACCGCTTTCACCACCGAAGAGAGGATCTGTTTGACCAAATCCGGATACTGCAATAACGCAGATCCTGCCATCTTGCGGTTCACCTTCTTCGCCGGGCAGCCCATATTGATGTCAATGATCTGCGCGCCGGAATCAGCGTTGATTCGCGCTGCCGCCGCCATCTCATCGGGGTCACAACCGGCAATCTGCACGGCTCTGATACCCGGTTCATCGCTATGAACCATTCGCAAACGCGACTTGTCCGAACGCCACACTTCCGGATTGGAAGAAAGCATTTCAGACACGGTCATTCCAGCGCCCATCGCGTGACAGAGTGCTCTAAATGGGCGATCGCTAATACCAGCCATTGGGGCTGCTATCAAACGATTGGTAAGCTGAAATTGTCCAATGTGCATAGACAAAAATTGACCATACTGTGCCTGCAAGGGCGCGTATATTACGCATTTTTTACGTCAGATGAAAGGCCAAACTTTGACCAATTTACGGCTATCGATCAATGAAAATGCAGTTCGTAGAGGCATATGAAAATATTATTCATATTTAACAGTGTGTTATGTTTTTATGCTGGTTTTTTGTTCGGTAAAATATTCATCTGCTTACAGAATTTTATCTGCAAGCGCGGTCATTTTTAGTGGAGATACAGCAGGCTATCAATGCCTTATCAGTGAAATGCGTTGGTTAATGCGGCAAAAAAGGGCGCTGATTCATCAGAGGCTGGCCGACAGACGGTCTGACCAGCCTCGTAGAGTGGCTTAATGGATGATGACGCGGCCATTAAGTGGCTGTATAGGGCGATTATTGGCGTGATGCATGACCGCACGGAACTGGTTGATTTGTTCAATAGAGGCGGTGACAGGGTGATCCAGCACCAGCCAGCGAATGCCCTCTGAGCATGGCGGCGTGGTGAGCGACCCACTAAACCGATAGTAGTTTAATGACGTCGGTA
Organism: Pectobacterium sp. 1950-15; assembly: GCF_037136835.1. Taxonomy (NCBI): domain Bacteria; kingdom Pseudomonadati; phylum Pseudomonadota; class Gammaproteobacteria; order Enterobacterales; family Pectobacteriaceae; genus Pectobacterium; species Pectobacterium sp. 1950-15. Next base: position 408,469 of record NZ_JBBBQR010000002.1, on the reverse strand, counting down.
ACAGGCTCTGAATCGCGATTGGCGTGCGCACGTCCTCCGCCTGGTTAACCTGAGCTGGAATCTGCTGCCATGCAGTGGCTAACTGTGGATTGGCTGCTCCTTCTTGAAACATCAGCGCGATAACGGTCAGCGCGTCAGCCGCGTCTTTATAGACAAAATGACCTTCCAGCGGAAACTGCTTACCGTCAATTTCATTCTCGCTCGGCGCGTGAAAGTGAAACTGCTGCAAGGTGAATGTCTCGTTATCCAATACCAGCGTATTCCCCGGACCGACGTTAACCTGAACGGTATGTCCATTGTTGATGATTTGCTGTGTCCCTGGCAAGAAGGCTAGCTGTAAAGGGTCGTGCTGGGCGTCCAGCGCTTGCCGGATATTAATGGGAGATTGGTTTTTACCGGTTTCACACAGCGAGAAGTCTGGGGACAGCTTTCCCCAATGCGCCGGATCGCCATTGCCTTCGTAGCCCCAGTGAACCGGATCGGCCGCCAAGGCGGAAAAGCTGGCGGATAACATCAATACGACAGAGAGTTTACCTTTCATTTTTCATCCCTTGAAAATAATGATATGGCATCGTTGAGCGCCGGGCGCAGGTGACGTCCAGTCGCTTGCCGAGCTGAATAATACGCCAGTTTATGGGGATCAATCGTGTGATATAGCAGGAAGAAGTGTGCCCACCGTTGTACGTACGGTGGGCGGGACTCGCGGGATAATGTTATTACGATGCGCGGCGTTGACCCGTAATGCGGCACCACTCTTCGCGTTCAGCCACCGGATCGAGCGTGAACTTGTCTGCGTACGCTTCTGCGACGCCGTCGGCCTGCGTTGCCAGCACGCCAGACAGGCCAAGGTGACCGCCTGCTTTTGGTAAATCGCTAATCAGCGGTGCCAGTTCGCGCAGCGGGCCAGCCAGGATGTTGGCGACGACGACATCGGCAGACAGGTCGGCAGGCTGGTCTTTCGGCAGATAAAGCTCAAGACGCTCGGAAACGCCGTTGCGCTGTGCGTTGTCTCGGCTGGCCTGAATGGCCTGCGGATCGATATCAATCCCGATAGCGCGTGCAGCACCCAGTTTCAGGGCGGCAATCGCCAGAATGCCGGAACCGCAGCCGAAATCGATGATGGTTTTCCCTTCCAGATCCAGCCCGTCGAGCCATTGCAGGCACAGCGCGGTCGTTGGATGGGTACCGGTGCCAAATGCCAGACCGGGATCGAGCATGACGTTGACGGCGGTCGGGTCAGGAATGTCACGCCAGCTTGGGCAAATCCACAGACGTTTGCCGAACTGCATCGGGTGGAAATTATCCATCCATTCGCGTTCCCAGTCTTTGTCTTCCAACTGTTCGATTTTGTGTTTAAAACCGACGCCCAGCAGCGGTTCTTGCTCCAGCATGGCGATAACGTCATTCATGTCGGTTTCAGCATCGTACAGGGCAATCGCGTCGGTATCACCCCACAGGCGGGTCTCGCCCGGCAGCGGTTCGAACACCGGGGTATCGTGCGTATCCTGAAACGTAACGGATACCGCACCGCTTTCTATCATGGCGTCACCCAGTTGTTCTGCAACATTTCCTGAGGTGTTTATTTTCAGTTGAATCCACGGCATAGCAGTCTCTATTACATTTAAAGTGAAGGTGAAGCGGCAACCGGCGCGGGCGGGTTATGACCAAAGCGGTTGCCAATAATAAACGCCATCAGGCTGAGTAACAGCGATGGCACAATCGGGTGATATCCGGCCAGTTGAAGATTGAAGCTAGCCAGTAAGGTATAGCAAATCGCCCCGCTGAACATGGCGCTAAGCGCGCCTACGGCATTCGCGCGTTCCCAATACAGACCCAGCACCAGCGGCCACAGGAACACCGCTTCCAGTCCGCCAAACGCCAGCAGGTTCAGCCAGATGATCATATCTGGTGGCCGTAAGGAGGCCAGCAGCACCAGTAGACCCAACAGTAGCGTAGTCATGCTGGACAGGATCTTGATGCGGCGTTCGTTATGGATCTGCTGCGGGCGTACGCTGAGATAGAGATCCTTGATGATCGTGGCAGACGCCTGAAGCAGATGCGCATTAATGTTGGACATGATAGCGGCCATTGGCGCAGCGAGAAAGATCCCGGCGGCCAGCGGCGGTAGTACGGTTACCATCAGCGCCGGTAACACCTGATCGGGAATCGTCAGATTTGGCATCACGGCGCGGCCCAGTGCGCCAGCCAGATGCATGCCAAGCATCAGGATGCCGATGACGATCGTGCCGATGATAATCCCGCGGTGCAGCGCTTTGCTGTCGCGATAAGAGATGCAGCGAACGGCGGTGTTCGGCAGGCCGATAACGCCGAAGCAGACCAGCACCCAGAATGAGGCCATAAACGGCATTGATAGAATACCGCCGCTGCCCTGCGGAGAGACCAGCATTGGGTCGATCTGTTGCAGCTTATCCACTGCGCTGTGTAATCCCCCAGCGGCATAGATTACGCCGACCAGCAGGATGACGGTGCCGATCAGCATCACAATGCCTTGCATCGCATCATTGAGCACGCTGGCACGGAAGCCGCCAAACGTGGTGTACAGCGCAATGGTGACGCCGAAAATCAGCAGGCCGATGTCGTAAGGGATGTTCGCTGCGGTTTCCAGCAGGCGTGCGCCACCGATGAACTGCACGGCCATGGCACCGATAAACGCGACCAGCAGGCTGATACTGGCAAACCACACCAGCAGCGGACTGTTATAGCGGGCGTATAGCATGTCATTCAGCGTGATAGCATTGTAGCGCCGCGCCAGAATGGCGAATTTTTTCCCCAGAATGCCCAACGACAGCAGCATGGTGGGAAGTTGGATCATCGACAGCAGCACCCAGCCCAGACCGTATTTATACGCGGCACCCGGCCCGCCGATAAAGGAGCTGGCGCTGACGTAAGTGCCGATCAGCGTCATTGCTAGCACAAACCCGCCCATCGAGCGGCCGCCAAGGAAATACTCGTTAAGAAAGTTGCCCGCCTGACGGCGACGGTACGCATAGACCGACAGCCCGAAAACCAGCAGCAGATAGCCAATCAGCGGCAATAAAATTTCAATTTGCATCGTCACTCTCCAGTGAGATATCGCGGAAAATGACGCGAACCATCAGCCAGCACAGCAGCGTAAACACGAGCGGCAGCAGCAGGCAAGCCATCTCAAACCAGTGTGGAAGACCGGTGATCCCTTGTGTGTTGTCTGGCAAATAGGCGGCAAGCACCCAGGCCACTAAATAAACCAGCGTCAGGCCAAACGCCCAGCGGGCCTCTTTGTGCGCCTGAGGAAAGCGTGTATCCATGTTCTGCTCCACCGTGAATGGGAGAATGGGTATTGTTATGAACGTCGTGATGACGAAAGCGGGAATTTTACGGCATGTGGGCCAATTGACTAGTAAGAATTACGTCATTGGCGTAAAAGCCCGCTACGGGGTACTCATCGTTTGGTGAAAAAACGGCTTTACCATTGGGGAATAAAAAGAGGGGGTTAGTGTGTCACTTTGCCGCTCTATTTCGGTCTGGTGAGCAACAGAGCAAGGCGGAAATAAAATCTATCTCACCACAAAATAATACTAAATGAGTATCTTGGCTTATTGATCTTGAGGTAATTGGCGAATGATGGACGTCACATCGCATAATTTTCTCAGGAGAACGTTTACTATAGGGCTATTATTTATCGTCTGTTATTCCAGCGTGGAATAGTTGCGATACGAAAGGAAAATAATAATAGCGCCAACGATATTGGCGCTGTTGTGCATCAGGTAATTATCGTGTCGTGACTTCCTGCTGCCTGGATTATTTAGTCGTTACTATTATGTTAAAGATGAACCAAAGGAGTCGTTATGTCAGTTTCAGCAAGAAATCAGCTTTCGGGTGTTGTGTCTTCCATTGTTGAGGGTGCGGTAAACAATGAAGTCGCATTGACCCTGGAAAGTGGGGATAAGTTAACGACGGTGATTACACGAGCCAGCTGTCAGTCTATGGACCTTTCCGTTGGCAAGCTGGCCATTGCGTTGGTGAAAGCCCCTTGGGTCATTCTGGCATCCGCCGAATGTGGTTTGAATTTTTCTGCCCGCAATCAGTTTCACGGTAAGGTGAGTTCTGTTACGAAAGGTGCCGTCAACTCGACGGTGCAACTGGTGACTGCGGGTGGGTTGACGCTGACCTCAACCGTGACCAATGAGAGTCTGGAAGAGATGAACATTGATGTGGGCAGCGAATTAATCGCTCTGGTTAAAGCATCCAGTATTATTCTGGCTACCCGGAAATAATTGCCGGTTTCTTTAGCGAAGCATACCGATCTCTGCCGATAAACGATGGATATATACGGGTTTATCGGCTTATTTTTTACCGCAAAGAATTTCTCCCTTCGACGTATCCCGCATAAACGTCTCTTATTTTGCTGCTCAAATGACCCACATCAACTATCGCCGGAAATGTGATCTGGATGATTGACCCTGAATTTTGTGTGTGGATAATATCGATATATAAAAATATATATAACGATGCTCGTCATACTTCAAATTGCATGTACGTTGGCTGCGTTTAGTCACCCGAATCACTTACCTGAGTAAGCTCATCGAGATGCCTTCGCTTGCCGCCTGCCTGAAATTTGAATTATTTAGAGCGGATATTATTTAACTCTGGGATCATCATGGGAATTAACAGGCGTACTTTTTTGTCGTATCTGGCGGCACTGTCTGCTTTACCTCTTTTGCCTGCGTCCTTTGCACATGTGTTTGACCGCATTGCCGGACGGTTTGGTCAGATTCCCAACCCTTCTGATATTCAGCGTGTCATCAGCGCGGGGCCGCCTGCGGATCTGCTGCTGTTAGCCTTGGCACCAGAAAAGCTGCTTGGTTTTTCATCGTTTGATTTGTCGGGCGAATCGGGGGCGCTGTTTTCTGAAACTGTACGTCGATTGCCACGTTTGGGACGCTTGTCGGGCCGAGCCAGTACGTTATCGCTGGAAAAACTGCTGACGCTGAATCCAGATATCATCATTGACTGTGGAAGCGCCGATGAAACGTATCGCTCGTTGGCGCAGAGGACGTCACAGCAGACCGGTGTGCCTTACGTGCTGGTGGATGGCGGTTTGCTGGATACGCCTTCACAGCTTCGGCAGGTGGGGCAGTTACTGAATGTCACCGCGAGAGCGGAGCAGCAGGCGCAGTTTGCTGATGCTATTTTGCAGCGTGCAAATGCTTACCGTACCAGTGCACAAACCGAGAAGCCGCGCTTCTATTTCGCTCGCGGAGCGATGGGGTTGGAAACCGGCCTGCGTGGGTCTCTCCATACCGAAGCGGTGGAACTGCTGGGTTTTGAGAACGTCGCGACCGCAGGGGAATTAAAAACGCTGACTCAGGTTTCGATGGAGCACATTCTGCGGTGGAATCCGGAGCTTGTCATCACGCAGGATGTGCAGAGCTATCAGCACATTATGCACTCGGAGCAATGGCAAGGTGTGCAGGCGGTTGCACAGCAGCGCGTGATCCTGATGTCCGGCTTGCCGTTCGGCTGGCTGGATGCACCGCCCGGTCTGAACCGTCTGTTGGGGCTGTGCCGCTTACAAAGCCATTTTGACCCTGCCGCTGCTCAGCAGCTCAAAAGTGATACCCGAACGTTTTTCCGCCTGTTTTACCATACCGATCTGAATGATGCGCAGCTTGAGCAACTGCTGAGAGTGGTATGAAAAGCAATACCATTACTCTAGTTCTGGGGGTTTTACTGATCGGCAGCGCGCTGCTTGCGTTAGCGGTGGGGCACTATTCCCTCTCTGTGCATGAAATCCTGCAAATTATCGCTGCTCCGCAGGGAACGGCGTCGATCGAGCCACGTAAAGCGACGGTATTCTGGAACATTCGCGTGCCGCGCATGCTGGCGGCGACGCTGATTGGTGCCGGGCTGGCTGCCGCTGGCGCAGCTTATCAGGGCATGTTCCGTAATCCTCTGGTTTCCCCCGATATTCTTGGCGTCTCTGCCGGTGCTGGCGTAGGGGCAACACTCGGGATTTTCCTCGGATTGCCGATGCTGTTTATTCAGCTTCTGGCGTTTGTCGGTGGGCTAGGGGCGGTGACGCTGGTCTGCCTGATTGCCCGTATGGCGAAACGACACGATCCCGTATTGGCACTGGTGCTGGTGGGTATGGCGATCGGCGCATTAGGCGGCGCGGCGATCGCACTGATCAAGATCCTGGCCGATCCCTATACTCAGCTACCGTCTATTACTTTCTGGCTATTGGGTGGGCTCTCCGCCATCACCATTCAGGACTTAAACGTTGCCGCGATACTGATTGTGATTGGTTTAGCCCCGCTTATTTTACTGCGCTGGCGCATGAATCTGTTGAGCCTGCCGGATGAAGAAGCCCGCACGCTGGGAGTGAATATCCTTTATACGCGGCTGTTATTCATTTTTGCGGCGACGTTAATTACCGCCAGCGCGGTGTCAATTGCGGGAATCATCGGGTGGATAGGGCTGGTGGTGCCGCACATCTGCCGTTTGATCGTCGGAGACAATTTCAATCGGCTATTGCCTGTTTCTATTGCCGTTGGGGCGCTGCTGCTGTTACTCACTGATACGCTGGCACGTACGCTGGCTGCGATTGAACTGCCGCTAGGCATTCTGACATCGTCCATCGGGGCGCCCTTCTTCCTGCTCCTACTGTTGAGGGGGGAACGAGCATGACGGGCAGCAACCTCGCTACGCTTCAGGCGGTTAGCGTCGGATATGGTCGCACCGTTGTGAACCGCGACATCTCTTTTTCATTGCCATCCGGGCAGATTACCTGTTTGCTGGGCACCAATGGTAGCGGCAAAACCACCCTGATGCGCACCCTGTTGGGCTTGATTCCTGCCTTTTCCGGCCAGATACACATCGCCGAAAAACCCATTGGCGCATGGTCTGCCAAAGCGCTCGCACAGGTCGCGGCCTATGTGCCTCAGGCGCATGACTCCCCCTTTGCCTTTCGCGTGCTGGATATGGTGCTGATGGGATGTCATCCCCGTTTGTCGCTCTTCTCCACGCCCGGAAAACGTGAGATCGCGAGTGCTGAAGCGGTGTTATCACAGCTCGGTATTTTGTCGCTGAGCCAGCGTTCATACGCGACGCTGAGCGGAGGAGAGCGGCAGCGCGTACTGATTGCCCGTGCGTTAGTACAACAGCCTGCGCTGATGGTGATGGACGAACCGGCGGCCAGTCTGGATTTTGGCAATCAGATTCGATTATTGGCACACATCAAGCGGCTTAAAGAAAGCGGTATCGCGGTGCTGATGTCTACACACCATCCTCAGCATGCGCGAGCCGTGGCGGATAACGTGGTTTTGTTACATCCCGGCGCGGGGACGGAACAGGGATCCCCAGACGTGCTGCTGACACCAACGAGGCTGGCGGCGCTATACGGCGTACAAGAAGCGGATATTCACGCCCATTTTCGTACCTGATGCCCTGTGCGAGCAGGTAAACGGCATCGAATAAAAGAGAAGTCAGGAAGAGAATATGATTATCGACGAGATTGATTTTTCCGCGCTTTATCAGGCGCATATGGCGCGGGCGGCCAGAACCGCTAAAACCCCGGAAAACTGGGATAAGCGCGCAGAAAACATGGCAATAGAATGCGCGGGGCCACGCGATCCGTATCTGGATCGGTTCATCGCCAACATGGATTTTTCGGGGGCGACAACGCTGCTGGACGTTGGATGCGGGCCGGGGTCGGTGTGCCTGAATGTGGCGTCGCGGCTTGAACAGGTTTACGGCATTGATTACAGCGAGGGCATGCTGGACGTGGCGCGCCGTCGGGCAGAGGCAATGGGAATAGGAAATGCGGCATTTGCTCACCGTGCCTGGGAAGACGACTGGGCAGATCTGCCCGACTGCGACATTGTGGTGGCATCGCGATCGACGCTGGTCATGGATCTGGCGGCCGCGCTCTACAAGCTAAATCAGAAAGCCCGCCTGCGGGTGTACACCACCCACACGGTTTCCCCTACGTTTGTCGATCCACGGATTTCGGCGGCAATCGGGCGAACATCGACATCGCTACCGAACTATATCTATGCCGTGAATATTCTCTATCGCATGGGCATTCACGCCAACGTGAGCTTTATTCGTGGGCAGAATTGCCAAAGGCATGCCGAAACCTTCGAGCGTTTTGCGGAAGGCGTGGCTTGGTCATTAGGCAAGTTGAGTGAGGAAGAAAAGCAGCGCCTAAGAGCCTATTACGATGCGCATCAGGATGATGATATCCCGCTCGTTTCACCGACGCGGGATTGGGCGTTTGTCTACTGGGATGTGGTGCCACATGCGGAGTTCGCACGATGATTTATATCCCGGATGCGTACCTTGACCAGCTCTTGCAGGAGGATATTCAGTACGGTGATGTCACCACGCGAGCGCTGGGAATAGGGCAAGGGGAAGGGGAGATCACGTTTTTCCATCGTCAGGGCGGGTGTGTGAGCGGGATGCCGGTGGCGGAACGTCTGCTACAGCGGCTGGGGCTGCGGGTGACGCATTGCGTTCAGGAAGGGGGACGCGTGCAGCCCGGCGAAGCGATGCTTGCCGCAACGGGAAATGTCGCCGCGTTACATCAGGGATGGAAAGTCACGCAGAACGTGCTGGAGTGGTGCTGTGGCGTCAGCGAGTATCTGCATCAAATGAAAGCAATTTATACCCGCGAGGTGCCATTCGGGCAGATTGCCTGTACGCGCAAAATTATTCCGGGTACGAAGCTGCTTTCGATCTTAGCCGTGCTAGCCGGGGGCGGGATTGTGCATCGTTTGGGCTGTGCAGAAACAGTGCTGTTATTCACGAACCATCGTCGCTTTTTGCCGAATCAGGATGATTGGGCTACCCATGTTGCTCAACTACGCCACGCGGCACCGGAGAAAGCCATCATTGTGGAAGTGGATAGCCCCGATGAGGCGATGATGGCGCTCAGCGTCGGGCCTGACATCCTACAGCTTGATAAGTTTACGCCTGAACAGGTGATCGCCACGCTGTCTTACGCTGCCCGCCATGCGCCCGCATGTAAGGTGTCTGCTGCGGGAGGAATCAATCTGCAAACGGTTCAACGCTATGCTGAAACCGGTGTTGCCCTGCTCGTCACGTCTGCGCCTTACCACGCGTCCTCTGCCGATATCCGTGTCGTTTTAACGCCAAAACGCTAACGCCACCTTCCACACCCGGATGAAGGGAAGTGGCGACATTTATCGTTATATAAATTTTTATACAGCAATGTGTTTTTTTAAGGGAACAATGTCATGCAAATAAAAAAATTAAGTTGGTTGTTGTCCGCCAGTCTATTACCTGTCTCTTGCGTCTATGCCGCCTCTGGTGACGCGGTTGAGGCCACGAAGGATAAAGACGTGATGACGGTGTGGAGCAGCCCGGTCGCGGCGACCAACGATATTGTGAATCAGGAGCAGATTAATCAGCTAAATCGACGCAATGTGGCGGAAGCGCTGAATACCGTGCCGGGCGTGACGCTACAAAAGTCAGGCGGGCGCAGTGAGCAACAGGTGAAAGTTCGCGGCTTTGATAGCCGGCAGGTGCCGGTTTTCCTCGACGGCGTGCCGATTTATGTTCCCTATGACGGCAACCTGGATCTTGGCCGTTTTCAGGCTTCCGATCTGGCGGCGGTCGAGGTGTCTAAAGGGTATACCTCGCTGCTGCAAGGCCCGAATCAAATGGGGGGCGCGATTAACCTCACGACCTTGCGGCCGAAAAAAGAGCTGGAAGCGAACGTGCGCTTGAATCAGGGCTGGGCGCGCGGGCGTGACAATGCGCATAACATGGATGCGTCGTTTGGTGGGAAAAGCGATTTGGGGTTCTTCCAGATTAGCGGCAGTCGTCAGAAGCAGCGGTTTACCGGGCTGCCTCACGGCGTTGATAACGCGATTGCCGGTAGCGAAGGTCAGCGGATGAACTCCGGTAATGATGACAAGCGCGGCATGCTTAAGGTCGGGTTTACGCCGCGGGAATCCGATGAATATACGTTTACCTACATCAATCAGGAAGGCGAGAAGAATACGCCGCCTTATGCGGGCAACAACGGTCAGTCGGCACGCTATTGGCAGTGGCCGGACTACAACAAAGAAAGCTATTACTATCAGGGCACCACAAAGCTTAGTGACAGAATGACGCTGAAAAGCCGCTTCTATCACGATGAATTTGAAAATACCTTGCTGATGTATAAAACGCTGGCGGATTTCAAAAATAAGAGCGGTAACTATAGCCACTATGCAGATTTCAGTAACGGCGCGGGGCTGCAATTAGGGATTGATATGCGCGAACTGGATTTGCTGTCGTTCGCCGTACACTGGAAAGATGACGTGCATCGCGAGAAAGGGGCGATTAATGCGCCATACGACCGCTATAAGGACCGTACCTGGTCGATGGCAAGCGAATACCAGTGGAATGTCTCCGATAAGCTGGATGCGGTATTTGGCGTGAGCTACGACTGGCGCGACAGCAAGCAGGGCATGAAGTATGAGAAAAACGGCGCGCTAACGAATTATGACCAAAACAATCAGGATGCCTTTAACTGGCAGATGATGACGAAGTACCGCTTCGATAATCGCGATGAGCTGCAATTATCGTTGTCTGAACGTAGCCGTTTTCCTACTCTGAAAGAGCGTTACACCACCTCTAAGCCAGCCAAAAATCAGGATGCGCTGGTTAATCCGAACCTCAAACCCGAACGTGCGCAAAACCTTGAGCTGAACTATCGTGGCGGCTTGACCGAAAGCTGGGGTTACGACGCCAGCGTGTACTACAACCGGGTATCGAATGCGATTCTGTCACATAACATTACGCCAAGCCTGATCCAAAATCGTAACAGCGGCCGGGTAGATTACTACGGCATGGATCTGGGGATTCACGGTGATGTCAAAGACTGGCTAACCGTCGGGGTTAACTATGGGCTGATTCATAGCGATGTGAAACGCCAGGAAATCGGCAACATTGTCGATCTGCCGAAGCATAAGGTGTTCGCCTGGGCAACGATCACGCCTGTAGAACCCGTCAGCATTACGGTGATGGAAGAAGCGCGTAGCTGGGGATTCAATAATTCAGATAATAACGATAAAACGCGCGGATTTGCGGTGACGAATGTGCGGGTGGATTATCGTCTTGGCGCGGGTTTCAGTGTGAATGCGTCGGTCAACAATCTGTTTGATACGGCTTACACTTATCAGGAAGGTTATGTTGAGGAAGGACGTAATTATTGGTTAGGTGTTGCTTACCAGTATTAATCCTCAAGGGCATATATACCCTAAATAACAAAGGCCAGCATAAGCTGGCCTTTTGACTCGATTGCGCAGTATTTACTGCAAGCCGAGTTTCTTCTCCAGATAGTGGATGTTCGTGCCACCTCTCTGGAAGTTTTCGTCGCTCATGATCTTCATCTGAAGTTCGATGTTGGTTTTGATGCCATCGATGATCAGTTCAGCCAGCGCGTTCTTCATACGGGAAATCGCGATCTCGCGCGTTTCGCCGTAGGTGATCAGCTTGCCGATCATGGAATCGTAATACGGCGGTACGGTATAACCGGCGTAAATATGCGATTCCCAACGGACACCAAAGCCGCCCGGCGCGTGGAAACGCGTGATTTTACCCGGGCTTGGCAGGAACGTGTTCGGGTCTTCCGCGTTGATACGGCATTCCACCGCATGACCGCGAACCTTGACGTCTTTCTGCTTGATGGACAGTGGCAGACCGGCAGCGATGCGCAGCTGCTCTTTGATCAGATCCACGCCGGTAATCATTTCGGTTACCGGATGCTCCACCTGAATACGGGTGTTCATTTCAATGAAGTAAAACTCACCGTTTTCGTACAGGAACTCGAACGTACCCGCACCACGATAGTTGATATCGATACAGGCTTTGGCGCAGCGATCGCCGATATTGCGGCGTAGCTCGTCCGTAATGCCCGGTGCTGGCGCTTCTTCCACCACTTTCTGGTGACGACGCTGCATGGAACAGTCACGTTCGGCCAGATAGACGGCGTGGCCCTGACCATCAGCCAGAATCTGAATTTCCACGTGACGTGGGTTTTCCAGATATTTTTCCATGTAGACCATGTCGTTGTTGAAAGCCGCTTTGGCTTCCGCACGGGTCATGTTGATGGATTGTTCCAGCTCTTTGTCGCTGCGCACGACGCGCATACCACGACCACCGCCGCCGCCAGAGGCTTTGATGATGACCGGATAGCCGATGCGTTTTGCATGAACACGGTTAGCGTCCATGTCGTCGGTCAGAGGGCCATCAGAACCTGGTACGGTGGGGACACCCGCTTTTTTCATGGCGGTGATGGCAGACACTTTGTCGCCCATCAGGCGAATAGTTTCTGCGCGTGGACCGATGAAGATAAAGCCAGAGCGTTCAACCTGCTCGGCAAAATCCGCATTTTCGGACAGGAAACCGTAGCCAGGGTGAATCGCGACGGCACCCGTGATTTCCGCAGCGGAAATAATCGCAGGGATATTCAGATAGCTTTTTGTTGACGGCGCCGGGCCGATACACACGGTTTCGTCCGCCAGCAATACGTGTTTCAAATCGCGATCCGCACTGGAGTGAACGGCGACGGTTTTGATGCCCAGTTCTTTACAGGCACGCAAAATACGCAGCGCAATCTCTCCGCGGTTAGCGATAACGATTTTATCTAGCATGATAAGCCTCGTTATTCGATGACAACCAGTGGCTCGTCAAATTCAACCGGCTGACCGCTTTCGACCAGGATGGCTTTCACCACGCCTGATTTGTCGGCTTCGATCTGGTTCATCATTTTCATGGCTTCGACGATGCACAGGGTATCGCCAACATTGACGTGCTGACCCACTTCCACGAAGGCTTTAGCATCCGGGCTTGGGGTGCGATAGAAGGTTCCAACCATTGGAGAACGAACGATGTGTCCACTGATGGCAGCCGGTGCTGCTGCAGCTTCCACTGGCGCTGGTGCAACGGCGGCGGCCAGAGCAGGCTGTGGCTGCATCATTGGCGTAGCGTAGGCCTGTTGCATCATCGGGTAGTTAACCGCTGCTGGGGCACGACTGATACGTACTGATTCTTCACCTTCAGAAATTTCCAGTTCGGCGATGCCGGACTCTTCAACCAGTTCGATCAGTTTTTTGATTTTACGAATATCCATGGATGTGGTTCCGTACTCTTTTGTTTAATTGGAAGTTGACAGGCGTTTTACCGCCGTCTGTAAAGCATACTGATAACCATCTGCCCCCAGGCCACATATCACGCCTACCGCAACATCAGAAAGATAGGAGTGATGACGAAAAGGCTCGCGTGCGTGCACGTTGGACAGATGAATTTCGATAAACGGAATCGAGACCGCCAGCAGGGCATCACGCAGCGCAACGCTGGTGTGGGTGAATGCCGCCGGGTTAATCAGAATGAAGTCTGTGTTTCCTCTGGCCTGATGGATGGTATCGATCAGGACATGTTCCGCGTTGGATTGCAGATGGGAAAACTTCACGTTCAATGTCTGCGCCTGTGTTTCCAGTTCGCTGACAATGTCTGCTAGCGTCGTCTTACCGTATTTGTCGGGCTCTCGGGTTCCTAGCAGATTCAGGTTTGGACCGTTCAAGAGCAAAATGTGAAACTTTTCTGCCATTGTGCTGCTATCTCCCGCGATTGACCAAGATTGCCAAAACCGTGTCGCACAAAATAGCGCGAAGCTATTCGTTTGTCACCTTTCGTGACGCAAATTGTCCGGCCCGAGAAATTAAAGTCGTGCATTATAACTATATCGTGGCAATTCGCAGCTAAATACTGGTCTTATCTGCGGAGATATTCCTGCGCCAGACCGTGAGGCGGCGTGAATCTTGCTGCGGCTCATACCCGGCTTTTCCCCTGCTAGCGCGGTGTTTAGCGCCACCATTGACGAAATTTCTTATAACGGAACAGCAGCAATATCAGTGCCGCCAGCGCATACAAAATGGGCTGTGGAGACAGCGTTTTAACTGACCAAAGATAGTGGATAGGCGCAAGGATGGCGACTAAATAGACGAAATTATGCAGTTTTTGCCATTGCGATCCCAACTTGCGCATCATTATCTGTGGCGAGGTCACTGCCAGCGCCAGCAAAATCAGCCAGCTTATGATTCCCAACGTCAAATACGGTCGGGATATCAGCTCTTTGCCCAGCAGCGCCAGATGATCCAGACCCAGCTCCAGCAGCGCGTAACTCACCAGATGTAACGTCGCCCAGAAAAAGCACCACAGCCCGAGGAGTCGGCGGCAGCGAATGAGCAGCGGCTGTTTGCCGTAGCGCGCCAGTGGCGTGACCAACAGCGTCGCCAGCAGCAATTTCAGCGCCATTCTGCCGGTAAAGTGCTGGATATCCTTGGCCGGGTCGGCGCTGAACCACCCTTGGTCAACCGACAATATCAGCCACAGCAGCGGCAGAAAACCCGCCAGATGGAGTAGCACTTTTAACCGGGTAATGTGTTGTAGCGTCAGTCTCATGCTGCTGTAGATTCCTATCCTGGCAAGGTGTTATTGGCGAGGCGTTTTGTGTTATTCGCTAAAAGTTGTCGCGTAGGTTAAGGCCGCGATACAGCGAGGCAACCTGATCGGCATAGCCGTTGAACAACAGCGTGGGTTGGCGCTCAACGTTAAGCAGGCCGCCTGAACCGATGACGCGTTCTGTTGCCTGCGACCAACGCGGGTGATCCACATGGGGATTAACGTTGGCGTAGAAGCCATATTCGTCTGGAGCCGCCAGATTCCACGTGCAGGGTGGTTTCTCACGCGTGAACCGGATATGTACGATGGATTTGATGTTCTTGAAGCCGTATTTCCACGGCGTGACTAACCGGATGGGGGCGCCGTTCTGCGGCGGCAACGTTTTGCCGTAAACCCCGACGGCCAGCAGCGCCAACGGGTTCATGGCTTCATCCAGCCGCAGCCCTTCTACATAAGGATAATCTAACCCGCCACCCATGAAGCGATCTTTTTGTCCCGGCATCTGTTCTGGGTCGTAAAGCGTTTGAAACGCCACGTAGCGGGCATTGCTGGTGGGTTCGGCGAATTTAATCAGTTTGGCTAACTCAAACCCGACCCACGGAATCACCATTGACCACGCCTCGACGCAGCGGAAACGATAGATTCGCTCTTCCAGTGGAAAGCGTTTGAGTAAATCGTCGATATCCAGCGTGAGGGGTTTGGCGACATCACCGTCAATCTTGATGGTCCAGCCTTCGGTTTTTAACCCGCCGGCATTGGCTGCCGGATCGGCTTTATCCAGCCCAAATTCATAGAAGTTGTTATAGCCCGTAACCTTATCTTCCGGCGTGAGCGGCAAATCGAGCTTCCAGTCAGCAGGTTGGCTAAACGTGAGCGGTTTACCCGGCGGCGCTTTGGGTTTATCAGCACCTTTAAACCAGGCCAGCAGGTCGGCCTGTGCAGAAAAGGGTAGTGAAAGCGCGGCAGCGGAAATACCCAGCGCTTTTAATACACGTCGACGCTGATAGAAGAGGGATTCTGGAGTAACGTCGGCTTCAGTGAACTTGCGATGTTTTTGCATGTGAACTCCCGCCAGTCATTATTATTGTTGACGCAAAGTGGCGTTTTTACTGCTTACTGTTCACTTAGTTATAGATGAACTACGGTAGAAACCGCGATAGGAGAGATGAAATACTTTTTTGCAGGGTGTAACAGCCACCCGCGGCGCAGGTGGCTGGATCAACGAAAGGTGTTAGCTGATTTTCACCAGTGTGCGGCCAGTGACTTTGTTTTCCAGCAGTGCGGCAGCGACAGCAGGGACATCTTCCAACCCGATTTCCTGCGTCACCTGCTGATAGAACGACTCAGGCAGAATGGTAGCCAGACGCTCCCATGCCTGCTGACGGCGAGCCAGCGGTGCCATCACGGAATCCACGCCTTGCAGACGAACATTACGTAAAATAAATGGCATCACGGTAGTCGGCAGCGCAACGCCGCCAGCCAGACCGCATGCGGCGACTGTCGCGTTGTAATCCATCTGCGCCAGCAGCGTCGCCAGTACGTTATCACCGACGGTATCCACCGCGCCGGCCCAGCGTTGTTTCTCCAGTGGGCGAGGGCTTCCGCTGAATTCGCTGCGATCCAGTACCTGCTTCGCCCCGAGTTTTTTCAGGTAATCGGTGTTGTCGGCACGACCGCTGACGGCGGTGACCTGATAGCCTAGCTCTGCAAGCAGGGCGACTGCTGTGCTGCCGACGCCGCCGCTGGCACCGGTCACAATAATGTCGCCGCTTTCCGGGGTGATGCCGCCGTCCTCCAGCGCCATCACGCACAGCATCGCGGTGAAGCCTGCGGTACCCAGAATCATGGCCTTACGTGCATCCAGCGACGCGGGCAGAGGAACCAGCCAGTCGCTCTTCACGCGAGCCTGTTGCGCCAATCCGCCCCAGTGGTTTTCACCCACGCCCCAACCGGTCAGGATAACAGGTTGGCCGACGCTAAACCGATCGCTGTCGCTGTGGCGTACGGTTCCTGCGAAGTCGATTCCAGGAACCATCGGGAAGTTACGGATAATTTTACCTTTGCCGGTAATGGCAAGCGCATCTTTATAGTTAATGCCGGACCAGTTGATATCGACAGTTACATCCCCGGTGGGAAGCTGCTCTGCGTCAATCTCGCGAATCTGAGCGTGGGTCAGTCCGTCTGACTGTTCAAGAACTAAAGCCTGCATGGGCTATCTCCTGTAGCAGGATTAAAATGGGGAAGTCATTAACGACTATATACCCGTCATTCTTCAAGCCGCATGTGCGTTGGCATCGCTTAGTTACCCGAATCACTTACTTGAGTAAGCTCATCGGGATGCCCTCGCTTGCCGCGTTACGAGGCGCATAAATGAGCCTCGCCCTAGCGGGCCAACGCTTTGCGTTGTTCAAAACGCTAGCGTTTTGTCCTGGCACTCGAATTATTTAGGGTATAGTTATTACAGGTACTCTTTGTTAATAAGGTACTGTTTGTTAAAAAAGGTACTATGTTGCTGGCCTATGCGAACTGATAAAAAACAACAAACTCGCAGAAATAACAATTATTTGGAATAGGACGCAGGGATGGGATTTACGACCAGATTCTCGATACTCGTGGTATTGCTGACGGTTCTCGCCATTTTTCTTATGCTTTTCAGTAGTATATTTAGCCTCTGTTATTATAGTCAGTTGCGGACCGAACAGCAGCTGCGTGAGGTCACGGCCAGTATCGATCAGGCGTTATTAGTGCAATCGCCCGAAAATATCCAATATTGGCTGCCGGGTATGATGAAAACGGCAGGCATTGTTGTGCTGGATATTCAGGATAACGATTCGACCCTCTATTCAATACAGCTGCCTGAGGCCGGCTGGGAACGCACGCACCTCTATCATGAGGTCGAATTTCCGCTGATGCACCATCTGAACATGACGATCGCCATCAGGTATGTCGATCCGCTGATTGGTTTACCGCGCTTTGTGGTGTCGATGCTATCGGTGTTATTGGCCGCGGGTCTGATGCTCCTGATGCTGTATTTCTCCATCCGCTGGCTGCGTCGTCAGGCCGCCGGCCAGGAAGAGTTGGAAGAACGCGCACAGCGTATTCTCAAGGGCGAGCGTGAATCGGTTATGCAGGGGTCGGTACGTGAATGGCCGGTCAATACCAGTGGGGCGCTTGATCAACTGCTGTCTGATCTAGTGGAGGCACGGGAGGAACGTGGGCGGGTTGATACCTTAATTCGCGCGTTCGCCGCACAGGATGCCGAAACCGGGCTGAGTAATCGTCTGTTTTTTGATAATCAACTGACCACGCAGTTGGAAGATGGTGAAGAAGTAGGGACGCACGGCGTTGTCATGATGATCCGCGTACCCGATTTTGAAACCTTGCAGGAAACGCATGGCTATACCAGTGCACTTCAGGAATACCGTTTCACGCTGGTCAACCTGCTATCGACGTTTGTCATGCGCTATCCCTCTGCGCTGCTGGCGCGTTATTTCAGCAGCGATTTCACCGTATTGCTCCCCCACAGCACGTTAAAGGAAGCCACTGCAATTGCCACGCAGTTGGTGAAGTCTATCGATATTCTCCCCGCCTGTCCGTTGATCGATCGCGAGGACGTTCTCCACATTGGTATCTGTGCCTATCGCGGCGGGCAAAGTGCCGAGCAGGTGATGGAGAGCGTGGAGGACGCGACGCGCAATGCGGTGTTGCAGGGCGGTAATAGTTGGTGCGTGTTTGACAGGCAGGTGCCAGACAAAGGGCGTGGCAGCGTGAAATGGCGCACTTTGCTGGAACAGACGTTGGCGCGCGGCGGTCCGCGGCTGTATCAGAAGCCTGCGGTCACGAAAGAGGGTGTGGTACATCATCGTGAAATGATGAGCCGGATCTACGACGGAGAACAGGAACTGCTCGCCGCGGAGTATATGCCGCTGGTTCAACAACTGGGGCTAGCAGCCAGCTATGATCGGCAGTTGGTGGCGCGTATTATTGATTTATCAGCGAGCTGGCCGGGAGAAACACTGGCTTTGCCGGTAAGTGTTGACTCACTTTTGCAGAAGCCTTTCCTGCGTTGGCTGAAAGAAATCTTACTCCAATGTCCGAAAACGCAGCGGCAGCGCATTTTATTTGAACTTGCAGAGGCAGATGTTTGTCAATATATCGGCCGCCTGCGACCCGTTCTTAATGTGATCCTGGGATTAGGTTGTCGTCTGGCAGTAACGCAGGCGGGTTTAACGTTGGTGAGTACGACGTATATCAAGTCACTCCCCGTGGAGATCATCAAGCTTCATCCCGGTTTGGTACGTAGTCTTGAACGCCGCCCGGAAAATCAGCTGTTTGTGCAAAGCCTGACCGAAGCCTGTAAAGGCACGCAAACGCGGGTGTTTGCCGCTGGCGTGCGTACTAAAGAGGAGTGGCGAATGCTGTTGGGCAAGGGTGTCTATGGTGGGCAAGGGGATTTTTTTGCCGCATCAGTCCTTGTAACGGATGAGCTGAAAAAATATTCATCGCGGCATCGTGTTTAGTATAAACGTCCTGTGCAAATTGACGTAGAATGAGGCGGTTGTTAAATCGGTTAGTGTGTGCTTACGATAGCGGCAATCCGATTAAATGTTAGATTTTATGTCCTGTGTTAGCGCAATTCTGTCGGGTGGACAGTGGTAAGATGCCTTGCCGCCTGAGGAGAAAGCATGTTGTGCCTTCTCCCTGACGCCGACGTGCGCAACGCAGACTCATTTTTCACCGAAGCAGAGCCTTTTCGTGCCTTGTCGCTGCTTCGTGTGGTTGGTAAAGTAGGCGGATTTATTTTTCGCCCCCAGCTTGCAGGATTATCCTTTAGTTATGTTTAAGAAATTTCGTGGCATGTTTTCCAACGACTTGTCCATCGACCTGGGTACCGCCAATACCCTGATTTACGTTAAAGGGCAGGGCATCATACTGAATGAACCCTCTGTGGTTGCGATTCGTCAGGATCGCGCCGGTTCCCAAAAAAGCGTGGCGGCGGTAGGCCACGACGCTAAGCAGATGCTGGGCAGAACGCCTGGGAATATCGTGGCGATTCGCCCGATGAAAGACGGTGTTATCGCCGATTTCCAGGTCACGGAAAAAATGTTGCAGCACTTCATCAAGCAAGTGCATAGCGACAGTTTTATGCGTCCGAGCCCGCGCGTGCTGGTGTGTGTTCCGGTAGGAGCAACACAGGTTGAACGTCGTGCCATTCGCGAATCTGCACTAGGTGCGGGTGCCCGTGAAGTGTTCCTGATCGAAGAGCCGATGGCGGCTGCGATCGGTGCTGGCATGCCGGTATCCGAAGCGACAGGTTCCATGGTCGTAGATATCGGTGGTGGTACCACGGAAGTGGCGGTGATCTCGCTGAATGGTGTGGTGTACTCCTCTTCTGTCCGTATTGGTGGTGACCGCTTTGATGAAGCGATCATCAACTACGTTCGCCGTAACTATGGTTCACTGATCGGTGAAGCAACGGCGGAACGTATCAAGCATGAAATCGGCTCCGCGTATCCGGGCGACGAAGTGCTTGAGATTGAAGTGCGTGGCCGTAACCTGGCTGAAGGTGTGCCGCGTGGATTCACGCTGAACTCCAACGAAATTCTGGAAGCGCTGCAAGAGCCGTTGACGGGTATCGTCAGCGCGGTCATGGCGGCGTTGGAACAGTGCCCACCGGAACTGGCCTCCGATATTTCCGAGCGCGGTATGGTGTTAACCGGCGGCGGCGCGCTGCTGCGTAACCTGGATCGCTTGCTGATGGAAGAAACCGGTATTCCGGTCGTGGTGGCTGAAGATCCACTGACCTGTGTCGCCCGTGGCGGCGGCAAGGCGCTGGAAATGATCGACATGCACGGTGGCGATTTGTTCAGCGAGGAGTAATCCTGTCTGGAAAAGGGGGGACCGGATGGATGAACGCCTGCGTTTTTCATCTCTCGTGGTTACCCCTTTTTTATTTGCCTGAGCGAATGAAATCCGCCCTACGGGGTGCCGCTTTGTGACGTTAAAAATCGCCAGGAGCGATTTGAGGTTGCTGTCGAGGAATACGCAAATTTTATGAAGCCGCTTTTTAGCAGGGGGCCTTCCCTGCAATTACGACTTTTTCTTGCTGTCGTTACCGCGATTGTCGTGATCGTTGCGGACAGTCGGCTCGGTTCGTTCGTCAAAATCAGAACGTACATGGATACCGCCGTCAGCCCATTTTATTTTCTGGCGAATGGGCCCCGTCAGGTTCTGGACAATATGTCTGCCTCACTGGCAACCCGCGAGCAATTAGGCCTTGAAAACACCGCACTGCGTCAGGAACTGTTGATGAAAAACAGCGACCTGTTGCTGCTAGGCCAGCTCAAGCAGGAAAATGCGCGGTTACGTGAATTGCTCGGCTCGCCGCTGCGTCAGGATGAGCAGAAGATGGTGACGCAGGTGATGTCTGCCGGAACCGACCCTTACAGCGATCAGGTCGTGATCGATAAAGGTCAGGCGAACGGTGTGTATGAAGGGCAACCGGTCATCAGCGATAAAGGCGTGGTGGGTCAGGTTGTGGCGGTGGGGCAGTTTACCAGCCGGGTTTTGTTGATTTGTGATGTTTCCCACGCGTTGCCCATTCAGGTGCTGCGCAATGATATCCGCGTGATTGCTGCCGGTAATGGCTGCGCCGACGATCTGCAACTGGAGCACCTGCCTAACAATACCGATATTCGCGTCGGTGACGTGCTGGTCACATCGGGTCTGGGTGGACGTTTCCCTGAAGGGTATCCGGTAGCGGTTGTGTCATCGGTCAAAGCCGATACACAGCGCGCCTATACGATTATTCAGGCTCGCCCGACGGCGGGGCTACAGCGTCTGCGCTATCTGTTGTTGCTGTGGGGTGTGGAGAATAACTCCAATACGTCGCTGCCGCCGGCGGAAGTTCATCGGGTTGCCAATGAGCGACTGATGCAGATGATGCCGCAGGTTTTACCGTCGCCTGACGACATGGGGCCGCCGCTTCCTCCTGATGCCGCTGCGCCAACCGTCGAGCCGCAGAGAGGCCGTCAATGAACCGTTATCGCAGGCATGGCAACTGGATTATCTGGCTTTCTTTTCTGATCGCTATGGTTTTGCAGATTATGCCGTGGCCGGATGAAATCTACATGTTTCGCCCCTCCTGGCTGACGCTGTTCCTTATCTATTGGGTGATGGCATTGCCACATCGGGTGAATGTCGGCACAGGATTTATATTAGGTCTGATTATGGACCTGATTCTTGGGTCTACACTGGGAGTACGGGCGCTGGCGTTGAGCATTGTTGCTTATCTGGTCGCCTTTAAATTCCAGCTGTTCCGAAATATGGCGTTATGGCAGCAGGCATTAATCGTCATGCTGTTGTCGCTGCTGATGGACCTCACGGTATTCTGGGCAGAATTTTTAGTTATAAATGTCTCTTTCCGACCAGAAACATTCTGGAATAGCGTCGTGGATGGCGTACTCTGGCCGTGGCTGTTCCTGCTGATGCGTAAAATTCGCCGTCAGTTTACTGTGCAATAAGGTGATTCATGACCCAGCTTTATCTGGCCTCCGCTTCTCCCCGCCGTCGTGAACTGCTCACGCAGCTCGATATTCCTTTTGCTGTACTGAACGTCGCGGTGGAAGAGCAGCGGTTACCGGAGGAAGCGGCGGAAGTCTATGTCCGGCGTCTGGCGCATGAAAAAGCGGCAGCGGGTGTCGCGGCTGCACCGCTCGATTTGCCAGTGCTGGGGGCGGACACCATCGTGGTGCTGAACGGCCAGGTGTTGGAAAAACCGCAAGATGAAGCCCATGCTGCAGAGATGTTGAGTCAGCTGTCCGGGAAACCACACCAGGTGATGACGGCCGTCGCACTGGCAGATAAAGACGATATATTGAGTTGTCTGGTGATCACCGACGTCGTCTTCCGTCCGCTCTCGCAGCAGGATATCGAACGGTATATCGCTAGCGGCGAGCCGATGGATAAAGCTGGGGCTTACGGTATTCAGGGCAAAGGGGGATGCTTTGTCCGGTCGCTTAACGGGAGCTATTACGCGGTGGTAGGGCTGCCGCTGGTAGAAACCCATGAGCTATTCAGTAATTTTGCTGCGTTGCGGAGTGCAAGAGGAAAACATGACTGCTGAGTTACTGGTAAACGTTACACCTTCAGAAACGCGCGTTGCCTATATCGACGGCGGTATTCTGCAGGAAATCCACATTGAGCGTGATGCGAAGCGCGGTATTGTCGGCAACATTTATAAAGGCCGCGTGAGCCGCGTTCTGCCGGGTATGCAGGCGGCGTTCGTGGACATCGGTCTGGATAAAGCGGCATTCCTGCACGCGTCCGATATTATGCCGCACACCGAATGTGTTGCCGGTGACGAACAGAAGAATTTTCACGTCCGTGATATCGCCGAACTGGTGCGTCAGGGGCAGGATCTCATGGTGCAGGTGGTCAAAGATCCACTGGGAACCAAAGGTGCGCGTCTGACGACCGATATCACGCTGCCGTCGCGCTATCTGGTGTTTATGCCCGGCGCATCGCACGTTGGCGTGTCACAGCGGATTGAGAGCGAAGCGGAACGTGAGCGCTTAAAGAAGACGGTCGCCGAGTATTGTGACGATGACGGTGGTTTCATCATTCGTACCGCAGCGGAAGGGATCGGTGAAGAAGAACTCTCGCAGGATGCGGCGTTCCTGAAGCGTCTGTGGGGCAAGGTGATGGAGCGCAAAAAGCGCAACCAGACCAAATGCAAGCTCTACGGTGAAGTGGCGCTCGCTCAGCGAATTTTGCGTGATTTCGCCGGTGCGGCGTTGGATCGCATTCGGATTGACTCGCGACTGACGTATGAAGCGCTGCTGGAATTTACCTCCGAATATATCCCGGAGATGACCCGCAAACTTGAACACTATGCGGGTAAACAGCCCATTTTTGACCTGTTTGACGTGGAAAATGAAATCCAGCGTTCGCTGGACAGAAAGGTTGAACTGAAGTCCGGCGGTTATTTGATCATCGATCAGACTGAAGCGATGACGACCATCGACATCAACACGGGGGCGTTTGTCGGCCACCGTAATCTGGATGAAACCATTTTCAATACCAACACGGAGGCCACGCAGGCGATTGCGCGGCAGCTGCGTCTGCGTAACCTTGGTGGCATCATCATTATCGACTTCATCGATATGAATAATGAAGATCACCGTCGGCGGGTGCTGCATTCACTGGAGCAGGCGCTCAGTAAAGATCGGGTCAAAACCAGTATTAACGGCTTCTCTCAACTAGGATTAGTGGAGATGACGCGTAAACGCACGCGTGAGAGTATCGAACACGTGCTCTGCCATGAATGCCCGACGTGCCACGGTCGCGGCACGGTGAAGACGGTAGAAAGCGTCTGCTATGAAATCATGCGTGAAATTGTGCGTGTCCACCACGCATATGACACCGACCGTTTCCTGGTCTATGCCTCACCGGCTGTCGGGGAAGCGCTGAGAAGCGAAGAATCGCACGCGTTAGCTGAGGTTGAAATTTTCGTCGGCAAGCAGGTCAAAGTACAAATCGAACCCCTGTATAGCCAGGAGCAGTTTGACGTCGTCATGATGTAAATTCGTGCGCTCGTCGTCGGCGACGAAAGAAGGAGATATTAGTGAGGCGACTGCCCGGAATTGTAGTCATCACGGGTGCCACTCTTGTCGTGATGGTTGCGCTGTTAGTCAGCGGCTTAAGACTGGTGCTGCCGCAGCTCGATCACTTCCGGCCACAGCTGGTGGCCTGGGCGCAGTCTGCGGCGGGTGTTCCGTTGGAAATCGGCTCGATGACGGGGCGGTGGGAGTCCTTTGGCCCCACGCTGGAGATTGAAAAATTTCGCACGTCCCTGCCAGAATCAGACTGGCAGGTTGATCGCATTACGCTGGCGTTGGATGTGTGGCAGTCGCTGTTACACGGGCGCTGGCAGTTTCGCGATCTCACGTTTCACCAGTTAAAGCTCGATATTAATAGCCAATTCACCGGGCAGCAGCAGGACAGCAAACTGATGGAGTCAGGAAAGGTTAGCGACCTTTTCCTGCGCCAGTTTGATCACTTTGACCTGCGTGATAGCCACATTACCTTTCTTACCCCTTCCGGCGCCCGCGCGGAGCTGAGCATTCCACAACTGACCTGGCTGAACTCTGATAAACGTCATCGTGCGGAAGGTTTGATCAGCCTGTCGAGTTTTAACGGTCAGCACGGTGTGGTGCAAATGCGCATGGATTTGCACGATGAGCAGGGGCTGCTCAGCAACGGCACGTTCTACCTGCAGGCTGACAATATCGATATGAAGCCCTGGCTCAGCCGCTGGATGAAAAACACAACCGGGCTGGAAAGCGCCGATTTTAGCCTGGCGGCCTGGCTGAACGTTCGTGAAGGCGACATCCACAGTGGTGATGTGTTCCTGAATCAGGGAACGGCCAACTGGGGTGACGGCCGCGATGCACATCGCCTGAAGGTCGATGACATGGCGCTGCATGTCAGCCGTCAGGAGAATGGTTGGCAGGTGGATGTACCTGAATTGAATCTGGCAACGGATGGCGTCGCTTGGCCGAAAGGTCGTCTCTCGGCCCTCTGGCTGCCAAAAAATGAACACATGTTAGGGCCCGATCGGCAGGAAGAGCTGCGCATTCGAGCCAGTAATCTGGCGCTGGAGCGGGTAAGTACGCTGCTCCCGCTGCTGTCCAGCACAACGCCAGCGTTGAAAGAACGTTGGGCAGAACTGCAACCGACGGGCACCTTGAATACGGTTGCCGTCGACATCCCTCTGCAACAGCCGGAGAGAAGCCGCTTTCAGGCCAACTGGCAGGACGTGAGCTGGAAACAGTGGAAATTGCTGCCGGGGGTCGATCATTTCTCTGGTTCTGCCCGCGGTAGCGCCGAGCGTGGTCAGGTCAGCATAGCGTTAAAGCAGAGCACGCTGCCCTATGTTGATATGTTCCGCGCGCCGCTGGAAATCCAGCAGGCCAGCGGCACGATCGACTGGCGTAATGACGCACAGGGTTTGGCGCTTTGGAGTCATGGTCTGGACGTGCAGGCGAAATCGCTATGGGCGAACGGTGATTTCCGTTACGAACAGCCAGTCAAACAAGAGCCGAAGCTGGATATTCTGGCGGGTATTCGGCTGACCGATGCAGCGGATGCCTGGCGCTATTATCCTGAACGGTTTATGGGCACCGAGCTGGTGGACTATCTGAGCGGTGCGCTGAAAGGCGGTCGTGTCGATAACGCGACGCTGATCTTTGCCGGTAATCCGCAACATTTCCCGTATACGCATAATGAAGGTCAGTTTGAAGTCTGGGTGCCGGTTAAAGAGGCGACCTTTGAGTTTCAACCGGGCTGGCCTGCGCTGACGCCGCTGGATATTAATCTGGATTTCGCCAACAACGGCTTATGGATGTTTGCGCCACAAACCTGGCTAGGCAAGGTGGAAGGCAAGAATATTAGCGCGGTTATTCCCGATTATGAAAAAGAGATGCTGCTCATTGATGGCGAACTGGAAGGCCCGGGGCCTGAAGTGGGGAACTATTTTAATCAGACGCCGCTGAAATCCTCGTTGGGTACGGCGCTCGATGAACTGAAAATCGGCGGGCCGGTGAAAGGATCGCTGCATCTGGATATTCCGCTCGCCGGTGACGATGTTCACGCCAGTGGTGACATTGCGCTGAACAATAACAGTCTATACATCAAACCGTTGAATACCACGATTAAGAATCTCACGGGTAAATTCCGCTATGAAAACGGCAATTTACGCAGTGACACGCTTCAGGCGAATTGGATGAATCAGCCGATGGCGGTCAACTTCACCACAGAAGAGCAAGCGAAGGCTTTTCTGGTGAATGTTGGCTTGCAGGGCGATTGGCAACCTGCACGCTTGCCTGGTTTACCGACATCGGCAAGCAAAGACGTGTCCGGTTTGGCGGGCTGGAAGAGTACGGTTGCCGTTAACCTGCCGCATTCCGGTAAAACAACCTACGATGTTGATGTACAGGCTGATTTAAGCAAAGTAAGTAGTCACTTACCTAACCCACTAAGTAAACCTGCTGGTGAGAGCCTGCCGCTGGAGGTAAAAGCCAGCGGTGACCTGAATGGCTTCACGATGCAGGGACGGCTGGGCAAGGATAACCACTTCAATAGCCAATGGCTGCTGAAAGGCGACACCGTGACGCTGGCACGAGCAAGCTGGCAGAATGGAACAACGACGGCGCCTGCATTACCAGAAGACTCCTCGCTGGTGCTCGATCTTCCGCCGTTGGATGCGGAAAGCTGGCTGGGGCTCCTGCCATCGCTGCGTGCCTCGACATCGGCGGAAGGGAGAAAGGCACAGAGTTCCCTTCGTTTCCCAGAAGCGGTGACCTTGCGTACGCCTGAGCTACAGCTGCTAGGGCAGCAGTGGCACGATCTGGAAATTACGCGCAAAAATACGCTTGCTGGCAGCGAAGTGCGGGCAAAGGGGCGTGAAATTGACGGAACGGTCGAGATACCCAATCGTGGTATGTGGCGCAGCGACATCAATTATCTCTACTACAATCCTCAGTGGAAAGGGAATGAAGCGACCAATCCGGTGGCGCTAGCAGAGAAAAAATCGCCGCTGAACGACCCGAGCATTAGCTTTGAAGACTGGCCGTCGCTGGCGGTTAACTGTCGCCAGTGCTGGATTATCGGGCAGAATATGGGACGTATTCAGGGAACGCTGCTGCCAGAAAAGGAAAAATTAACGCTGACGGACGGCATTATTGATACAGGTAAAGCCCGTCTGACGATAAACGGTTCCTGGCAGGAAAATGCGGAAGGGGTACGGAGCGCGCTAAAAGGCCGCCTAACCGGGGATAGTCTGGAGCAGAATGCTAACTGGTTCGGCGTTGATTCACCGCTCAAGGCCGGTTCTTTCGATGTAGATTACGATTTGTACTGGCGCGGAACGCCTTGGGCGCCGGATATTGCCAGTCTGAGCGGAATATTGCACACGCGCATTGGTAAGGGTGAAATTGCCGAAGTCGGCGCGGGTCAGGCGGGCCAACTGCTGCGTTTATTGAGCTTCGATGCGCTGATGCGTAAGCTGCGGTTTGATTTTAGTGATACGTTTGGCCGTGGCTTTTACTTCGATTCGATTCGCAGCACCGCATGGATTAAAGACGGCGTGTTGCATACTGATGATATGCTGATCGACGGTCTGGAGGCGGATATCGCGATGAAAGGCGATCTCGACCTCGCTAAGCGACAGGTCAATATGGAAGCGGTTATCGCCCCGGAAATTTCCGCGACGGTGGGTGTGGCGACCGCATTTGCCGTCAATCCGGTTATAGGGGCCGCGGTGTTTGCTGCCAGTAAAGTGCTGGCACCGCTATGGAACAAGATTTCGCTGATTCGCTACCAGATTTCCGGTAGCGTCGATCAGCCAAAGATTCAGGAAGTGCTGCGTGAGCCGAACAAAAAGAAAGGCGAGTAATGCCGTTAGGGCAGCGCAGTGTACTCAACCGATTATCTGATAAAGAGTGAAAAACTATGAGCCTTTCGTTTGTCAGTGAGCAGTTACTCACCGCCAACAAATTGAATCTTGACGATCTCGCGGCTGTGCTGGGGTCGCTTAATGAGCGTCGTCTGGACTATGCCGATCTCTATTTCCAGTCCAGCTATCATGAATCCTGGGTACTGGAAGACCGTATCATTAAAGACGGTTCTTACAATATCGATCAGGGCGTGGGTATCCGTGCGATTGACGGAGAAAAGACCGGGTTTGCTTATGCCGATCAGATTACGCTGAACGCATTGCACCAGAGTGCGCAGGCTGCGCGCAGCATTGTACGGGAACAGGGTACAGGCACGGCGCACACGCTGGGAGCGGTATCGCATAATGCGCTTTATCCAACGTTGAATCCGTTGGATAGCCTGACGCGTGAGGACAAAATTGCGCTGTTGCAACGTGCCGACACAGTCGCGCGTGCCGCAGATGTGCGTGTACAGGAAGTGTCAGCCAGCCTGACCGGCGTGTATGAGCTGGTGCTGGTAGCGGCGACAGACGGCACGCTAGCGGCGGATGTACGTCCGCTGGTTCGCCTGTCGATCAGCGTGCTGGTCGAATCTGAGGGCAAACGTGAACGCGGTTCCAGCGGCGGCGGCCTGCGTGGCGGCTATGACTACTTCTGGGAAGTGGCGGACGGCGAAGCGCGTGTCGACGCCTGGGCCAAAGAAGCCGTGCGTATGGCGCTGGTAAACCTGTCGGCGGTGGCCGCACCCGCAGGGCCGATGCCTGTGGTACTGGGCGCAGGCTGGCCGGGCGTGCTGTTGCATGAAGCAGTAGGCCACGGTCTGGAAGGCGACTTTAACCGTCGCGGCACGTCAGTATTCAGCGGACAGATGGGGAAACTCGTCGCGTCAGAACTGTGCACGGTGGTAGATGATGGTACGTTGAGCGGGCGCCGTGGCTCCCTCTCAATGGACGATGAGGGCGTTCCGGGACAGTACAACGTCCTGATCGAAAACGGGATTCTGAAAGGCTACATGCAAGACAAGCTGAACGCTCGTCTGATGGGCGTTGCGCCGACGGGCAACGGTCGCCGCGAGTCTTATGCCCACTTGCCAATGCCGCGTATGACGAACACCTACATGCTGGCCGGAAAATCCACGCCGGAAGAGATTATCTCCAGCGTTGAATACGGCCTGTATGCGCCAAACTTTGGCGGCGGTCAGGTTGATATCACTTCTGGCAAGTTCGTCTTCTCGACGTCCGAAGCGTACCTGATCGAAAAAGGTCGTATCACCACGCCAGTCAAAGGTGCCACGCTGATTGGCTCCGGTATTGAAGCAATGCAGCAGATCTCGATGGTCGGCAACGATCTGGCGCTGGATAAAGGCGTCGGCGTGTGCGGTAAAGAAGGGCAAAGCCTGCCTGTCGGCGTTGGTCAGCCTACGCTGAAGCTGGAAAGCCTGACCGTTGGCGGCACGGCGTAATTTGCTCTGAATTCTTATTTCCTTTTAAAACCGCGCCTTATGAGCGCGGTTTTTTTTCCTCGCCATGATCCTGTCGGTAACCCTGATATGTCAGGGCGACATTTTTGAAGTATTCCGTCATGTAGTTAATGCAGACCTGTACTTTTAGCGGCAGATTGTCTTTGCGGGTGTAGAGCGCATAGACCGGGCGCGGATCGGAGTGGTAGCGGTTAAATAAGATCTCGATTTCGCCGCGATTGATTTCATCCACGACCCACATGAGCGGCACGTACGCGATACCTGCGCCAGCCTTGAGCCAACGTACCAGCGTTTGCGGATCGTTAGTGACAAAGCGCCCTTGTGGCGTGACGCGGGTTGAAATGCCTTCCGGGGCGATCAGCTCAAATTCGCTGTCGGGCCGCACGCTGTATTCCAGCCAGGAAAAATTCACCATATCTGCCGGTTTATCCGGCGTGCCGTGCTGTGCCAGATAGCTTTTGGCGGCACAGACCACCATTGGCATCGAGCCTAAGCGTTTTGAGAACAGGCTGGAATCCTGCAATGCGCCGACGCGGATAACGATATCCAGCCCGTCGGCAATCAGGTCGGGTGCGGGGATTCCCGTGACCAGATTGACGGACAAGCCGGGATATTCTTTCAGCATCGCGGCAGTCATGGTGGACAACACATTCTGCGCCATCGTAGAAGAACTGCCGATGCGCAGTGTGCCGATTGGCGTATTGTTGAAAGCGTACAGCTGCTCATGGACCTCATGCGCCTCATGCAGCATGCGGCGACAGCCGTGATAGTAAATTTTCCCCGCTTCCGTCAGCCCAATGCTGCGTGTACTGCGGTTCAACAGCTTAATCTGTAGTTCATCTTCAAGCTTGGTGACGGTCTGGCTGACGGCGGATACGCTCATCTGTAACTGGCGGGCGGCCGCGGTAAAAGAACCAAATTCCACCACGCGGGCAAACACCGACATACTCTTTAGTCTTTCCATTATTCACTCTGGCTTAAAAGTGATTTAGATCACACTATGTAGATAAGGTGATAATAAGCATCCATAATATAGCCTATCCGGTGATGCCGGGTGGAGCATTGTCCGCCATCGCTCAAATGGCAGCGTTACTTACAGGTGAACGCGAACAGATATCGTCCTTGCGGCTATACATGATTATTCACCGCCCAAGGCTACCCGATGATTGTGTTTATTTACCCAATATAGATCGTGCGCTGATTTCCCATCGCTAGTCAGCCCCTGCTGGCATCGCTATTCATCAGTTTAACGCTATCTCATTCGCTGGCAGCCAGCCTGCGGGATGAAGCGCTTTTGTCTATGCTGAACGTCAGTATCAGACAACATAATTTACCATCCGGTAGCGAACCTGCGCGCTACCGCTACCTAATAGAAAAAAAGGAAAAGAGGATGAGTTCACTCCCGGTTATGGTGCTGTTCGGGCTGTCATTCCCCCCCGTATTTTTTGTCCTGCTGGTGTCATTGACTCTGTTTTTTGTCGTGAACCGCCTGCTGCAACCGACGGGTATCTATGACTTCGTCTGGCATCCGGCGCTGTTTAACAGCGCGCTGTTCTGCTGTTTGTTCTATTTACTCTTCCGTTACGGTCTGTGAGGCGTCTGTGAAAGCGTTCTTTTTAACCTTATTTAGACAGCAGGCCGTGCTGATCAAAAAAATGAGCCGCGTAGCGATTACGCTGGTGATTGTGCTGTGCGCGATTGTCGCCATTTTCCGCGTCTGGGCGTTTTATACCGAATCGCCCTGGACGCGCGATGCCAAATTTACGGCGGATGTTGTCGCGATTGCACCGGACGTCAGTGGGTTGTTGAGCGATGTTCGCGTCACGGACAATCAACTGGTGAACAAAGGGGATGTGCTGTTTGTTATCGATCAGCCGCGTTACCACCAGGCTGTCGCACAGGCGGAAGCCGATGTTGCTTACTATCAGGCGCTGGTGACCGAAAAACGTCGGGAGTCAGGGCGTCGGGCGCGACTGGGCATCAGCGCGATGTCGCAGGAAAATATCGATCAGTCCAGTAATGCCTTAGAAACCGCGACGCACCAGCTTGCTAAAGCACAGGCGGTATTGTCACTGGCGCAACTGGAGCTGGAACGCACCGTGGTGCGTGCGCCTGCTGACGGTTGGGTGACCAACCTGCAGGTGCAAAGCGGTGAGTTCATTGAACGTGGCAATACGGCGGTGGCGCTGGTGAAGAAGGATTCATTTTACCTGCTGGCGTACATGGAAGAGACCAAGCTTGAAGGCGTTCGCCGCGGCTATCGTGCGGAAATCACCCCGTTGGGTAGCGAAAAGATATTTTACGGTACGGTCGACAGCGTGGCGGCTGGGGTAAATAACAGTAGCAACAGTGCGAATACGAAGGGCTTGGCTAACGTAGATTCCAATCTGGAGTGGGTGCGTTTAGCGCAGCGTGTGCCGGTAAAAATTCGCCTCGATCGTCAAATGGGCGACCTCTATCCGGCTGGCACGACGGCAACCGTGGTGATCACGGGTGAACAGGTCAACAATGACAAAAAGCCGTCGCCGCTTATCCGTCTCCTGTATCGCCTGCGTGAGTTTGGTTAAGTGAGGCGATGATGAAAACGCCGTCGTTGACAGGCCCCGTGTTCTTTACGACACCGAAGTTTGCGCGCTTGCGCTTTGCTTTCAAACTGAGCTTTGCGATTGTGCTGTCCCTGTTTTTGGGGTTCCATCTCCAGTTGGAGACCCCGCGCTGGTCGGTGCTGACAGCGGCGATTGTCGCGGCCGGTCCGGCATTTGCCGCAGGCGGTGAGCCATTTTCTGGCGCCATTCGCCATCGTGGCATGCTGCGTGTCGTCGGCACGTTTATCGGCTGTATCGGCGCACTTATCATCATTATTGCCACCGTTCGCGCACCGGTGGTGATGCTGATGCTGTGCTGTATTTGGGCTGGCCTCTGCACCTGGGTTTCCTCGCTGGTTAAAGTCGAAAACGCCTATGTGTTCGGGCTAGCGGGCTATACCGCGTTGATTATTATTGTGTCGACGCAGGGAACGCCGCTGCTGACGCCGCAGTTTGCCGTGGAGCGCTGTAGCGAGATTGTGCTGGGTATCGTCTGCGCCATTCTGGCGGATTTACTGTTCTCACCGCGTTCGATCAAACAGGATGTTGACCGCAGCATGGGTGAGCTGCTGGTGGATCAATACCGGCTACTGCAACTCAGCATGAACGGGGTGGAGAAAGACGCCATCGATGCGGCATGGCACGCGCTGGTGCGTAAAACGACCGCGCTAAACGGCATGCATAGCAGCCTGATGCTGGAATCCTCGCGCTGGCAGAACAGTAATCGCCGCTTAACGTCGCTGCATACGCAATCACTCACGATGATTACCCAGGCGTGTGAAACCTACCTGGTTTTGCAAGATGCTCCAACCCCTGTAAAAAGCAGCCTGAAACTGGTGTTGGATCAGCCCGTTGAGTCATTTCGCGATGTGCATTGCCGTGTGAAAGCATTGCGCCATCTGATTGCGGCTGATAGCCGCGATGTGCCGCCTACGCTGGTTAGCTGGGCGGGGGCTGCGACGCGCTATCTGCTGTTGGCAAAAGGGGTGCAGACCAACGGACGTATCACGACGATTGAAGCCGATGTGCTGAACAGCGAGGTGGAAATTAAAGCGCCATCAGCCGAAACCCATCATGCCATGATCAACGGCTTACGCACCGGCGTGGCGACGGCGCTGGGCTGCCTGTTCTGGCTGAGCACCGGCTGGACCTCTGGCAGCGTGTGTATGGTGATGATTGCGGTGGTGACATCGCTTGCCATGCGCTTACCGAATCCGCAGATGATGGCGAAGGATTTTCTTTTCGGGACGATCTACGCGCTGCCGCTGGGGGCGCTGATGTTCATGTTTATTATGCCGTCAACGCAGCAAAGTATGCTGCTGCTGTGCCTGAGCCTGGGAGCGATGGCTTTCTTCCTCGGGCTTGAAGTACAAAAGCGTCGGCTTGGTTCGCTGGGCGCATTAGCCAGTACGATCAATATCCTGGTGTTGGACAACCCGATGACGTTCCACATCAGCCAATTTCTGGACAGTGCGATCGGGCAGATCATCGGCTGTTTTCTGGCGTTGATGGTGATCCTGCTGATCCGAGATAACACCAAGGCGCATACGGGGAGAACGCTGCTGAACCGTTTTGTGTATGGCGCGGTTTCAGCGCTGACGACCAACACGACGCGGCGCAAGGAAAACCACCTGCCTGCGCTGTATCAACAGCTGTTCCTGCTGCTGAACCGCTTCCCTGACGATATTGCCAAGTATCGTCTCGCACTGTGGCTGATCATCATGCACCAGCGTCTGAGAACGCTGGATATTCCACAAAACGCGGCACTCTCTGCCTTTCATCGCCAGATTCGGGCGACGGCGGAGCAGGTGATTTTGGCCCGACGCGACACCACGCGCAGTCGCTATTTCACGCAGCTGTTAGGCGAGCTTGAACGCTATCAGCAGATGCTGACGGAACAGCAACTCCCCACGAGCGTCACTGTGCCGGTGGGACGATTGACCGGGATCCTGCGTGATTACCAGCACGCGCTGAGCAACTAATGTTGGGGGGATACGGCATGCTCAGGGTTCTATCTATCTGGCGAGTTTTATTCAATGGGGAATGTTATTTATTGAATTAAAAGCCTTTTGAATAGATGAGTTCTGAAGTCCCTTCTGGTATTGATAAACAGATGAATTAGAACGATGTTGTCGTCAAATTCGTACACGACTCTTGTTTGTCTGACCAGTATGTATTTGACGTTTGTGACGCCAAGTTCTTTCAGTTCGTCAATATAGCTGCCACTTTGAGGAGTTTGCTTAATGCGCTGGATGGCTGCTTTGTATTCTGCATTGATCGTGTTCCATACAGAATCGCCAAATTTTGCTCTGACATACTGCTTAATGTCTTTGAGTTCTTCCTTGGCACTGTCAAGGATGACAATGTTTCTCATCACCATCAGTCGTCCATTTCATCCAAAAAAGATTCCGCATCGGAATATTTACCTTCCGTAAACGCTTTTCTCCCCAACGCTAACAGCTTCAGCAAAGCAAATGTTTCTTGTTGTTTTTCATATTCCGTGATGTCCATAACCACCATTTTAGCTTCACCATTTTGGGTGATAATAATGGGTTCGGGGTTGACAGCGAACTCCTTGACGATCTCCGCTGCACTGGATTTTAGGTAGGTGATAGGTTTGATTTGCTCGGCAAGGGACATGATAATTCCTTGGTTTCTTTTTGTACATAATGTGGCTTTTGGACAGAATACGAACCGAATTCTGTCCTGTCAAGAAATTACCCGATGGTGCAAGAAAGCCAAAATATCTCTCATTGCGAGTATTAATAAAGCACGGGATGAGTCATTCAGCTCATCCCACGTTAGCCGTTAGTCTGTGGTTTCAGCCAGTTCGCGCAGATATTGGAAGATCTGGCGGGCAGATTTCGGTGGCTTGTTTGCCGCTTTCTCTTTCTGGGCATTACGCACCAGAGAACGCAGCTGCTGACGGTCAGCATGGGGATACAGCGCCAGAATATCGGGGACCACGTCGTCACCCTCTTCAATCAGACGGTCACGCAACTGCTCCAGCTTGTGGAATAACGCCACCTGCTGATTATGGCGGTTGTTCAGTTTATCCAGCGCGGTTTGGATCGGCTCGGGATCGCGGGCGCGCAGCATTTTACCAATCAGCTGTAGCTGACGGCGACGGCCTTCTTTCTTGATCCGCTGTGCCAGTTCCACCGCCGCACGCAGATCGTCATCCAACGGGATCTTCTCCAGCGCGTTTTTGCCCAGATCGACCAGTTCCGCGCCGAGATCTTTCAGCGCTTCGGCATCGCGCTTTATTTCACTTTTGCTGACCCAGATAATTTCATCATCTTCGTCGTCTTCTTGGTTATCTGGGACGTCATTCAGCCAGTCTTCGTACTTTTGCTTCATGGTTGGCTCCTAAAAAGTGTCCAGGAGCAATGTCTAACGCTACGCGTAGCGGCTCCGGGATGGTGAACAGCGTGCCCACCAGAAAAAAAGAGGCTGATACTAACAGGTTTGGGCTTTGTGCGAAATTGTCCGTAGATCCTGTTAGACTAGAAAGCATCATGCTACACCATTTTATGCTCCTCATTCTTCACGTTACCTACGTGTTGGCTGTGTGAAGTATAGAGAGTATACGCCCCTTTTGTGCTCGTTGCGGGGATGATGATGGTGAGCTTTCTTCCACTCATTATGGCAGAACAATGACGATAACTACTCAGGTTGCAGAGCAGCGTAAAGCGCTGGAGCTCGCGGTTGCTCAGGCGCTGGAACTGGCGCGTGCCGGTTCTGATGCGGCAGAAGTCGCGGTGACAAAAACGACAGGCATTAGCGTCAGTACCCGCTATGGTGACGTTGAAAATGTTGAATTCAATAGCGATGGTGCGCTGGGCATCACAGTTTATCATCAACAGCGTAAAGGCAGCGCATCGTCTACCGATCTCAGCCCGGATGCGATAGCGCGCACCGTACAAGCCGCGCTGGATATTGCGCGCTATACCTCTGTCGATCCGTTTGCTGGCCCGGCGGATCGCGATCTTCTGGCGTTTGACGCGCCGGATCTGGATCTGTTCCATCCGACCGAGTTGGATGCGGATCGCGGCATTGAGTTAGCCGCTCGCGCAGAACAGGCCGCATTACAGGCTGACAAGCGTATCACCAACACCGAAGGCGGCAGTTTTAACAGTCATTATGGCGTTAAGGTGTTCGGCAATAGCCATGGCTTGCTGAAAAGCTACTGCTCCAGCCGTCATTCCATGTCCAGCTGTGTGATTGCCGAAGTGAATGGCGATATGGAGCGGGATTATGCCTATACCGTTGGCCGTGCGCTGGATGATTTGCTTAGCCCTGAATGGGTGGGCGAAGAGTGCGCGCGCCGCACATTATCCCGTCTGTCACCGCGTAAACTGCCCACGATGCAGGCTCCCGTGATGTTCTCTGCCGAAGTGGCGACAGGCCTGTTTGGCCATTTGGTTGGCGCGATCAGCGGCGGTAGCGTTTACCGTAAATCGACCTTCCTGCTGGACAAACTGGGTCAGCAGATTCTGCCAGAGTGGCTGACGATTGAGGAACAGCCGCATTTGCTCAAAGGGCTGGCTTCTACGCCGTTCGACAGCGAAGGCGTGCGGACGCAGGCGCGCGAAATTGTGAAGGCGGGCGTGTTGCAGACCTGGCTGATGACGAGCTACTCCGCACGTAAATTGGGGATGAAGAGCACCGGTCATGCGGGTGGTATTCATAACTGGCGGATTGCCGGACAAGGCCTGGATTTCAACGGCATGCTGAAACAGATGGGCAAAGGCC
The DNA here is from genome assembly GCF_037136835.1 of Pectobacterium sp. 1950-15. NCBI lineage: Bacteria > Pseudomonadati > Pseudomonadota > Gammaproteobacteria > Enterobacterales > Pectobacteriaceae > Pectobacterium > Pectobacterium sp. 1950-15. Next base: position 371,678 of record NZ_JBBBQR010000002.1, on the reverse strand, counting down.
TGCTGGTGACCGAGCTGATGGGGCAGGGTGTGAGCGGTGTGACGGGGGATTATTCCCGCGGGGCATCCGGCTTCTGGGTCGAAAACGGCGAAATTCAGTATCCGGTTAGTGAGATTACGATCGCGGGTAACCTGAAAGACATGCTGCGCAATATTGTGACGGTGGGGAATGATATCGAAACCCGAAGCAATATCCAGTGTGGTTCCGTGCTGTTGCCTGATATGAAGATCGCTGGGGAATAAATCGGTTTTTCGTTGAGTAACCGTCGCCGTCGGCAGTGTCCGACGGCTGTTACTCTATGCCGATAGTGGGCATCGTACCCCGCGGCTTTAGCGGTGGTACTCGCCTGCGGCTTCAGGCTGATAGAGTAGTTCTAGTACTTCAATTCGCGTTTCTTCACCGTTTGGCAACTGCCAGGTGATCGAATTTCCCACATGCATTCCCAATAGTGCCGCGCCCAGCGGAGCCATCACCGACAGCGGTTCTTGGCTGTCCTTCACCGCGGCTGGATAAACCAGCGTGCGGATGTGCTCTTCGTTGGTATTCAGATCGCGGAAACGCACCCGACTATTCATGGTGACGACATGTGAGGGAATCGAGGCTGAAGGCAGAATTTCCGCCCGATCCAGCTCCTCATTCAACGCCTGTGCGATATCGCTGTCCGCAAAGGCGGGCTGCTCCAATAACATATCCAGACGTTCTGCATCCAATTCACTGATTGTCAGGTTAGGTTTCGTCATACTCCTCTCCAGTTGGTATTTTCAGATGATATAAAAATAACCCCCGCGCCCAAAGGAGCAGGGGTATAAGAAAATATTATGATTTATGTAGGTAGATAGTAGGAGGTTCGGAAGAGAAAGTGAAGCGATCCTTGTCACGAAGGCTGGCAGATACCCGTCATACTTCAAGCTGCTTGTGCGTTGGCTTCCCTTAAATACTCGGTCCGTCGTGGGCCTCGCCCTAAAGGGTCAACGCTGAGCGTTGTTCAAAACGCTAACGTTTTGTCACGCAACTCGAATTATTTATACCCTGCTAAGAAAATCGCTAGTCTTCGTCGAACCCGGCTTCGAACAGCCCGATGACGGCGGCAAGTGCCTGTTCTTCATCTGGGCCAGTGGCTTCTACTTCGATGAGGCGCCCTTTGGCGGAGTCCAGCATCAGCATGGCAATCACGCTGCTGGCTTCGGCTTCGGTGCCGCTGTCATTGCGCAGTATCACTTCTGCATCAAAGCTCTGCACCAGTTCGAACAGCTTCATGGCTGGGCGAGCGTGCATACCCAGCTTGTTTTTGATTTCAACCGTTTGCCGGACTGTCATGGGTTACCTGGCTGTATTGGGTTGCCGATGATTACGAGGGTTTACGCTTTTCCAGCGTACGGTGGCGCGACTGGACGTTCTTACCGCGTGAACGGAAGTAGTCTGCCAACTGCTCGGCGACGTAGACGGAACGGTGTTTACCGCCGGTACAGCCAATAGCGACAGTCAGATAGCTGCGGTTATTGGTTTCCAGCATCGGCAGCCACAGTTCCAGATAGCTGCGGGTCTGGTAGATGAAATTGTGAACTTCGGTATGCCTGTCGAGGAAGGACGCAACGGGCTTATCCAGACCGGTCATCGGGCGCAGTTTTGGATCCCAGTGCGGGTTCGGCAGGAAACGTACGTCAAAGACGTAATCCGCATCGATGGGGATGCCGTGCTTGAAGCCGAACGATTCGAACACCATCGTAAGCTCACGCTCCCGCTTGCCGAGCAGACGAGTACGCAGCATCTCGGCCAGCTCATGTACCGACATCTCGGAGGTATCGATAATCAGGTCGGCGCGTGAACGCAGTGGCTCCAGCAGATCGCTTTCTTCATCAATGGCGCTTTCCAGCGACAGATTCTTGCTGGAGAGCGGATGCAGGCGACGGGTATCGCTATAGCGGCGGATCAACGTATTGCGATCGGCATCCAGAAACAGCAATTGAGGCGAGAAGCTGGGTGGCAGTTGCTCCATGGCATGCTCGAAGATCTCTGGCGATTCCGGCATATTGCGCACGTCAATGCTGACTGCTGCGGAAATATTACGTGCCGCAAGCGTATTAGCCAGCTCTGGCAGTAAAACCACAGGCAGGTTATCTACGCAGTAGAACCCCATATCTTCCAGTGCGCGCAGGGCGACAGATTTCCCTGAACCTGAGCGACCACTGACAATCATCAGCACCATCTGACGACTCCCCTCTGGCAACGTGATGGCGAATTCTCATTGCCACTGTTTTTATAAAGTGATGTATAGCTAAAAAAATGACGGCTTCGCGCACGGATTGCAAGCATTCTCTGAACGTGACGCGAATCTCCTGCCATCGTGAGCATGACGATCGTCCGGCTTAACCAGCTTCCGTCATAATCTGGTACAGCTCTTCATCGCTTTGCGCCGCACGCAGGCGTCGGCAAACCGTTTTATCCGCCAGCCGCTTGGCAACAAGCGACAGGGTATGCAAATGGGTTTTACATTGTTCCGCCGGAACCAGCAAGGCAAAAAGCAGATCAACAGCCTGATTATCAATAGCATCGAAAGCGATCGGTTGCTCTAACTGGATGAAAACACCGATGGCGCCCAGCGCATTATCGTCCTCCAGCTTGCCGTGAGGAATGGCAATGCCGCCGCCGATTCCTGTGCTGCCCATCCGCTCCCGGGTCAGGATGGCATCAAAGATAATCTGCGAAGGAATGTTAAGCTGTCTGGCGGCCAGCTCACTGATAATTTCCAATGCCCGTTTCTTACTCTGGCAATGGACGGTGCTTCGGGTGCACTCAGGACGTAATACGGTGCTGAGTTGCAATACGGGATCGTGGTTCATTTTATTTTCACTTAACGACGCTTTCACTTCTGGTGATCCCGACCCATCCGATGGATGGGTCGAGTTTGTTCCTGTGCCAAACGGCAAAGGAGAAAATTAGTGCTGCTTGAGTTTATCTTTATGCTTATTGAGCTGTCTTGCCAGCTTATCAATCAATAAATCTATCGCGGCGTACATATCTTCCGCTTCTGAGGTTGCATGCAGCTCGCCACCATTAACGTGGAGCGTGGCCTCGGCAATTTGCTGAACTTTTTCCACTCTCAATACCACATTGACCTGATTAATCCGGTCAAAATACTGCTCTAATTTGGCAAACTTGCCATTCACAAAATCACGCAGCGGTTCAGTGATCTCGATGTGGTGTCCGGTAATGTTGAGCTGCATAGTGTCTTCCTTCTCTGTTGAGATCAAATCAGTTGTTTACGCTGATTTGATGGTGGGATAGATAAAGACTCTCGGTATTTTGCCACGGTACGACGCGCCACGATGATGCCCTGATCGGAGAGCAGCGCCGTAAGCTTGCTGTCGCTTAGTGGTTTGACGGGGTTTTCCGCCGCAATAAGCTTCTTGACCAGCGCGCGAATTGCCGTTGACGAGGCTTCTCCGCCGCTATCGGTATTCACATGGCTGGAGAAGAAATATTTTAGTTCAAAAATGCCGCGCGGGCTGTGCAGGAATTTCTGTGTCGTCACGCGTGAGATGGTGGATTCATGCATATCCACCGCCTGGGCGATATCTGCCAGTACCATGGGCTTCATGAATTCTTCACCCTGCTCGAAGAAATCCTGCTGCTGTTCGACGATGCAGCGGGTCACTTTCAGCAGCGTGTCATTACGACTTTCCAGACTCTTGATGAGCCAGCGCGCCTCTTGCAGATTACTGCGGATAAATTGCCCGTCACTGTCGTTGCGTGCGCTGTTGCCCAGCGCCGCATACTGCTGGTTAATCTGCAGGCGGGGAATGCTGTCGGTGTTCAGTTCAACGGCCCAGATGCCTTGAACTTTGCGTACCAGCACGTCAGGGATCACGTATTCGGATTCGCCGGTGTTGATCGACTGCCCTGGCCGTGGATCGAGTGATTGGATCAGCGCCAGCGCTTCTTTCAGCACGTCTTCTTTCAGGCGCGTGACGCGGATCAGGCTACGGAAATCATGATTGGCCAACAGATCGAGATGATCGCTGACGATCAGGCGGGCTTCGACCAGACGCGGTGTGCTGTCAGCAAACTGGGAAAGCTGCACCAGCAAACAATCGCGCAGATCGCGGGCGGCGACGCCAACAGGATCAAAGCGCTGCACGCGTTTAAGTACGGCTTCGACTTCTTCCAACGTCACATCGTCGTCGCCGATGCTGTCAAGAATGTCCTCTAGCGGCACGGTCAGGTAGCCGGTGTTGTCCACGGCATCGACGATAGAGGTCGCGATAGCTGCGTCGGTGTCTGAAAACGGTGTCAGCTCAACCTGCCACATCAGGTAATCCTGAAGCGTTTGCGTGGTTTCGCCTTGATAAATAGGCAGTTCTTCATCGCGATAATCGGTGCCGGTGCCCGACGGCGTGCCTGCGGAGTAGATCTCATCCCAGGTCGCGTCGAGCGGCAATTCTTCCGGCATGTCCCTTTGTTCAAGCGCTTCACCGGTATCTAGTGAATCGCTGTCTGCCTTTTCGAATGACTCGATTTCGTCGTGCTGATCCGTTTGTTCGAGCAACGGATTGCTTTCCAGCGCCTGCTGAATTTCCTGTTGCAATTCAAGCGTGGACAGTTGCAACAGGCGGATGGCCTGTTGGAGCTGTGGGGTCATGGCCAGTTGCTGGCTAAGCCTGAGTTGCAAACCTTGCTTCATAAATCGCGCTAACGTCCCATAAGTACTGCAAAGATAAAATATTACCCTATCAGAGTCGGAAGCCTTCGCCCAGATAGACGCGCTTCACCTGTTCATCGGCCAGAATATCGGTCGGTGAACCGTGGGCGATCAGGTTGCCCTGACTCACGATATAGGCTCGTTCACAGACATCAAGCGTTTCGCGGACGTTATGATCGGTAATCAACACGCCAAGTCCGCTGTCACGCAGATGCTCAATGATTTTTTTAATATCCAGTACGGAGATCGGGTCTACGCCCGCAAACGGTTCATCCAGCAGGATGAACTTCGGATTCGCCGCCAGCGCACGCGCAATCTCTACGCGGCGTCTTTCCCCACCGGACAGCGATTGTCCCAGACTATCGCGCAAATGAATAATATGGAATTCTTCCATTAGCTCATTGGCACGATCTTCCTGCTGCTCGGCCGTCAGATCTTTGCGGATCTGCAACACGGCCATCAGGTTGTCATAGACGCTTAAGCGACGAAAAATAGAGGCTTCCTGCGGCAGATAGCCGATGCCGCGCAGCGCACGTTCATGCAGAGGAAGCAGGCTGATGTCGTCGTCGTCAATGACAATACGCCCTTCATCACGGGGGACGATACCCACAACCATGTAGAACGTTGTCGTTTTGCCAGCACCGTTCGGCCCGAGTAGGCCGACGATTTCACCTGAATTGACGGTCAGGCTGACATTTTCGACAACCTTACGGCCTTTGTACGCCTTGGCCAGATTTTCTGCGGTTAATGTTGCCATAACTTACTCAGTGACCCGTGGTTGCGATTGTTGAGAACGAGAAGGCTGGCTCTTGTTCTCTTTCTCCTGAAGCTGAGAGGGAACCAACACCGTCGTCACGCGCTTTCCTTTTTCGCTGGTCGCTTCCATCTGCTGCTGTTTCACCAGGTAAGTGATGCGATCGCCTTTGACATTGCTGTCCTGCTGTTCCAGATAGGCATTGCCTGTCAGCACCAGAAAGTCTTTGGCCAGCTCGTAGCGGATTTTCTGCGCGTGACCTTTCACCGGTTTGCCGTTGTCCTGCATCTGATAGAACGTCACAGGATTACCGTAACCTTCCACCACTTCACTGCCTTGCGTGCCTTGTGGACGCGTCACGACGACTTTGTCGGCTTTCACTTCAATCGTCCCTTGCTTCACGACAACATTGCCGGTGAACGTCACCGTGTTGCCCTGCATGTCCAGAGACTGCTGTGCTGAATCAATGCGAATAGGTTGGTTGCTATCGCCCGTGACGGCAAAGGCGGAAACGCTGACGGCGAACAGCGAGCTGGCGATCAGGGTGTTACGCATCGGATTATTGGTTTTGGATTTCATAAGAGGTTTTTACCTTTTCGATCAACTCGGCCGTTTTGTTACGCAGATTTCCGCGCATTTTCATTCCGCTTGAGGTAAAGCTGGTCCCGTACAGGGTGACTTCATCATCGGATGAAACGTCCTGCGTCACCAGATTCACCTGGGCATTATTTGTTGTGATGCGCTGAAGCTGTGCGTCGTTCGTCAGGCTATTCACCTCGACGTGGCCGTACAGGTAGAGCATCTTGTCTTTTGTCAGTTTGGCGCGATCGGCGCGTACTGACCAGGTTGCCGTCCCCTGTTCGTTGAACAGCGTGGCAACGGGAGCGGTAAACCAACTCAACTGCTCGTCGTTGAAATACTCCGCTTTTTCCGAAATCAGTCGGTAGCTCAGCTTACCCGCAGGGCTGTATACCTGAGTGTTGGTCTTTTCGCTGGTATAAACCGGCACAGCAGGGTCGTTTGCATCCGGTGCTGCTACCGTGTTGTCATCCGCAATATTCCAGCCGATAAGGATAAGCACCAACAGGGCCAGAAAAGCGGTGAGCCAACGTTTGGTTTTACTCATATTGACAACCCTTTGGCATGCTCCAGCTTGTCCTGCGAGAACAGAATCAAATCACACAGCTCACGTACTGCGCCACGCCCTCCCGCAATGCGGGTGACATAATCTGCGCGTGGTAACAACAGCGGGTGGGCGTCAGCCACAGCGACGCTCAACCCAACCTGCGCCATCACTGGCCAGTCGATCATATCGTCACCGATATACGCGACCTGATTTGCCGTTACTGATAGTTTATCCAACAGATCGTTGAAGGCCAAAACCTTATCCGATTGCCCCTGATAAAGATGGTTAATGCCCAGTGTTTTACACCGATCTTCCAGCAGTTTTGCCGAGCGTCCGGTGATGATGGCAACCTCAATGTCAGAGGTCAGCAAGCAGCGAATGCCATAGCCGTCGCGGACGTTAAAGGCTTTCAGCTCTTCGCCGTGGTTACCCATATAAATCAGACCATCGGACATCACGCCGTCAACGTCGCAGATTAACAGGCGAACTTCACGGGCTTTATCCAGTACCTGTTGATCGACAGGCCCATAGCAGGTATCGGTTTGCGCCCTGACTTCACTCATTCACAATTATCCTTTCTTTTAAACCACGCCAGCCCGCAGCATATCGTGCATATGGACGATCCCGACCAGACGATCGTTTTCTGCTACCAGCACTGAGGTGATGTGGCGTGACTGCATCAGGTTAAGTGCATCCACCGCCAGCGTTTGCGGTGCGACCCGGATGCCGCCTGCGGTCATCACATCAGCAATGCGCGCGCTGTTCAAGTCAATATTCATGTCGAAGATGCGGCGCAGGTCACCATCGGTAAAGATGCCCTGAATTTTCATATCCGCCTCGCAGATTACCGTCATACCCAGATTTTTGCGCGTAATTTCCACCAGTGCATCACGGAGTGAAGCATCGTGTGGGACGTGCGGAATCTCGTCGCCTGAGTGCATGATATCGCTGACGCGCAGTAAAAGTTTGCGGCCGAGTGCGCCACCAGGGTGAGAAAGGGCAAAATCTTCGGCGGTAAAGCCGCGCGCCTGTAGCAACGCCACGGCTAGCGCATCCCCCATAACCAGCGTCGCGGTCGTGCTGGAAGTGGGTGCCAGGCCGAGTGGGCAGGCTTCCTGCGGGACGTGCACGCACAGGTGAATATCCGCCGCTTTACCCATTGTACTTTCTGGCGCGCTGGTCATGCAGATCAGGAACACTTTCTGACGTTTCAGGACGGGAATCAGCGACAGAATCTCATGGGACTCGCCAGAGTTGGAAATGGCGATCACGATATCGTGCGGCGTTACCATACCGAGGTCGCCGTGGCTGGCTTCGCCCGGGTGAACAAAAAAAGCAGGCGTACCGGTGCTGGCGAAGGTCGCGGCCATCTTACAGCCGATGTGGCCGGATTTGCCCATTCCCATCACCACCACTTTGCCCTGGCAATCGAATATCTTTTTACAGGCGAGGGTAAAATTATCATCAATGTACTGATCTAATTGCGCAAGCCCATCGCGTTCGATGCTTATGACCTGTTTGCCCGCCTGCTGGAAGTCGAAATCTGCTGGTAGTTCATGAGACTTTTGTCGCGTATGAGCGGCTTGTGGTGCGTGATCGGCTTGTGTTGCATGATCGGATAGTGCACGGTCAGACTGCTGTTTTAGACGAGCATCTTGTTCAAACTGTGACATACCAATAGTCCTGATTATGATGAAAAACGGAACAGCGTAATTATGAAAAACAGTTTCTTATGAAAAAAAGAACAACACCGTCAGGTAGGCGATAAACGCGCAGCATAATAATGCGCCCGCGCCCTGTCCTATACGGCGTTTTTTGCTGAGGCACAGTGCGGTTAACAGCACGCTCGCCGCCAGCATGACCCAATAGTCGCGCTGAAAAACCTGAGGGTTCAGTGCGCCCGGCGAGAGCAGTGCGGGGACGCCTAGCACAATCGCGATATTAAAAATGTTCGAGCCAATCAGGTTGCCCAGCGCAATATCATCTTCTTTCTTCAACGTCCCGACGATGGCGGTAGCAAGCTCGGGCAGGCTGGTGCCGATAGCCAATATCGTCAGCCCAATGGTCAATTCGCTGACATCGAAGTAGCGTGCAATGACGGTGGCGTTATCCACCACCATCCGGGCGGCCATGGGTAAAATAATCATGCCGAGTATCAGCCACAGCACGGCGACCATCTGGCTGCTGTCGTCCTGTGGCAGTTCCGCCAACTGTTCCCGGGTCAGGCTATCGCCGCCTTCCCGCTGCGCCTGTTGCGCCATGCGAAGTATCAACACCAGGCACAAAACGGCGGCAAAGAGCAGCATCATGCCGTCGGCACGGCTCAGGTAGCTATCATGCAGTAAAACGCCACACAATAAAGTGACGGACAACATGAGCGGCAATTCCCGGCGCAGGATGGCTGAATGTACCGTTAGCGGCCGAATGAGCGCCGCGCTGCCGAGAATGAGTAAGATATTGGCGATATTAGAGCCGATAACATTACCGACGGCCATATCGTTCTGATCGTTTAAGGCGGCGGTAACGGAAACAATCAGTTCGGGTAGAGAGGTGCCGAAGCCGACAATGGTGATACCGATGATGAAAGGCGGTAAGCCAAGAGAACGCGCAAGCACGGCGGCGCCATAGACAAGACGATCGGCACCGTAAACCAGTAGTAGCAAACCAACGAGCAAGAGTAGTGTTGCAAAAAGCATGCAGCGTCCTTTAATAGGATATAATCACTGGCTTGTTGTCGAATAAGTCAGCATTTCTGGACGAATTTCGCACAAAAAGCATTTTTCTGTGATGAATGCTAATTCTGACGGTGCTAGGCGAAAAAGTAAAACCTGTCGCGATAAGTAAAACCAGGTAACGGTTTATGCCGCCATTTTGGACAAGAACTTACGGTAAGTTTTTGTAAAACTCGCACCTTGATGATAGTCAGCCGTTAGGCTGGAGTGAAAGACGCTACATAAGCGTACTGACTGGCGTACTGATTGGTAAGGAATGGAAATAATGCACCATGAGGCAACTAATCTGGTTGAGATCCGTGGTCTTAGCTTTCGGCGCGGAGAGCGAGAGATCTTTACGGACATCACGCTGAATGTGCCTAAAGGCAAGGTCACCGCGATCATGGGGCCTTCCGGCATTGGTAAAACCACGCTGTTGCGCCTGATTGGCGGGCAGCTACAGCCGGACAGCGGCGACATCTGGTTTGATGGCGAGAATATTCCGACGCTGTCGCGCAGCGAACTGTACAACGCGCGCAAGAAAATGAGCATGTTGTTTCAGTCCGGGGCGTTATTCACCGATTTGAACGTGTTTGATAATGTCGCCTGGCCGCTGCGTGAACATACTAAGCTGCCGGAATCGCTGCTGCGCAGCATCGTGATGATGAAGCTGGAAGCGGTGGGGCTACGCGGTGCATCGGAACTGATGCCTGCGGAACTGTCCGGCGGTATGGCGCGGCGCACGGCGCTGGCGAGAGCCATTGCGCTCGACCCGCAGTTGATTATGTTTGATGAGCCTTTTGTCGGGCAGGACCCGATCACGCTGGGGACACTGGTGAAGCTCATCGATGAGTTGAACCATGCATTGGGCGTGACCTGCGTTGTGGTTTCTCACGATGTACCAGAGGTGATGAGCATCGCCGATTACGCGTATATCGTGGCCGACAAACGGGTGGTAGCAGAAGGAACGGCAGATGAATTGCGGGCGAACAATGATCCGCAGGTTCGTCAGTTCTTGGACGGTATCGCTGACGGGCCAGTGCCTTTCCGTTTTCCGGCGGGCGACTATAAAACGTCGCTGCTAGGTTCAGGGGGTTAACGCAGTCATGTTATTACGGACGTTGGCGTCGCTTGGGCGTCAGGGAATCTCCACCAGTGCGGCGTTTGGGCGCGCCGGGCTGATGCTGTTTAATGCGCTGGTGGGTAAACCCGAATTCAGAAAACAGTGGCCGCTGTTGGTGAAGCAGCTTTACAGCGTGGGTGTGCAGTCGCTGCTGATCATCATGGTTTCCGGCCTGTTCATCGGTATGGTGCTGGGGCTGCAGGGCTTTATCATTCTGACGACTTACAGCGCCGAGGCCAGTCTGGGCATGATGGTGGCGCTGTCGCTGCTGCGTGAGCTCGGTCCGGTGGTAACGGCGCTGCTGTTCGCCGGACGTGCCGGTTCTGCGCTGACGGCGGAAATCGGCCTGATGAAGGCAACGGAACAGCTCTCCAGCATGGAGATGATGGCGGTTGATCCGCTACGCCGCGTTGTGGCGCCACGCTTTTGGGCGGGACTCATCAGCATGCCGCTGCTGGCGGTGATTTTTGTCGCCGTAGGCATTTGGGGGGGCGCGCTGGTCGGTGTGGACTGGAAAGGCATCGATAGCGGGTTCTTCTGGTCCGCTATGCAGGGCGCGGTTGACTGGCGTCAGGATGTCTTGAACTGCGTGATTAAAAGTGTCGTATTTGCGATTACTGTTACCTGGATTGCACTGTTTAACGGCTATGACGCGATCCCGACGTCTGAAGGGATTAGCCGTGCAACGACCCGAACTGTCGTGCACTCGTCGTTAGCGGTACTGGGATTGGATTTTGTGCTGACAGCACTGATGTTTGGGAACTGAGTCGATGCAAACAAAGAAAACTGAAGTCTGGGTTGGTGTGTTTATGTTGATCGCGCTGGCTGCCATCCTCTTTTTATGTCTGAAAGTGGCCGATCTCAAATCGATCGGTAGTGAGCCGACGTACCGTCTGTACGCGACGTTTGACAACATTGGCGGGCTGAAAGCGCGTTCTCCGATCCGCATTGGCGGCGTGGTCATTGGCCGCGTGGCGGATATTTCGCTGGACGAGAAAACGTATCTGCCGCGCGTAGCGATGGATATTCAGCAGCGCTACGATCATATTCCTGATACCAGCTCTCTGGCTATTCGTACCTCTGGTTTGCTGGGCGAACAGTATCTGGCGCTGAACATTGGGTTTGAGGATGAAGAAATGGGCACCGCGATCCTGAAAGACGGTGGTGTGATTCAGGACACCAAGTCAGCGATGGTGCTTGAAGATCTCATCGGTCAATTCCTATATAAGAGCGGCAGCAATAGCGAAGATAATGCCGGTCAAGCGGGTACGGAGCCGGGTGCCGATCCTGCGGCAACCCCTGAGCACAACAACGAACCTGTTCCTTCACATCCATAAGAGGATATCTGCATGTTTAAACGTTTACTGATGGTGGCTTTACTGGTGGTTGCGCCATTAGCCAACGCGGCGGATCAAACGAACCCTTATCGTTTAATGAATGAAGCGGCGGAAAAAACCTTTGATCGTTTAAAGAACGAGCAACCAAAAATCAAACAAAGCCCCGACTATTTGCGTACTGTCGTACGTGAAGAACTGCTGCCGTATGTACAGGTGAGATACGCCGGCGCGCTGGTTCTGGGTCGCTACTACAAAGATGCGACACCGGCACAACGTGATGCCTACTTCAAAGCGTTTGAAGCCTATCTGGAGCAGGCTTACGGTCAGGCCCTGGCGATGTATAACGGGCAGACTTACCAGATTGCGCCAGAACAGCCGCTGGGCAATGCCGATATCGTTTCCATTCGCGTTACCATCATTGACAACGGTGGCCGCCCTCCCGTACGTCTGGATTTCCAATGGCGTAAGAACAGCAAAACGGGTAACTGGCAGGCGTATGACATGATTGCCGAAGGCGTCAGTATGATCACCACGAAGCAAAACGAGTGGGCGACCATTCTACGTCAGAAAGGCGTTGATGGCCTGACTCAACAGCTGGAATCCTCAGCGAAGCAGACCATCACGTTGGATCAGAAAAAGTAATTTGGGTATGAACATGGCGAACGCATTGAACTGGCAGGCGCAGGATTCCACGTTGGCGTTAACGGGCGATCTGGATCGTGAAACGCTGTTACCGTTCTGGCAGCAGCGTGAAGCGTTGCTCGCGGGTAAAACCGTGTTGGATGTGTCGGGGTTAAACCGCGTTGATTCTGCCGGGTTGGCATTGCTGATGCACGTTTATCAGCAGCCATCTTCAGGTAGTGAGATAACGATTGTCGGTGCCAGCGATCGGCTAAAAACGCTCATTGCGCTCTATAACCTGAATGAAATCATCCCTGTGTCTTAACCTGTCACGCCGATGCCTGATTTCCCCTTCAGGCATCGGCGCATTCTTTGTTTAAGATAGCGCCATATTCATCTAAGATACCTCCCTGTAAATCATCTCCCCCTGACATAGAAATCGAGAGCGATGGAAAATAACGAAATTAAAGACGTGCTGATGAACGCATTAGCACTGGAAGAAGCCCATGTTTCTGGTGATGGCAGCCATTTTCAGGTCATCGTGGTGGGCGGACTTTTTGCTGGAATGAGCCGAGTAAAAAAACAGCAGGCTGTTTATGCGCCGCTGATGGAGTACATCGCGGATAACCGTATTCATGCACTGTCAATCAAGGCCTATACGCCGGAAGAGTGGCAACGCGACCGTAAACTGAACGGCTTCTAAATACTCTCCGTGTGTGAGCAGAGAGAAATCGCCTGTATCAGTGTGATGAAATAGTGAATTAAGACATCGAGATACAAAGACTATGGATAAATTTCGTGTTCAGGGCCCAACCCGCTTAGCGGGGGAAGTGACCATTTCCGGCGCCAAGAATGCTGCGTTGCCCATCCTGTTCGCTGCGTTGCTCGCAGAAGAACCGGTAGAGATTCAAAACGTACCGAAACTGCGCGACATTGATACCACCATGAAGCTGCTTGGTCAGTTGGGTGCGCGCGTTGAGCGTAATGGCTCCGTCCATGTGGATGCCAGCGAGGTAAACGTATTTTGTGCGCCGTACGATCTGGTGAAAACCATGCGCGCATCCATCTGGGCTCTGGGGCCGCTGGTGGCACGTTTTGGTCAAGGTCAGGTATCGCTGCCCGGTGGCTGTGCGATTGGTGCCCGCCCGGTAGATTTGCACATTTACGGCCTTGAGCAGCTTGGTGCGCAGATCGTGCTGGAAGAAGGCTATGTAAAAGCGACGGTTGATGGTCGTCTGAAAGGCGCACACATCGTGATGGACAAAGTGAGCGTGGGCGCCACGGTCACCATCATGAGCGCAGCGACGCTGGCGGAAGGGACTACGATTATTGAGAACGCCGCGCGTGAGCCGGAGATTGTCGATACGGCAAACTTCCTGAATACGCTGGGTGCGAAAATCAGCGGCGCAGGCAGCGATAAAATCACCATTGAAGGTGTTGCGCGTTTGGGCGGCGGTGTATACCGCGTGGTGCCTGACCGCATTGAAACCGGGACATTTCTGGTCGCGGCTGCGGTATCCCGCGGTCAGATTATCTGTCGCAATACCCGCCCTGACACGCTGGATGCGGTATTGGTGAAGCTGCGCGAAGCGGGGGCGGAGATTGAAATCGGCGAAGACTGGATCAGTCTGGATATGCACGGCAAACGCCCGAAAGCGGTTACTGTTCGCACGTCGCCGCATCCGGGTTTCCCGACCGATATGCAGGCGCAGTTCAGCCTGCTGAATCTGGTTGCGGAAGGAACGGGCGTGATTACCGAAACCATCTTCGAAAACCGCTTCATGCATGTACCTGAGCTTATCCGTATGGGCGCACAGGCGGAAATTGAGAGCAATACGGTGATTTGTCACGGCGTTGATAAGCTGTCTGGTGCGCAGGTAATGGCGACTGACCTACGTGCGTCAGCCAGTCTGGTATTAGCCGGTTGTATCGCGGAAGGTGTGACGACAGTGGATCGTATTTATCACATCGATCGTGGCTATGACCGCATCGAAGATAAGCTGCGTGCGTTAGGTGCAAACATCGAGCGCGTTAAAGAACACGAATAAGCGTTTCTGTCGTTTAATCTTCAAATGCTGTTTTCAGCCGGGTGGGTTCCCACCCGGTTTCTTATTTACCTACTGCTTATTTACCTACTAATAGTGTTTTATCAACTCGCCTTGGATACCGCTATTGGGTGGGAAATTCCTGAATCGTCATTTGTAGCGTGATTTGCTTAGCATCGCGCTCAATGGTGACCGGAATGACAGTTCCAGGGCGTATTTCTGAAACTTGTTCCATGGTTTCAATAATCGAACGTGCAGGCTTATTGTTCACGCTCACGATGACGTCTTCGATACGGATCCCCGCTTTATCTGCTGGCCCGCCTGGGTCGATAGTCTGCACGAGAATACCGGTTAATCGCCCTTGTGCATTACGGCTGTTGGTCGACGTACTGTTCTCAAAGTTTTCGAGCTGCACACCGTTGACGCCAATATAGCCACGCACTACGCGACCATCGCGGATGAGCTTGCCCATCACCTTGGTCGCCAGCGTGACGGGAATCGCGAAGCTAATGCCTTCCGGCGTTTCGCCGTTGCTGCTTTTATCAAAAGAGAGGGTATTAATACCGACCAGTTCACCGAGCGTGTTGACCAGCGCGCCGCCGGAGTTGCCGTGGTTAATGGACGCATCGGTTTGCAGCAAGTTTTGACGTCCAACCTGGCTTCGTTGCTGACCATAAGCGCTGAGGCTGACGCGGCCAGTGGCGCTGATGACACCCTGCGTGACAGTTTGCCCCAGATTATAAGGGTTGCCGATCGCCATCACGACATCACCAACGTGCGGGAGACGGTCGGCATTTATCGGAATAACGGGCAGATTGACACCATCAATTTGCAACACAGCCAGGTCGGTCAGGGAATCGGAACCGATCACGCGGGCTTCGTACAGTCTGCCGTCTGACAGTTCTATCTGGATCTGCTGCACGTTATTAATCACGTGCTTGTTGGTTAAAATATACCCTTTTTCATTCATGATAACGCCAGACCCCAGAGGGTGAATAGCGACTTCACTGGGTTTTTCTTGATTGGCAACCCGGTTGTAAATGTTAACCACAGCAGGCGCCGCACGGCTCACTCCCTGATGATAGCTGACAGGCGAACCATCAGTCAGTCTGTCACTACTTTTCAGAAACGACGAACCAGACCCGATAAAGGGGAGTACGGCCAGAATAATACCGGCGACGAGGGCACCAAATAGTGCTGAACGTAATAACTTAGCAAGCATGGCCGTGATTTACTGTGGAAAAAGGAGGTAGGGGGAGGATATCACGAGAAGTTCGGACACCGCATGACTCGGTATCCGATTTTTTATGGCGTGCCATCCTTGGCCGCCACCCTTACGGGCCGTTGCTGGTACAACGTTAAAAATTTCTCCCGGAAATTTTTTAACATCAGCGAGGTTAAACTGCCGAAAAAGACGACAGGTGATTAACGTAACAGCAGATAAATCGTTTCTTCGCCCCGAACGATATTCAAGGCCAGAACGGAAGGCTTCGCTTCCAGCAGCTTGCGCAACTGCGTGATGTTTTCAATACGCTCACGGTTTACGCCGATAATGATATCGCCTTTTTGCAGGCCAACCTGCGCCGCAGGTGTGTCTTTAGCGACGTTATCAATCTGCACGCCCTTGCTGCCGTCTTTCAATTGACCATTGGTCAGGGAAGCACCCTGCAATGACGGTGAAAGCGTTTCGGCGCTGGTTGATGCCGATGAGCTGTTATCCAACACGACGGACACTTCCTGCGGTTTGCCATCACGCAGCAGGCCGATTTTCACGGTCTTGCCTGGCGCAGTGGTGCCGACTTTCGCCCGCAATTCCGCAAAGCTGCTGATCGGTTTACCATCCAGCGTCGTCAACACGTCGCCTGCCTTGATACCGGCTTTCGCGGCGGCAGATTTCGGTAAGACTTCGCTGACGAAGGCACCACGTTGTGCATCGACGTTGAAGGCTTTCGCCATCTCAGACGTCATTTCGCTGCCTTTAATACCCAGCAGCCCGCGTTTGACCTCGCCAAATTCAACCAACTGCTGTGCCAGATTCTGAGCCATGTTGCTGGGGATAGCGAAACCGATACCGATGTTCCCGCCGCCCGGCGCCAAAATCGCCGTGTTAATACCGATCAGCTCACCATTGAGGTTAACCAACGCACCGCCGGAGTTACCACGGTTGATAGACGCATCGGTCTGGATGAAGTTTTCCAACCCTTCCAGATTCAGCCCGCTACGCCCCAGTGCAGAGATGATGCCGGAGGTCGCTGTTTGACCAAGGCCAAATGGGTTACCCACGGCAACGGCGAAATCACCGACGCGAAGTTGATCGGAGTCAGCCATTTTCACCGCGACCAGATTCTTGGCGTCATTCAGCTGTAGCAGGGCGATATCGGTTTGCTCGTCGCGACCAATCAGTTTCGCTTCATACTCGCGCCCATCATTAAGCTGGACGCGAATTTTGTCGGCGTTATTGATGACGTGATTATTAGTGAGCACGTAACCTTTTGCGGCATCAATAATGACGCCAGAGCCCAGCCCTTCAAACGGACGAGAGCTTTGCTTGTCCGTTGGGAAGTTCGGGCCAAAGAAGAACTTGAACTCTTCCGGTACGCGCTGACGCTGCACCTGTGTACCTTCAACATGCACGCTGACAACGGCTGGCAAAACTTTTTCCAGCATCGGGGCCAGGCTTGGCGTCTGTTGCCCTTGTACCACGGCAGGCAGCGCAGCATGCGCTGCGGGAAGCGTGGACAGGGTCAAACCTATACTCATTGCCAGTGCACTAAATAATAATGATGTTTTTTTCATTGTTATTAACTCTCTCACGGCCTGCGGATGAATAAAACGATGATATATAAACTTAAAGACACGGTGAAGAGTCAGACTGGCGATCAATGTGTAAAGTTCACTGCTGTTTCGTCAGCAGATTGTAACTATCGCTTTTATACAACGTGTTACCGAACGGTGGTGTTATCGAACGATGGCAGCCTACGGTGCGCGTCTTAAACGGACAAGCGCTTTAAGCGTAGAGCATAGGAAGGGAAAACGTGAGGCCAGAAAGCCTCACGCTGGAAGAGGCAGAATTATTTGCGAATCGGGCGTTCGCCCCGCAGCAGGCCTGATGCACCGTCGGAATAATCACGCGGTGGCATGTTCACCGGAGCCTGATCGTTATCCGCTTCGGATTCGGTCAGACGATATTTAAACGGATTATCCTGGCCCGGAACGTTAGGTAACAGGTTATTGGAGCTTTTCGCCATGTGCTGATAAAGCTGACGATAATCATCCGCCATGTTATCCAATAGCTCCGCACTGCGAGCGAAGTGACCAACCAGTTCCTGACGATAGTCTTCCAGTTCGGTTTTGCTTTTCTCCAGCTCATTCTGCAAGACCTGCTGTTGCCGCAGCTTACGGTTACCAAAGCGCATGGCTACAGCACCAATAATAATACCGACTACTAAACCTATCAGCGCATACTCCCAAGTCATAATAGCTCCTATTTTGACGTCGTTGTCCCGTAGGGTTTTTCACTTAATAATAGTCACTATAACCGTTAACCTTGCCTGAGTGGAATCCTGATACTCGATGACTGAAGGGAATGTTGAGCCACCGCAGACATCAAGGTTGTTAACTGCGACGATTACGGCTTAAATCGACGGCAACACACAGCAAAACACGACTAACTTTTTTCTCAGGGATTGCGATGGCTACTCCACAGACAACACGGCAGCAAACAACACCCTTGGCACGTTATCAGCAGGCGCTTTCCGCCGGTGAATATCAACCGGATGACGTGCAACGGCAGACGGTTATGCGCCTGGACGCGATACATCAGGCGTTATGCGCTCGTGCTGCTGCTGACAATTCGGGGGCATCCGGCCGCGTGGGGAAATGGCGTAGCTGGCTGGGGCTGAATGAGAAACGCGAATCTGCGCCAGTTCAAGGGCTGTACATGTGGGGCGGCGTCGGGCGCGGTAAAACCTGGCTGATGGATATGTTTTTTCACAGCCTGCCTGCTGAGCGCAAGATGCGCCTGCATTTTCATCGTTTTATGCTGCGTGTGCATGAAGAACTGAACCAGTTTCAGGGGCAGGAAAATCCGCTGGAAAAAGTGGCCGACGGTTTTAAAGCTGAAACCGACGTGCTGTGTTTCGATGAATTCTTCGTCTCTGATATTACCGATGCGATGCTGCTGGCCGAACTGCTGCGTGCGCTGTTTGCCCGCGGCATTGCGCTGGTGGCGACATCAAATATTCCGCCGGACGATCTCTACCGCAATGGATTACAACGTGCACGTTTTCTTCCAGCGATTGAGCTGATTAAACAGCACTGTGAAGTGCGTAATGTTGATGCGGGTATCGATTATCGTCTGCGCACGCTGACGCAGGCACACCTTTACCTTTCTCCGCTGGATGAAAAGACGGATGCCGCGATGCAGCAGATGTTTACTCGCCTGACAGGCAAACAGTGGCAGACGCCGGGGCCGGTGCTGGAAGTCAATCATCGCCCGTTGGCGACACTCGGTGTGAGTGAGGGCGTGCTGGCGGTTGATTTCCACACGCTGTGTACTGAAGCGCGTAGCCAGAATGATTACATCGCGCTTTCGCGTCTCTACCACACGATGCTGTTGCACAATGTGACAGTGATGGAAACGAAGGAAGAAAACACCGCTCGTCGTTTTCTGGCGCTGGTAGATGAGTGCTACGAGCGTCGTATCAAATTGATTATTTCTGCGCAGGCATCCATGTTTGAGATTTATCAGGGAGAACACCTGAAATTTGAATATCAGCGCTGTCTGTCCCGTTTGCAGGAAATGCAAAGCGAAGAGTACTTACGACAGCCCCATTTGGCGTAATGCAGGCTGCGGTTTTTTAGTCATTTGCGTGTGAAAAAAGGTCGATCTTTGGGAATGACTTCTCTATAATCTTGCGACCCCACGTTACAACAAAGTTTTTTTCCCAAAAACTTTATAGTGCCGGCAATGGCTATTCGAAGGGGTAGGTTTGCTGGACTTGATGGTCGTGTGAGCCTCAACTGTTTTTGAGCGTTTGGGTGTTCACCAACGTGTAACTAATTATTGGGTAAGCTTTTAATGAAAACTTTTACAGCTAAACCAGAAACCGTAAAACGCGACTGGTACGTTGTTGATGCGAACGGTAAAACTTTAGGCCGTCTCGCTACTGAACTGGCTCGTCGTCTGCGCGGCAAGCATAAAGCGGAATACACCCCGCACGTTGATACAGGTGATTACATCATCGTTCTGAACGCTGACAAAGTTGCTGTAACTGGCAACAAGCGTAACGACAAGATTTATTATCACCACACCGGCCACATCGGTGGTATCAAACAAGCGACCTTTGAAGAGATGATTGCCCGCCGTCCTGAGCGTGTGATTGAAATCGCGGTTAAAGGCATGCTGCCGAAGGGCCCGTTGGGTCGTGCTATGTTCCGTAAACTGAAAGTTTACGCGGGCACCGAGCACAATCACGCGGCACAGCAACCGCAAGTTCTGGACATTTAATCGGGATTATAGGCAATGGCTGAAAATCAATACTACGGCACTGGTCGCCGCAAAAGCTCCGCCGCTCGCGTGTTCATCAAACCGGGCAACGGTAACATCGTTATCAACCAGCGTAGTCTGGAACAGTACTTCGGTCGCGAAACTGCCCGCATGGTAGTTCGTCAGCCGCTGGAACTGGTCGACATGGTTGAGAAACTGGATCTGTACATCACCGTTAAAGGTGGTGGTATCTCTGGTCAGGCTGGTGCGATCCGTCACGGTATCACCCGCGCTCTGATGGAGTATGATGAGTCTCTGCGTAGCGAACTGCGTAAAGCTGGCTTCGTTACTCGTGATGCTCGTCAGGTTGAACGTAAGAAAGTCGGCCTGCGTAAAGCACGTCGTCGTCCTCAGTTCTCCAAGCGTTAATTTCTTGCTGCTTTGCAGCGAAATCAATGCAAAAAACCCGGTGCTGGTCACCGGGTTTTTTATGTCTGAAAATAAATTTCCTCGAAATATACGCTTTACTTTCCGTATGTTAGCGATGAAGTTACGCTTATATCCCCACAAAACGAACAAAATCTGATAAGCTATTCGCCGATTTTATGCCTGTGTGCCACCTATCGCGTCGCTGTTTAAAACGCCAGATATGGTCGGGCGATGTTTACACACATTGGCGAGCAGAATTTCGAATAGCGGTTTGCAGGTTATTGACTGCGCGGTTATTCGCCATATTTTCTCGATAAACTTGGAGGTTTTCATGGCTGTCGCTGCCAACAAACGTTCGGTAATGACGCTGTTTTCTGGTCCATCCGACATTTTTAGCCATCAGGTGCGCATCGTATTGGCGGAAAAAGGTGTGAGTGTCGAGATTGAGCAGGTAGACATGGATAATCTGCCTCAGGATCTTATTGACCTCAATCCTTACGGTTCCGTGCCGACGCTGGTCGATCGCGAACTGACGCTCTATGAATCACGCATTATCATGGAGTACCTGGATGAACGTTTTCCTCATCCGCCATTAATGCCTGTTTATCCAGTGGCGCGCGGTAACAGCCGCCTGATGATGCATCGCATTGAGAGCGACTGGTATTCTTTACTGAAGAAAATTACCCATGGCAGCGCGCAGGAAGCAGACGTGGCACGTAAGCAACTGCGTGAAGAGCTGCTGGCCATTGCCCCGGTGTTCAATGAAGCGCCTTATTTCATGAGCGAAGAGTTCAGTCTGGTGGATTGCTATCTGGCTCCGCTGCTGTGGCGTTTGCCGCAGTTAGGCATTGAACTGAGTGGTTCGGGCGCGAAAGAGCTGAAAGGCTACATGACTCGCGTCTTTGAGCGTGATGCGTTCCTGGCTTCCCTGACGGAAGTGGAACGTGAAATGCGTTTGCAAACCCGAGGTTAAACTGTATGGCGTTGTCTCAACTGTCTCCGCGTCGTCCGTATTTATTACGGGCTTTTTATGATTGGTTGCTGGATAACCAATTAACGCCCCATCTGGTGGTAGATGTCACTCTGCC
The DNA here is from genome assembly GCF_037136835.1 of Pectobacterium sp. 1950-15. NCBI lineage: Bacteria > Pseudomonadati > Pseudomonadota > Gammaproteobacteria > Enterobacterales > Pectobacteriaceae > Pectobacterium > Pectobacterium sp. 1950-15. Next base: position 350,257 of record NZ_JBBBQR010000002.1, on the reverse strand, counting down.
GGGTGTTATGGTGCCGATGGAGTTCGCCCGTGACGGCCAGATCGTGCTGAATATCGCACCGCGCGCTGTTGGCGGCCTTGAGTTAGCTGATGACAGCGTTCGTTTCAATGCCCGTTTTGGCGGCGTACCGCGCCAGGTCTACGTGCCGATGGCGGCCGTCATGGCGATTTATGCGCGTGAGAACGGGGCTGGAACGATGTTTGAGCCTGAACCTGCTTATGAAGAATCCGCAGGTGAATTTGAAGACTTCCAGGAAGGTGCTCCCTCTTCAGGGACGGTGATGTCGATTGTCGAGAGTCCGCCTGATTCTGAAGCCCCTGACGATGGCCCCGGTTCTGATGATGAACCGCCACAGCCGCCTAAAGGTGGTAGACCGTCGCTGCGGGTGGTTAAATAATTCATTTTCAAGGGCACCACTGCGGTGCCCTTTTCTATTCCTGTTGTTAGATAACCACTTGTTAGCTAAATAGTGGTTAACTGAACACCATTCCGCCATCAATCAATAGTGATTGCCCTGTCATATAGTCGGAGTCGTGGCTGGCCAGATAGGAGACGCAGGCCGCGACATCTTCTGGTTCGGAAAGGCGACCCAGCGTAATGCGTTTGGCGAATTCTTCTGTCGCATAGCCACGCGGTTTCCCTGCGGATTCGGAGATCTTCCGATCGATCTCATCCCACATTGGCGTTTTTACGATACCTGGACAGTAGCCGTTGACGGTGATGCCCAGCGGCGCTAAATCACGTGCCGCTGTTTGTGTCAGGCCGCGCACCGCAAATTTACTTGAGCTGTAGACGGCGAGTTCAGGGTTACCCACATGCCCGGCCTGCGAGCAGGCGTTGATGATTTTTCCGCCGTGCCCCAGAGATTTAAAGGCATCGAGCGCTGCCTGAATACCCCAGATAACGCCTTTGACGTTGATGTTATACACGCGATCGATGACTTCCGGCGTGATGTCTTCAATCAGGGTTGAGGGGGCAACACCGGCGTTATTGACGATGACGTTAAAGTCACCAAAGCGTTTTTTAGCTGCGGCAACGGCTGCGAAAACGGCATCACGATCCGCGACGTCTGCCTGTAGTGCGATGGCCTGTCCGCCAGCTTTTTCGATTTCCTGCGCCACACTGCGCGCCGTTTCCTGATTGTAGTCCACGATGGCGACGGCAAAACCGTCGGCCGCCAGTCTGAGAGCAATAGCGCGGCCAATACCTTGACCGGCTCCTGTTACAAGGGCCACTTCGACTGTCATAGTTCCTTCCTCCTTAATGAAATCCAATCTCAATAAAGACAAGTAAATGCCGGAGGTAAGTGTAGGCCTTTAACGTGATATTGCAGGATTTATTACGAAAAGTTCTTTAGAGAGAAGTGGAAAGATAAAGGTTTTATTGGACTTTCTGGTGTGATATTCCGCAGGGATAAGTGGCTGATTGTCATTGGCTGTTACGGAGCGGCTCACTTCAACTTCTGACCACGACGTTGAGGGAACTATCGATGAAAGTTGAGCGCTGTCCGACTTCCTGAGAGTAAGAGCAAAGGCGTATATAACCTATGCTATAACCGAAACCAGCGGCGATATTCCTTGTTTATGGGATATTGCGATTCCAGAACGCAGAACATTAGGAGAGGGAGTTATGCATCAAGGTCGTTGTTTATGCGGCGGGGTGACGATTTCCACGACGCATTCTGTCAGTGAAGTGGGTGTCTGCCATTGTGGTATGTGTCAGACGTGGGGCGGCGGGCCGCTCATGGCGGTGGAGTGCAAAGATCCGGCGATTAAAATAGAAGGCGAGGAAAACATTACGGTATGGCAGTCATCGGAATGGGCCGAGCGCGCGTTTTGCCGCGTGTGCGGCACACATCTGTTTTACCGTCTGCGCGGTACGGATGCTTATGAAATTCCAGCAGGTTTTTTTGCCGATGAAGCCAACAAGAAGATGGTCACGCAGATTTATATCGATAACAAACCGAGCTACTACTCGTTTGCGGAAAAGACGCCGATGCTGACAGAGCAGGAGGTGATTGCGCTGTATTCCGGTAAAGACGAATCTGGTAAAGACTAAAAAAGAAAAGGGCAGCCTACGCTGCCCTTAAGAGAAGTGGGTCGTTCTTACACTTCCAGATAGTTCATGATGCCATCAGCGGCTTTACGGCCTTCTGCGATGGCAGTGACCACCAGATCGGAACCGCGTACTGCATCGCCGCCTGCAAAGATTTTCGGGTTGCTGGTCTGGAAGGCGTTATCGCAGCTTTCCGGTGCGACAATGCGACCCTGATCGTCCAGCTTGACGTCATGTTCTGCCAACCACGCCATTTTGTGCGGACGGAAACCGAACGCCATGATGACCGCATCGGCTTCCAGAACGTGCTCGGAACCCTCTACGATTTCAGGACGACGACGCCCGTTGGCATCCGGTGCACCCAGTGCAGTCCGCGCCATTTTCACACCGCACACTTTGCCAGCGCCGTTGATCTCGACGCTTAACGGTTGCAGGTTGAATTTGAACTCGACGCCTTCTTCACGCGCGTTTTTCACTTCGCGCTTGGAACCCGGCATGTTTTCTTCATCACGACGATAGGCACAGGTAACGTGCGTTGAACCCTGGCGAATCGAGGTACGCACGCAGTCCATCGCGGTGTCACCACCGCCCAGCACCACAACGCGCTTACCTTGCATGCTGACGTAAGGCTCGTCTGCTGCGGCTTCAAAGCCCATCAGTTGCTTGGTATTGGCGATCAGGAACGGTAGCGCATCGTAGACACCCTGAGCATCTTCATTGTCCAATCCGCCACGCATAGACTGATAGGTGCCGACGCCGAGGAAGACGGCATCGTATTCGTCCAGCAGCGCTTTCATCTGCACGTCTTTGCCGACTTCGGTGTTCAGGCGGAATTCGATGCCCATCTCGGTGAAAATCTCGCGACGTTTCACCATCACTTCTTTTTCCAGTTTGAAAGAGGGGATACCGAAGGTTAGCAGGCCACCGATCTCTGGATGACGATCGAAAACGACGGCTTGTACGCCATTGCGTGCCAGCACGTCGGCACAGGCCAGCCCTGCCGGGCCAGCGCCAATGATAGCGACGCGTTTGCCGGTCGGTTTGACGTTGGCAACGCTCGGCTTCCAACCCATCTCGATCGCTTTATCATTGATATAGCGTTCGATGTTGCCGATGGTAACCGCGCCGAACTCATCATTCAGCGTACAGGAACCTTCACACAGACGATCCTGCGGACACACGCGACCGCAGACTTCCGGCAGGCTGTTGGTCTGGTGCGATAACTCAGCCGCTTCGATAATGCGGCCTTCGTTCGCCAGCTTCAGCCAGTTCGGGATGTAGTTATGTACCGGACACTTCCACTCACAGTAAGGGTTACCGCACGCCAGGCAGCGGTCTGCCTGGGCTTTGGACTGGCTTTCTGAGAACGGCTCGTAGATCTCAACAAATTCAATTTTACGAATCTTCAGCGGCTTCTTGGGCGGATCAACGCGCTGTAAGTCGATAAACTGGTAAACATTCTGACTCATGATGACCTCTTACTGCGCCTGAACCCGCAGCTCGGCTGCGGAACGACTACGGTGACCCAACAATGCCTTCACATCACTTGACTTCGGTTTCACCAGAGCAAACTTCGGTGCCCAGATCGGCCAGTTAGCGAGGATCTCTTCTCCGCGGTGTGAACCGGTATTCTGTACATGCTCGGTGATCAGGCCACGCAGATGCTCTTCGTGAATAGCCAGCTCTTCCACATCCAGCACTTCCACCAGTTCCGGGTTAACGCGTTTGCGGAATTCACCGTCTTCATCCAGCACGTAGGCGAACCCGCCGGTCATGCCTGCGCCAAAGTTCACGCCGGTACGACCCAGTACGCAGACGATACCGCCCGTCATGTATTCACAACCGTTATCACCGATGCCTTCTACCACGGTGATACAGCCGGAGTTACGCACGGCGAAACGCTCACCTGCGCGGCCTGCGGCAAACAGCTTACCGCCGGTAGCGCCGTAAAGGCAGGTGTTACCGATGATGCTGGCTTCGTGGCTGCGGAAGGCTGAACCTACCGGAGGACGCACGGAGATGCTGCCGCCTGCCATGCCTTTGCCCACGTAGTCGTTGGCATCGCCAGTTAATTTCAGTTCCACGCCGCCTGCGTTCCAGACGCCAAAGCTCTGCCCTGCGGTACCGGAGAAGTGCGCTTTAATTGGATCGCCCGCCAGCCCTTGATCGCCATGTTTCTCAGCAATTGCGCCAGAGAGCGTCGCGCCGACGGAGCGATCGGTGTTGCGGATATCGAAGTAGAGCGCTTTGCCCTGTTTCGAATCGATGTGCGGCTGTGCCTGTGCCAGCAGCTCTTTGTTCAGCAAGCCCTTATCGAACGACAGATTGCTTTCCGTGCAGTACAGCGCTTTGCCTGGCTGAGGCTGTGCAGCGTGCAGCAGCGGCGACAGATCCAGCTTGTTCTGTTTCGCGCTGAAACCGTCCAGTTCAACCAGCAAATCGGTACGACCAATCAGATCGACCAGACGGCTGACGCCCAGCTCTGCCATCAGCACGCGAGTTTCATGCGCGATGAACTGGAAGTAGTTGGTCACACGCTCAGGCAGGCCGTGGTAGTGATCGCGACGCAGCTTCTCATCCTGCGTTGCAACGCCTGTCGCACAGTTGTTCAGGTGACAGATACGCAGGTATTTACAGCCCAGCGCAACCATCGGTCCAGTGCCGAAGCCGAAGCTTTCCGCACCCAGAATTGCGGCTTTGACGATATCCAGACCGGTTTTCAGGCCACCGTCCACCTGCAGGCGGATTTTGTGGCGTAGACCGTTGGATACCAAGGCCTGCTGTGTTTCTACCAGACCCAGTTCCCACGGGCAGCCCGCGTATTTTACGGAGGACAGCGGGCTGGCGCCGGTACCGCCGTCGTAACCGGCGATGGTGATCAGATCGGCATACGCTTTGGCAACGCCCGTAGCGATAGTTCCGACGCCCGGTTCGGACACCAGTTTTACCGAAATCATCGCTTTCGGGTTAACCTGCTTCAGATCGAAAATCAGCTGAGCCAGGTCTTCGATAGAGTAAATATCGTGGTGCGGCGGTGGTGAAATCAACGTCACGCCCGGCACGGAATAGCGCAGACGGGCAATGTACGGCGTGACTTTATCACCCGGTAACTGACCGCCTTCGCCCGGTTTCGCACCTTGTGCCACTTTAATCTGAATTACATCGGCGTTGACCAGATAGGCTGGCGTCACACCAAAGCGACCAGAAGCAACCTGCTTGATACGGGACACTTTATTGGTGCCATAACGCGCGGGATCTTCACCACCTTCACCGGAGTTGGAGAAACCGCCCAGCCCGTTCATCGCTTCTGCCAGCGATTCGTGGGCTTCTGGGCTGAGTGCGCCGATAGACATGGCTGCGGTATCGAAACGTTTGAACATTTCAGAAGCAGGTTCAACGCTGTCGATCGCGATGGCTGCGCCTTCTTGCGGTTTCAGTGCCAGCAGGTCGCGTAAGGTTGCTGCTGGACGCTCGTTAACCAGTTTGGCGTATTGCTCGTAATCGCTGTATTCCCCGGTTTTCACCGCGGTTTGCAGCGTGGTGACCACGTCTGGGTTGTAGGCATGGTATTCGCCGCCGTGCACAAACTTCAGCAGGCCACCCTGTTCCAGCGTTTTACGCTTCAGCCAGGCGCGTTTGGACAGGTTCAACAGATCCTGTTCGAAGTCGCTGTAGTTTGCACCGCCGATGCGGCTGACGACGCCCAGGAAGCATTGCGTCGACACATCTTTATGCAGGCCCACGGCTTCAAACAGCTTGGAACAGCGATAAGACGCAATCGTCGAGATGCCCATTTTGGACATGATCTTGTACAGGCCTTTGTTGATGCCGTTACGGTAGTTCAGCATCACGGCACGATAAGGTTTGTCGATCGTGTGGTTATCCACCATCCGCGCCAGTGTTTCGTAGGCGAGGTAAGGATAGATAGCCGTCGCACCAAAGCCTAACAGCACGGCAAAGTGGTGCGGGTCGCGTGCACTGGCGGTTTCGACAATGATGTTGGCATCACAGCGCAGGCTCTTTTCCACCAGACGGCGCTGAACGGCACCTACGGCCATCGGCGCAGGGACAGGCAGGCGTGATTCGCTAATGCCGCGGTCGGACAGCACCAGCAGCACAGCACCGTCTCTGACTTTGCTTTCTGCTTCGTCACACAGTTTCTCGATGGTCTGTTGCAGGGTGTGCTGCGACGGATCAAACGTCAGATCCAGCGTGTCGGCACGATAGTGCAGCTCATCCTGCGACGTCAGCTGTGTGAAGTCGGAGTAAAGCAGGATCGGCGATTTAAAGCTCAGGCGGTGAGCCTGACCTTCCGCTTCACAGAACACGTTCATTTCACGACCAATGCTGGTCGCCAGTGACATGACATGTGCTTCACGCAGCGGGTCGATCGGCGGGTTGGTTACCTGCGCGAACTGCTGACGGAAGTAGTCATAAATGATGCGTGGACGGCTGGACAGCACGGCGAACGGCGTGTCATCGCCCATCGACCCCGTGGCTTCCTGACCATTTTCGCCCAGCACGCGGATGACCTGATCCAGCTCTTCGCTGCTGTAACCGTGCTGCTTCTGGAAGGTCTCCAGCAGCTCATCGTCGAATTCACGGTTGCCGACCTGATCGTCTGGCAACTCTTCAAACGGCACCAGACGCTTAACGTTTTTCTCCATCCACTCTTTGTAAGGGTGGCGGCTTTTCAGATCGTCATCGGTTTCAGCAGAGTGCAGGATACGACCGCTGCGGGTGTCGATTACCATCAGTTCGCCCGGACCGACGCGGCCTTTTTCAACCACTTCATCCGGCTGATAATCCCAGATACCGACTTCAGACGCGCAGGTGATCAGCTTGTCTTTGGTGATAACGTAGCGCGCAGGGCGCAGGCCGTTACGATCCAGGTTACAGGCGGCATAGCGCCCGTCGGACATCACGATACCAGCTGGGCCATCCCACGGCTCCATGTGCATGGAGTTAAAGTCGAAGAAGGCGCGCAGCTCAGGATCCATATCCGGGTTGTTCTGCCAGGCTGGCGGAACCAGCAGTCGCATGGCGCGGATGATATCCATCCCGCCGCTCAGGAACAGTTCCAACATGTTATCCAGCGAGCTGGAGTCAGAGCCGGTTTCGTTGACGAACGGCGCGGCATCCTGCAAGTCTGGGATCAGCGGGGTTTTGAATTTGTAAGCGCGCGCGCGTGCCCATTGGCGGTTACCGGCAATGGTGTTGATCTCACCGTTGTGCGCCAGATAGCGGAATGGCTGCGCCAGCGGCCAGCGTGGCACGGTGTTGGTTGAGAAACGCTGGTGGAACAGACAGATCGAGGATTCCAGACGCAGATCGGCCAGATCGAGGTAGAAGCGCGGCAGATCCGCCGGCATACACAGACCTTTATAGATCGTGACCAGATTGGAGAAGCTACAAACGTAGAATTCTTTGTCTTCGATACGCTTTTCGATACGGCGACGCGCCATGAACAGACGGCGTTCCATATCACGTTGACGCCAGCCTGCGGGGGCGTTAACGAAAATTTGCTCGATACGCGGCATGGACGACAGGGCGATTTCACCCAGCACATCCGGGTTGGTCGGCACTTCACGCCAGCCCAGTACGGACAGCGTTTCGTTCTGCAACTCTTCTTCTACAATCCGGCGCGTGGCGCGAGCCAGCTCCTCGTCCTGATTGAGAAACATCATGCCAACGGCGTAGTTTTTGGCTAAGCGCCAGCCGTGCTCTTCCGCCACCAGACGAAAGAAACGGTCTGGCTTCTGAAGTAATAAACCGCAGCCGTCGCCAGTCTTGCCGTCAGCAAGGATTGCGCCACGGTGCTGCATGCGTGCGAGTGCGTGAATCGCGGTACGCACTACTTTATGGCTCGGCTCACCTTCTATATGGGCGATTAATCCGAAACCACAGTTATCTCTCTCTTGGGATGCATCGTACAACATATTAGTGAACCTCCCCAGGCTCTGTGTGACTCTCACAACCTACTGCGAGAAAGCACCGTGGCGTCGAGCGGCTAGTATTACGCTCTCTTCTTCGGCCTCTCGTGACGGTCTCACAAGTGGTAAATGACTTGTTTTTAGAGGGAGTCTTCATTTACTGCATAAATATGACGAGTCATGGACCCGTCAGGAAAGCTTCCAGCGGATTTCCAAATTAGCGAGAAAGCCTGTTCAGGTCAAATACCAGTGCAAAATGTGCTGATAAACGATAATTTTTAATTATACCTATGAAAGATAATGATTTTTTTAGAAAAACTATCTCGGGAAATGAATATGGCGTTTAATTGAAGTGTGAGCTGTATCACTATACAAAAGCGCGAGAACCCTTATCCGTGCTGCGTTATTTCTGCGTTGCAGCATATTATGCTGTATATGGCTACTTTTAGATTTCATGAAACTATTTTTAAGTATTGCTTCATCTTTTCATTAAGCGAGCATACGGGATAAGAAAAATTAATTAGCACCGACGTGAGTTTATTTTCACTAAAAGCGAATAAAAATGCATTTCGTTGGGGTGTGTGTGATTGATCGCGGTCATCGCGAAGGGGGCAAGAGAAAGGTAGTCTGCTGTTCCTCAAGGGAGCAGGTTAGAATATGCAATTGCAAAAATTAATCAATATGTTTGGCGGAAATCTTCAACGCCGCTATGGCGAGAAGATCCACAAGCTGACGCTGCATGGCGGGTTTAATTGCCCAAACCGTGATGGCACGCTGGGGCGGGGCGGTTGCACGTTCTGTAATGTGGCCTCGTTTGCCGATGAACAGATGCAGCAACGCAGCATCGCGCAGCAGCTGGAAACGCAGGCGGGAAAGGTAAATCGGGCCAAACGCTATCTGGCGTATTTTCAGGCTTATACCAGTACTTATGCCGAAGTTCAGGTTCTGGAAAGCATGTATCAGGAAGCGCTGAAGCAGGCCGAAATGGTGGGGCTGTGCGTGGGGACTCGCCCTGACTGCGTGCCTGATGCGGTGCTAGATTTGTTGTCCCGCTATCATGAGCAGGGTTACGAGGTCTGGCTGGAACTAGGGCTGCAAAGCGCGTGTGACAAAACGCTGCACCGAATTAATCGCGGACATGACTTCGCTTGCTATCAGGAAACCACCCGCCGTGCGCGTGAACGCGGTCTGAAAGTGTGTAGTCATCTGATTGTCGGTTTGCCGGGAGAAGACGCCCAGCGTTGCTTGTCGACGCTGGAACAGGTGGTCGAGACCGGCGTGGAGGGCATCAAGCTGCACCCTCTCCATATCGTGGAAGGCAGCACAATGGCGAAAGCCTGGCGAGCGGGAAGGCTGCCCGAGCTGGCGCTGGAGCGCTACGTGGAGACGGCGGGAGAAATGATTCGCCATACGCCGCCGGAGGTGATCTATCACCGCATTTCCGCCAGCGCTCGCCGTCCTACCCTTCTGGCGCCGCTGTGGTGTGAAAACCGCTGGACGGGCATGGTGGAGCTGGATCGCTACCTGCAAACGCATGGCGTACAGGGTTCCGCGCTGGGGACGCCCTATCGCTATGCTGATGTGTAATGTGCCACAGGGCATTGGTGGCTGATGCTGTGCCGTGAATCTGTGCGGCAGCACCGTATAAGCCGTCGTTTTACGTTATGATGCGCGGGTGGGTGACTAAGGGAAATCGCTATGAAGCAAATTCGTCTGTTGGCGCAGTACTATGTTGATTTGATGGTAAAACTGGGGCTTGTCCGTTTTTCACTGCTGCTGGCCTCGGTGTTGGTGCTGCTGGCGATGGTGGTGCAAATGGCCGTCACCCTGTTGCTCAGCGGGGAAGTCGAGAACATCGACGTCGTCCGTTCCATTTTCTTCGGGCTGTTGATTACGCCCTGGGCCGTTTATTTTCTCTCCGTGGTGGTGGAACAGCTCGAAGAGTCGCGCCAGCGGCTGTCGAAGCTGGTAGCGAAGCTGGAAGAAATGCGCCATCGGGATCTGGAGCTGAACGAGCAGCTTCAGGAGAACATCGCGCAGCTCAATCAGGAAATCGCCGACCGTATCAAAGCGGAAGACGCGCGTGCGTTGGTGATGAGCCGACTCAAAGAAGAGATGTCCCGCCGCGAACAGGCGCAGATTGAGCTGGAGCAACAGTCGGCGTTGTTGCGTTCGTTCCTCGATGCTTCACCGGATTTGGTTTACTACCGTAACGAAGATAAAGAGTTCTCCGGCTGCAACCGCGCGATGGAGCTGCTGGTGGGCAAAAGCCAGAAGCAACTCATTGGCCTGACGCCGCAGGATGTTTACTCCCCTGATATTGCCGAGAAAGTGATGGAGACGGACGAAAAAGTGTTCCGTCATAACGTTTCTCTGACCTATGAACAATGGCTGGTGTATCCCGATGGTCGTAAAGCCTGTTTTGAGCTGCGTAAGGTGCCGTTTTATGACCGGATGGGTAAACGTCACGGGCTGATGGGATTTGGACGCGATATAACGGAGCGTAAGCGTTACCAGGACGCGTTAGAGAACGCCAGTAGGGAGAAGACCACTTTTATCTCAACAATCAGCCACGAGCTTCGTACGCCGCTTAATGGCATTGTCGGGTTAAGTCGCATCCTGCTGGATACGCAACTTGACCCTGAACAGCAAAAATACCTGAAAACCATCCACGTCAGCGCGATTACGCTGGGCAATATCTTTAACGACGTGATTGAGATGGACAAACAGGAGCGCCGCAAGGTGCAACTGGATAACCAGCCGATCGATTTCACCGGCTTTCTGGTGGATCTGGAGAACCTCGGCGGCCTGCTGGCGGAACCGAAAGGCCTGAAGCTGATTATGGACCAGCATCAGCCTTTGCCGCAGAAAGTCATTACTGATGGAACGCGCCTGCGGCAGATTCTGTGGAACCTGCTTAGTAACGCGGTGAAATTCACGCCGAAGGGTGAGAACGGCAAAAAAGGCGAAATTGTGGTGCGCGTCTGGCATGAAAAAGGCGATCGTCTGCGCTTTGAAGTGGAAGATTCCGGGATGGGCATTCCGGCGGATGAGCTGGAAAAAATCTTCGCCATGTATTATCAGGTCAAAGACCAGCACGGCGGAAAGCCCGCAACGGGCACAGGAATCGGTCTGGCGGTGTCGAAGCGTCTGGCGCAGAACATGGGGGGCGATATCCAGGTTTCCAGCACGCAAGGCAAGGGTTCCTGCTTCACTCTGACGGTGACGGCACCGAGCGTCGATGAAGCGGGAAGCGGCCTGGACGACGATGATGATTTGCCGTTACCGGCGCTGCACGTCCTGCTGGTGGAAGATATCGAACTGAACGTGGTCGTCGCGCGTTCGGTGCTGGAAAAGTTGGGCAATAGCGTGGATGTCGCCATGACCGGACAGGAAGCGCTGGATATGTTCGACCCCGATGAGTTCGATCTGGTGCTGCTCGATATTCAATTGCCGGATATGACCGGACTGGACGTCGCGCGTCAGCTGCGTTCGCGCTATGGCAACCACAGCCTGCCACCGCTGGTGGCGCTGACGGCGAACGTGCTGAAAGATAAACGCGAATATCTGGATGCGGGTATGGATGACGTGCTCAGCAAACCGCTGTCGGTGCCGGCGCTGACGGCTGTCATCAAACAATTCTGGGATACTCACACCGTGTGGACGGAAGAACCGGTGGTCGAGGAGGGCCATGAAATGGCAAAAGCAGAAGAAGATCTACTGGATATTCCGATGCTGGAACAGTATCTGGATTTGGTGGGGCCGAAATTGATTCACCAGAGTCTGGAGATGTTTGAACAGATGATGCCGGGCTATCTGGCGATTCTGGATTCCAACATGACGGCGCGTGACCAGAAAGGCATTACGGAAGAAGGGCACAAAATCAAAGGAGCCGCGGGTTCCGTCGGGTTACGGCATCTGCAGCAAGTCTCTCAGCAGATTCAGACCTCATCGTTACCAGCATGGTGGGATAACGTGCAGGAATGGGTCGATGAACTTAAGCACGACTGGCGTCACGACGTTCAGGTACTGCGTGATTGGGTGGCAAAAGCAGAAAAAGAATCCTGATACGTTCTGTTGCGGCCACAGGGACGTGGCGAGTAAAACGGCTGAAAAATTTTTTTCGTCTCATGCGATATCATGCAAAAAAGCGGCAGATTGAGCAGGGTTTACGAGTAAAGAGGGACGGGAATGCGAGGTTTTGCACGTTTTCATACGGTAGAAAAAAATGACCCCGGCCGAAGCCGGGGTGCGCGAATTATGCGCCAACACCAGGGAAAACATGCACCTGCATTTAGATTTCAGGTTTTGTAAACTCGCAAGTGCGGATATTCGTGTCTTAACTTACTACCTAACTACTTTACATCTTCATCAAGCAACAAAATAGCAAATGTAGAAATCTTTGTTACAAGAATCATTAAAATGTGTGATGTAGATTAGTGTTTGTCAATTAAAAAATCAATTAGTTGATGTAATGAAATGAAGGAAAAGATGATGAAACGAGTCGGCATTGTCCTTAGTGGCTGTGGTGTTTATGACGGTTCCGAGATTCATGAAGCCGTGTTGACGTTACTTGCGCTGGATCGCGCGGGCGCACAAGCGGTTTGCTTTGCACCAGATAAGCCGCAATTACAGGTGGTTAATCACCTGACGGGTGACGTAACTGGTGAGAATCGCAACGTTTTAGCAGAATCGGCACGGATCGCCAGAGGAAAAATCCAGCCCCTTTCTACGGCGAATGCACAAGATTTAGATGCGCTGATTGTGCCGGGTGGTTTTGGCGCCGCGAAAAATTTAAGTGACTTTGCGACGCAGGGAACGTCATGTCAGATTGATGAAACACTGCAATTGCTCACACAGGAAATTTATAAGCAAAATAAACCAATTGGTTTTATTTGCATCTCACCTGCGCTGTTGCCGAAGATTTTGGGTGAATCTGTTCGCGTAACCATTGGTAACGATATTGACACCGCAGAGGCCGTGGAAGAGATGGGCGGTATCCATGTTGTTTGTCCGGTCGATGATATCGTAGTTGATGCGGAACATAAAATCGTGACGACACCTGCTTACATGCTGGCTAACTCCATCAGCGAAGCGGCAAAAGGCATTGATAAGCTCGTGGCCCGCGTTTTGGATCTCACCGAATGAGGTGGAACCGAGGGCGTGGAGGCTTACTAACGTGGCTGAAGCGCCTGATTGTTCGCAGTGTGTTGGTCGTCATCGGTGCGTGGCTGGCTGGCATCCTGCTGTTCTCTTTCCTGCCCGTACCGTTCTCCGCAGTGATGGTCGACAGGCAGATCAGCGCATGGCTGAAAGGCGAATTCTCCTATGTTGCCCATTCTGACTGGGTTTCGATGGAGAAAATTGCACCGGAAATGGCGCTGGCGGTGATAGCGGCGGAAGACCAAAAGTTCCCCGATCATTGGGGCTTCGATCTGGATGCGATCGGTCAGGCATTGAAGCACAACGAACGCAACACACAGCGGATTCGTGGTGCTTCTACGCTCTCGCAGCAGATGGTGAAAAACCTGTTCTTGTGGGACGGGCGTAGCTGGGTGCGTAAGGGTCTTGAAGCGGGAATTACCACCGGGGTCGAGCTGGTCTGGACAAAACGGCGGATTCTGACCGTGTATCTGAATATCGCCGAATTTGGCCCCGGTATCTTTGGCGTAGAGGCCGCTGCCAAACGTTATTTCAACAAGCCAGCCAGCAGGCTGACGGCAAGCGAATCCGCTTTGCTGGCGGCGGTGCTGCCGAACCCCATTCGCTTTCGCGCAAATGCGCCCTCCGGCTATGTTATTCAACGCCAGCAGTGGATTTTACGCCAGATGAGACAGATGGGCGGCGACGCGTTTTTGCGAGATAACAATCTGAATTAAACCGTATTGTTCGTTAGTATACCGATAAATTTTTGCGTTAACGGTCGTGTTTTCGACATCAGGAGAAAGTATGCGGTTACGTTATTGGTCAGGTTTACTGGTTGCATTGTGTTGTGTGGCTTCCGTTGCCCGTGCGGATGCGGAGCCTAAAACGTCACCCCCCGATAATCCCTACGCCTTCTTGCAGCAGCCCCAGCTATCTTCGGTAAAACGGCAGTTACAGCAGAAAACGGAAAAGCCACAGACGCGAATGGCGTACGAGCAGCTTATTTCGGAAGCCGATCGCGCGCTGAAAATGGATAACCCCAGTGTGACGGAAAAAAAATCTACTCCACCTAGCGGCTCAAAGCATGATTATTTGAGCCTCAGCGCCTACTGGTGGCCCGATCCCGACAAAGCTGATGGTTTGCCTTGGATTCGTCGTGATGGGCAGGTAAACCCTGCCAGCAAGGATGAAGAGACGGATGGCGTTAGGCTGGCAAAATTCACGGCCCAAACGCAGGCGTTGACGCTGGCGTGGTACTTCTCGGGCAAACAGGCTTATGCCGATAAGGCCATATCGATGATCCGTACCTGGTTTATCGACCCCGAGACGCGCATGAACCCTAATCTCGATTTCGCGCAAGGCGTGCCGGGCATCGCGCCGGGCAGAGGGTCGGGCGTGTTGGACGGACGCTATTTTTCCACCCGCATTGTCGATTCGCTGATTATGTTGCGTCACGCTCCGGGCTGGACGGCGCAGGATGAGCAGCAGATGCAGAAATGGATGAGCGATTATTTGCACTGGCTGCAAACCAGCAAACTGGGAAAAAAAGAGGCAACGGCGCAGAACAACCACGGTAGCTGGTATACCGTACAGGTGGCGGGGATTGCCTGGTATCTGGGCAAAATCGACGTGGTGAAATCCATGGCGCAATTGCAGCGGGAAAAGTTGGATCACCAGTTGCAACCGGATGGTTCTCAGCCGGAGGAACTGGCGCGCACGCGATCTTTCCATTACAGCTATTTCAACCTCCAGGCGATAACGGATATGGCTATTCTGGCGTCCCGCGTTGGGGAGAATATCTGGCAATACCAAACACCGAAGGGAAGCAGTGTGATAAAGGCGCTGGATTTTATGGCACCGTATCTGGATGAAAATAAGGCGTGGCCGCGCAAGACGATGGACAGACAAAGCAGCCGCCTTATTCCGCTGTTATTACAGGCGGAGCGAGGTGTAAAAGCGCCGCGTTATCAGACGCAAATCAAACAGGCGGGTTTTACGGAATTACTTACCGGGGCTGTAGGCAAACGGGATAAAGAACCGAGCCATATCAGCGTGGAAACCCGCCGTGCGCTCTGGCTGCTGAATCCGGCCACACCGTAATTCGGTTGTACCCTGATTCCATCGGGCGACGGTACGTGCCTGTCTATTCGAGATAAAAAAACCGCTGATGTTTTCATCAGCGGTTTTTACTTTTAAAAAGACAAACGAATTAAAGAGATAAAGCGTTATTGCAGGTAGGTGAAGGCCGTTGTTACGTGCTTCACGCCGCCAACTTTACTGGCGATTTCTGCGGCGGAGGTGCCTTCACGCTGTGTTACCAAGCCTAACAGGAAGACTTCGCCGTTTTCCGTGGTGACTTTTACGTTAGAAGATTTAACCGTGTCGCTTGCCAGAATCTGTGAGCGAACCTTGGTGGTGATCCAGGTATCCATGGAGGCGGTTCCCATTGAGACTGGAGTGCCTTGACGTATTTCGTTGTAGACTTCGACTGCACCTTCCACGCCGAGGGCGATTTGCTTAGCTCGGTTTGCCATTTCTGTGTTCGGGGCTTGCCCTGTTAACAAGACTTTCCCCTGATAAGCCGTCGCAATAATACGGGCTTCTTTTTTCAGCTGCTCGTCTTTGCTGATTGCATTCGTCACGCGGACTTCCAGTGTGCCATCGTCAACCTGCGTGCCAACAGTACGCGGATCTGTGGCTGTTTTGGTCGCCACGGCACTGCCAACAGCAACAACCCCGACACAGCCTTGTAGCAGCAGGGCGATAGACAGCACGGCAAATGCAGAACTTATCCTCATGTAGTGCTCCTTCAATCGTTCTGGTGTGGAAAAAGTGTGTTATCAATCAAGTCGCACAGGCAATTTACTGTCAGCATGTGCATTTCCTGAATACGGGCGCTGCGGTGTGACGGGATGCGAATCTCCACATCCTGTGGCCCGAGCAGCCCAGCCAGTTCTCCGCCATCGTAGCCAGTCAGGGCGACAATTGTCATGTCGCGAGTAACGGCAGACTCTACGGCTTTAACAATATCGCGGCTGTTGCCACGGGTTGAAATAGCCAGTAATACGTCGCCTGCCTGACCTAATGCTCTGACTTGTTTGGCATAGACCTCTTCATGCAAGCGGTCGTTTGCTATCGCAGTTAAGACCACATTATCCGCATTAAGTGCGATAGCCGGTAAGCTAGGGCGTTCCGCCTCGAAGCGGTTAATCATGCTGGCGGCAAAATGCTGCGCATTGGCGGCTGATGTTCCGTTGCCACAGCACAGAATCTTGTTGCCGTTCAGCAGGGACTGCACCATCGCAATCGCGCCACGGGAAATGGCGTCTGGCAAGGCTTCTGCCGCTGCAATCTGCGTTTGAATACTCTCGGTAAAACAAACTTTTATTCTATCCAGCACGTTGAGTTAACCTACGTAAATTGAAGTCCATTAAAGATGAATTATCCCTGTGCGGCAAAGGCGTTCGGGAGCCAATCGAACCGATCGCCCGTAATTGCCAGCACGTCAAAACGGCAGTCTACCGTGTCAAAACTGGCGCCTCGCTGCGCCAACCACACGGCAGCGGTATGCAGCAATCGCTGCTGTTTGCGTCGGGTGACGCTGGCTGCCGCATCGCCAAAATGAGCGTTGCGCCGATAGCGCACTTCAACAAACACCCAGATATGACGGTCACGCATAATTAAATCCAGCTCACCGCCGCGTAGCGTAACATTTGCGGCGGTGAAGGTCAGACCCGCGCGTTCAAGATAACGCCGGGCCTGTTGTTCATAAACTGCGCCAGCGGCCCGCTGGTTCAGAGAACGGGCACCAACTGGCCCTGACGATATTGCTGCCAGGTTAACTGCCGATTGATGGTGCAATCCGGCCCTGAGCTTAGCATCCCCGTTGCGCCGGGAATCTGGTGACCCGGAATCTGGCGCATTTCACCAAAGTGGCTGGCGAGCGTCCAGGCATCCATCCCCATGGCATACAGGCGGACTAACGAGTAATCGTTTTTAAACTGGCTGCTGACCTGCTGCATCAGTGCCGGGTTCGCGCCTGCTAACAGCGGGATATCGCTGAACTGCAAACCTTCCATTTCGAGGCGGAAGTCAGGACCTAATCCAGCCTGGAAGCTACGTGAGCTGGCATAAAGCGCTGGACGTGCGCGTGAGGTGGTACGCATATCGATCATCGGCTTAATCAGTGCCAGCTCGTCTGGCGTTGCGATGATGTAGACCGCATCGATATTGCCACTAACGGATGAACTGACCGTCGGTTGGACCTGTGACGGAATGGTTAAGCCCCCGATGGTGGTACCCGGCTGCGCCTGCTGTTGCGACACGCTAACCGGCTGGCCGCTCAGGCTTAAGCCTGCGCCGCTATTGATAGCCTGTTTTAACTCCGCGGTGTTGCCAAAGCGCTGTTGCAGAGGGCTGGTGCCGCTTTGCTGGTTCCAGGCCTGAGCAAATGCGTTGACGATTCGATCGCCCAGCGCACCGCGAGGGGCCAAGACCAGCGGCTGCTGTTTACCCTGCTGATGGATGAATTTTGCGGCGTCTCTGGCTTCATCTTCCGGAGAGAGCGCGAAATAGCAGATGTTAGGGCTATTTTCGACGTGTTCCGGCTGGTTCAATGCCAAAATATTCAGCGGTGATTGGCTGTTTGCCAACTGATCCACTTCATTTTTCAGCAGAGGACCGATGACCAGCGATGCGCCATCTTGCTGTGCCTGTGTGAGAATATTCGCCAGCGGCTGTGAAGAGGTGTCATACACTTTAACCGGGAGCGAGCTGGACAGCCCAGCGCTCGTTGCCTGTGGTTCCGGTGCGGGTGCCGGAGAGGCTGCCGCCTGATTGCTGTATGGCGCGGGCGATTGGGTATTCTGACCGTCGGATGATGGGACTACCTGTCCGTCCTGCGCAGCGTCCGCTGAAGGTGCAGTAGGCGCAGATACGGGGGCGGTGGCTATCTGACCGTTCTTGGCCGCGTTAAAGCCTTGCTGAATGGCATTAGCGAAAACCTGCGCCTGACCGTTAAGTGGTAACAGCAGCGCGATGCTGTTCACCGATGACTGCTGGTAGTTGAGTACCTGATTCAACTGCGTAGGCAGCGTTTTCGCTGCAGGGTGATGTGGGTAGCGCGTTTGCCAGTCCTGAATCGCACTCTTCAACTGATCGGGGGAAGTCCGGTTGTCCTGATAGTTATTGAGCAGATCGACCCAGCCTTGCAGCACATTTTCATTCGCATTAATCAACAGCGAGCTGGATTCCTGCGGTGACATTTGCGTCAACATCAGCCAGGTCTGATCGAGATTGATCTGATGTTCGTCGCCTTTCAGCAGCGGCTCCTGAGCGATATAGGCCCGCAGCAGCTCAATGGAAGGACGCCCTTGTGCTGTCTTGATCTGTGCCTGGTAATAACGCTGTTTCTGCTGATCGGAAAGCGCGCCCACATCAAGCTGGCTCAGCGCTGCCTTGGCGGCATCCATGTTGTTTTGGACGACGGACAGTTCTGCGCTAAGTAGCTGCTGTTCTTGTTTTTGCGCCGCGCTCAATTTTTCTGGCAGCGCGTTGAACTGCTGGCTTGCCTGAGGGGCTTTCCCTTCCTGTAATAGGGAACGAATAGCAAGTAATTGCCAGTCAGCCTTGTTATTATCGCTACTTTGCTGCATCTGTTGCAGATAATAATCGGATGAGCCGTCGGCTTTGCCCTGAACCTCGGGTGGTGGGCTCTGCGGGGCGTGACTTGGACAGCCTGCGAGAAACAGTGCCGCTAACAAAACAGGGATAACTCGCCCTGCCTGGGTACGGACGAAATGAAAGGGAAGCATACTGTATCCAGTGATTTTTTTTAAAGATGCTCAATATTAAATCGGCAACCCGGATGAAACAATGAATCAAGACCAACAAGCAGACATTTCTGCATCTACCCTCTACATTGTCCCCACGCCAATCGGCAATCTGGGCGACATCACGCAGCGTGCGCTGGCGGTATTGGCGAGCGTTGATTTGATCGCCGCAGAGGATACCCGCCATACCGGTCTGCTGTTACAACATTTTGCGATTAATGCGCGGCTGTTCGCATTACACGATCACAACGAACAACAAAAAGCGGATGTGCTACTGGCTAAATTGCAGTCAGGGCAAAGCATCGCGCTGGTTTCAGATGCAGGTACGCCGCTGATTAACGACCCCGGTTACCATTTGGTTCGGCGCTGCCGTGAAGCTGGCGTTCGCGTGGTGCCGCTGCCGGGCGCGTGCGCGGCGATAACGGCGCTCTCCGCGTCCGGTCTGGCGTCTGACCGCTTTTGCTATGAAGGTTTCCTGCCTGCCAAGACCAAGGCGCGTAAAGATACGCTACGCGATTTGGGGGAAGAACCTCGTACGCTGATTTTCTACGAATCCACACATCGCCTTTTGGACAGCCTGCAAGATATCCGCGAAGTGCTGGGGGCCGAGCGCTATGTCGTATTAGCGCGTGAAATCACCAAAACCTGGGAGTCGATTCACGGCGCGCCTGTGGGCGACTTGTTGGCCTGGGTGAAAGAGGATGAGAATCGTCGCAAAGGGGAAATGGTGCTGATTGTGGAAGGGTTCCAGGCTGATGACAGCGCACTGTCGGCGGAAGCGCTGCGCACGTTGACGTTATTACGCGCCGAGCTGCCGTTGAAGAAAGCGGCGGCGCTGGCGGCGGAGATTCACGGTGTGAAGAAAAACGCGCTTTACCGCTATGGGCTGGAGCAAGAAGGCGATAGCGGTGAATCGGGGGATGACAAGTAGGGCAATTTGCCCTATCATCCGCGCCGGAGTTGACCAGACAGTCGCCGCTTCACTGCCGTCCCTTTCGGGGGAGACAGGTGGAGGGGAGGAAAGTCCGGGCTCCATAGGGCAGGGTGCCAGGTAACGCCTGGGAGGCGCAAGCCTACGACTAGTGCAACAGAGAGCAAACCGCCGATGGCCCACGCGAGTGGGATCAGGTAAGGGTGAAAGGGTGCGGTAAGAGCGCACCGCGCGACTGGCAACAGTTCGTGGCACGGTAAACTCCACCCGGAGCAAGGCCAAATAGGGGTTCACATGGTACGGCCCGTACTGAACCCGGGTAGGCTGCTTGAGCCAGTGAGTGATTGCTGGCCTAGATGAATGACTGTCCACGACAGAACCCGGCTTAACGGTCAACTCCCTTCATCATAAAACCCCGCTTCGGCGGGGTTTTGCTTTATGGGGATGAGGCTCTTTGCCATTAGCGGAGATACAGAGTAAAGGGCAGATAAAGGTATCTGAAAAAGCACCTTATAAAAGACACTGCTTACTGCGTAAATCCCTTATGTTTGCTGGATTGAATCCTATCAATGGCTTGATCATTTTTGAGTAATGACGTAGATTTAGCCAACAGTTGGCGAACACGTGAACAATTTTTTTACACCTACGACGCATACTCGTAGCCTCTAAATCTTCCTGAGAGGAAGGTCGCTGAGCTCGCTCTATGAGCACTCAGCTAAGGTGGACACATGCACGACGCTCTTATCTCAGAACGTTCAGTTACGACGATCAAAAACAGTACAAGCATGATTGCAACGTTGCCGCTGCATCATAGTTCTGATTCGCTTGAGATTCGTCATCTGAACAAAAGTGGCGCGCTCAAGCATCAGCTTTTCATCATCACTATGAAGAGTGATGTTGATAACGCTAAGTACACCATTAAGCCATTTGCAGAGCTTAAAGTGTTTAATGATAGCCTGCGATTCGTTGTTCAGCCGGAAAAACAGTACCCTGAAATTGTAGACACCGAACAGGAAGTGTTTCCAGAGATTGAACGTAGCATTGTTATGTTTTTGAAGAAAAATTATAGTGTTAATGTTAATCTAGTGCGCAATAAATCCGCATCGGAGAGGCGTGTAGCTAACCAATGGCACCATCGTTAATCGACAGCTATTCAAAAGAGCTCGACAAATTTCCTGACTGTGATTCTAAAACTTTGATTCGAGAGGGCTATATCATAGCCCCTCGCACTTTTTCATTTATACGCCTTTCTGAATACCAACTGACTGGTCTTAATGCACCACCGTATTGTCTCGTAGCCACCGAAGTTGGTTGTGGTACAGAAGGGTGGTTTGAATTGCATAGCCAAGAACTTTCTTCTGAAGGCCAAAGTGAGCAAGAAATCATTGAAAAGTTGCTTACTTCCGGTATGGAAAATGAAGAGCACGATACTGTGATAGCGAGATTTGCTTACCGACCTTACCGTTTTTTGGCCCAAAATGGTGAACAAGTTGGTATGCAAATTAAAGGTGCGTTTGTTCATTCCGATTTAGAGCAATTCGGGCTTGCCAGAACCGTCTATGGTTTTTTGCTGAACTGGTATGATCATATTGTCTGTGATAACAAACAGACTGTTTACGGTGCGAGAATATGGGCAAGGGGTATGCTGGCCGTTGGTCGTGTTCAGATTTATGATGCAAATCTGCCAGGCTTTGTAGATGTGCTTGCAGAAGGTGGTATTGGGTATGGTCGATTCAAACCTTGGGACGGTTTAAATCTCAGTCAGGCTCAACTCTCAGATTGGGGAGATAACCATCTGAATGTCGAGTCTTGTACGCAGATCGTTAATATCATATCGGCATGTGACAAAAAGTGTGTGATAGGCAAAATCACTTATGTGCGAGAGCCTGAAAGGACACGGATGGTCGTCATCCGTTGAAATTAAAAACCGCCGATTTGGCAGGAGGTTTCTCCCTTGTCCTGCCATGTATGTAATACCTTTCAAATTAATTGATGTTCTTCATCACATAACTCTGACTTTTTCTGTGTCATAAAGCGCGTAAAGTAAGGCCATCGCGTGCGGCTGCACGCTCGCTGACATCTTTCAGAGGATATGACTATGAACAACACTTCCCGGATGCCTGCACTGTTCCTCGGCCACGGTAGCCCGATGAACGTGTTGGAAAACAATGTGTATACGCAGGCGTGGCAAACGTTGGGTGAGACGCTGCCGCGCCCGAAAGCGATTATTGCCGTTTCTGCCCACTGGTATACCCGTGGCACCGCCGTAACGGCGATGGAAAACCCACGCACCATCCATGATTTTGGCGGTTTCCCGCAGGCGCTGTTTGATACCCAGTATCCAGCACCGGGTTCGCCTGAATTGGCGGCGAGAATCCAGCAGGTGCTGGCGCCGTATCCCGTGACGGCCGATCAGAGCCAATGGGGTTTGGATCACGGTTCTTGGGGCGTGCTGATCAAGATGTATCCCGATGCGGATATTCCCGTTGTGCAACTGAGCGTAGACGGCACACAGCCTGCTGCGTACCACTACGAATTAGGGCGCAAGCTGGCGGCACTGCGTGATGAAGGCTTCATGATTGTCGCCAGTGGTAACGTCGTGCATAACCTGCGGATGGTGAAATGGGATGGTGATGCGGAGCCGTATCCGTGGGCAATCTCGTTCAATCAATTTGTGCGTGATAACCTGACTTATCAGGGTAATGACCATCCGCTGGTTAATTTCATGCAGCATGAAGGTGCCGCATTATCTAACCCGACGCCCGATCACTATTTCCCGCTGCTCTATGTGCTGGGAAGCTGGGACGGTAAAGAGGCGATCGGCATTCCGGTCGATGGGCTTGAAATGGGATCGTTGAGTATGCTGTCGGTGCAGGTGGGATAATCCGCTTTTGGCGTCAGTAATGAATAAGGCACGGTGAAAACCGTGCCTTATTAGTTTCAATTGTTCTGCTTAATCCAGAATGGTGTGCGGATAGAAACGCGAGAGATCCTGAGTGATCAGGGCGCGATCTTCACGTACGCCGATACCGCAAGGTTGATCGTTTACCAGCCAGCTACCAATCAGCGTGTAGCTATCGCCAAATTTCGGCAAAGGGTGATATTGCTGGACGATCATGCCTTCTTCGCCGTAAGGGCCATCGGCTGACGCAATCTCTTTTCCATTTTCGATAATTTGGATGTTTGCCCCTTCGCGTGAAAACAGCGGCTTAGTGACATAGCTGTCCAGCTTGGGATGTTCATCTTCCGCAAAGTAGGCAGGAAGCAGATTGGGGTGATTCGGGAACATTTCCCACAGCATCGGCAGCAGCGCTTTATTGGAAATGATGCTTTTCCAGGCGGGCTCCAGCCAGCGCACGCCAGCATCTTCCAGTTTGGTGGAAAACATCTCGCGCAGCATGAATTCCCACGGATACAGCTTGAACAGATTACCAATCACCTGATTTTCAGGATCGGTAAACTGGCCTTTCTCACCGAGGCCGATTTCCTCAATGTACAGAAACTCGCTCGGCAGACCTGCCTCCAGCGCACAATCCTGAAGGTATTGCACCGTGCCGCGATCTTCTTCCGTATCCTGACAGCAGGCGAAGTGCAGCAGGCCGAAGCCATGATTCAGCTTTAACTCTTCAAAGCGTTCGATCAGCTTTTCCTGAATGCTGTTGTACTGGTCAGAATTCTGCGGCAGATTCCCAGCGTTGATTTGATCTTCCAGCCAAAGCCATTGGAAAAAGGCGGCTTCGTACAGCGACGTTGGCGTATCCGCATTATTTTCGAGCAGCTTGGCTGGAGACTTGCCGTCATACGCCAGATCGAGGCGTGAATACAGCGAAGGCTGATTGGTACGCCATGAGTGTCTGACGAACTCCCAGGTGTGTTTGGGAATACGGAACTTGGCGAGCAGCGCGTCGCTATTGATGACTTTTTCCACCACTTGCAGGCACATCTGGTGCAGTTCCGCCGTGGTTTCTTCCAGCTCTTCGATCTGAGCAAGGGTGAACTGGTAGTAAGCCTCTTCACTCCAGTAGGGCTCGCCGTACATAGTGTGGAAACGAAAACCAAACTCGGTCGCTTTTTCCTGCCAGTCAGGACGCGCTGTAATATCTATCCGCTTCATTCAATACGTCCTCAGCCGCCCATACTGCGGGAAGAGCTGGAACTTGAGCTGGCGCTGCTGCGCTGCATGCTGTTTTGTTTCGCGACGGTTTCACCAAAGCCACCACGCGTGATGGTGGAGGTCGTTGCAGGCTTCGGCGCCAGTGCGGTTTTTGGCACGGTCATCGTACGGCCTGTTGTCGCGTTGCCGTAGTTTTTACCCGCAGCATCAACGAACTGACCATTGGCTGGGCTGGCTGGCGTTTTTGGGCTAAATAGCGGCTGTTGTGCGAAACCAGCACCACCACCCATCATGCGGCCCATCATGTAGCCAGCCATCAATGGCATCCATGACATACCGCCGCCCTGCTGGGATTCTGCGGCCATACCAGCCTGTGCTGGGGCAGGTGTTTGAGTACACTGCGCTTCGCCGAATTCTGCTACGCAGTCTTCTTTCGTTGCGTATTTGGGTGCCGTTTTTTCCGCTTCTTTTAACGCATTATTGTACGCGGTGGTGCACTGGGCTGCCATTGACGGGTTAGCTGACGAACAGTCATCTGCATTCTGATAGAGAGAGACGGTTTCATCGGTTTGTTCACAGCCCGCGAGGAAAAATACGGCGCTGACGGCCAAAGCGACAGGTGCCAGACGGTGCGTTCGCCACTCCTTGCGGAACATTTCCTGATTAATATTTTTTGTACGTTTCATCGTGTTTATCCCAGAGCAAAGCATCACGGCTAATAACCAATAAGTGTGCCTAAGAATAGGGGAACGCTGCTTGAATTTAAAGCGGCAATAGGTGTAACGGAGGGGGTCTTTACGTTGCTATACATTCTGTTGTGCAACGTTTCGCTTTATGGTGAGAGAAGATGGCTCCCGCCTTCTGATACCACGACGTTATTCTGCTGGAAAGGTGTGGGGATGAAAAAGGGGAACCGTAGTTCCCCTCTGTATCGGTAAACGCTGCTAGCCGATTAACGCTGTGCCGAGGCGGTGGTTGCCTGCGGAGCGCTGTTGTCCGTTACGGTTGGTGTGGTGGAAACCGGCTGACCCAGTGATGCGTTCAGCGCTTGTAGATCGGCTTCATTCAGCGTGCCCTGCGCGGATTTGATGTTTAACTGATTGATCAGGTAATCATAACGTGCGCTGGAGAGTTGCTGTTTCGCGTTATACAGCGTGGTGGTGGCATCCAGAACGTCAACGATGGTACGTGTTCCTACCTGATAACCCGCTTCCATTGCATCCAGAGAGCTTTGTGCAGATACTTCAGCCTGCTTGTAAGCGTTGATGCTGCTGATGGAGGCAGAAATATTGTTAAACGATGAACGTACGGTCTGGATAACAGAACGGTGTGCGCTTTCCAGCAGTTCACTTGAGCTAACATAGCTGTGCTGTGCTTGTTTCACCTGTGAGTTGGTCGCGCCGCCGCTATAAAGTGGCAGAGTGAAGTTAATGCCAACTCGGTGTTGCCCTGCGTCGGTATCATTGAAGTTGCCGCTATTCGTGCGGGAACCAGAATAACGAGTATCGCTGACCCCTGTAGACGCGGTGAGATCCAGCGTTGGCATGTAGCCTGTTTCGGCGGAGCGAATCTGCTCACGCGCCAAATCCTGGCTCAAACGTGCGGACAACAGGTTCAGGTTGCGGTTTTCCGCTTCTTTCAGCAGGTTGTTAACGGCCTCAGGCTTCTGCGTAGAGAAACGCTCGATATTCAGGCCGGCCAACTGCGGGTAGAAATTACCGGTAATCTGGCGCAATGATTCCAACGCGTTATCCAGCGTATTACGCGTCAACACTTCATTGGCCAACACGCTGTCATACTGGGCACGAGCGTTCTGGACGTCGGTAATGGCAACCAGACCCACGTTGAAACGCTGTGTCGTTTGGTCTAACTGGCGATAAATCGCCTGCTTCTGCGCATTGATGTAGGACAGTGAGTCAATCGCACGCAGAACGTTGAAATAGGCGGTCGCCGTGTTCAGCATCAGGTTTTGCTGGGCTGTCTGATAGGTGACGTCTTCAATACCCGCCTGTTTTTCCTGCAACGTCAGGGCGCGCCATTTGGACATGTCGAACAGCGTCTGGGTTAACTGCAATGTTGCGCTTTTCTCGTTGTTGTTGACGCCATTGCTGTCACGGTAACCTTTGTTATAGGTATAACCGGCGTTGATTCCCAACTGCGGCAGTAACGGGCTACGTGATTCGTTAATCTTTTCAAACGCGGCGTCGCGGGTTGCCGCAGCGCTGCGTAAATCAGGGTTGGTGCTTTTTGCCTGCTGGTAGACCTGTAACAGGTTTTCCGCCTGACTCATGGCGCTAAAACCGCCCAGGCTCAGACCAATCAGAAGAGGGAGCAATTTCTTCATTTGCATTCCTTGTTGTGCAGCAATCTCGCTATGGTAGCGCTGTCTGTAGACGAATAATTGTCGATTCTATCAGAATCTGCCAATAGGATAAGGTAGCTGAACGTGCCATCTTTCAGCGGAAGATGTCCAAATGGTCAGGTAAATTGACCTCTTGGATGATCCAGTGCGACGTTTTGCTGTTCAGTAAGGTACCGAAACGTGATGCGATGGATGGGAATTCCCTTCACTTCGCCAACGTCACGCCTAATAAACGTTCAAAAACAATGATGAGTATAATGACAGCGGATTCCGCCATACAATACCGGATTCCATTAATACTTGTTACAGGAGTGCAGCCATGTCGTCTTCCGCATCCGGTCCGGTTACTTTCACCAAAGATGATGTAGAAATTATTGCACGCGAAACGCTGTACGACGGTTTTTTTTCTCTGGAGCGTTACCGCTTCCGCCATCGCCTGTTTAATGGCGGCATGAGCGGTGAAGTCAGTCGTGAGATCCTGGAGCGCGGCCATGCCGTGGTGTTGTTGCCTTACGATCCAGTGCGTGATGAAGTGGTATTAATAGAACAGATTCGGATTGCTGCCTATGACACCAGTGCGTCTCCCTGGCTGTTTGAGCTGGTGGCTGGCATGATTGAACCAGGAGAAAGCCACGAAGAGGTGGCGCGGCGCGAAGCACAGGAAGAAGCCGGATTAAGGGTTGGCCGTTGCCGACCGATAATCAACTATCTCGCCAGCCCCGGCGGCACCAGCGAACGTCTGGCGGTGATGGTGGGTGAAGTGGATACCAGAACGGCGCAAGGCATTCACGGCCTGGCGGACGAGAATGAAGATATTCGTGTACATGTCGTGAGTCGTGAACAAAGTTATCAATGGGTTGAAGAAGGCATCGTTGATAACGCCGCGTCTGTCATTGCCTTGCAATGGTTGGCGTTGCACCATGAAGAACTGAAACGCGCGTGGGTGGATTGAATTTATGAAACGTTATACTCCGGATTTCCCGGCCATGATGAGGCTATGTGAAACCAACTTCATGCAATTACGGCGTTTGCTGCCAAAAATTGATGAAGTCGGTGAAATCGCGGTTTATCACGCCAATAATGCGGTCTATCAACTGACGATTCTTGAGTCTACCCGCTATACCTCATTGGTCGAAATCAAGCAGACAGCGCCCACTGTCAGCTACTGGAGCCTGCCAATGATGAGCGTTAGGCTGTATCATGATGCACTGGTTGCGGAAGTGTGTGCCAGCCAGCAGATCTTTCGCTTCAAAGCACGTTATGATTATCCTAATAAGAAGTTACATCAACGTGACGAAAAGCATCAAATTAATCAGTTTCTTGCTGATTGGCTAAAGTATTGTTTGGCGTATGGTTCGATGTCGATACCGGTTTTCGATACCCAATAGATTTCAAGGCGCAGGACGGCGACAGTCGGGCCATCAAGGGAAGCTAACGTATTCTGCAATTTGAGAGATGACGGGTAGAGACAGATTTACGTAACCAAGGACACCATTTGGAAAGCCTGTTGACACTGCCTGTGGCGAGTGGCGCCAGAGTCAGGATTTTACAAATAACGGATACCCATCTTTTTGCGGGCGAGCATGAAACCTTGCTGGGTATCAACACCTATCGTAGCTATCACGCTGTGCTGAATGCCATCAGGGCTCGGCAGGATGCGTTTGATTTAATCGTGGCGACGGGCGATTTGGCGCAGGATCACACGCTGGAGGCCTATCATCACTTCTCGCGCGGCATTGCGCAGATCCCTGCACCTTGCGTATGGCTTCCCGGTAACCATGATTTCCAACCGGCGATGGTTGATGCATTGGCTGAGGCCGGTATCGCGCCATCTAAGCATGTGCTGCTGGGTGACAAGTGGCAGATTATTTTGTTGGATAGTCAGGTGTTTGGCGTCCCGCATGGTGAGCTGAGCGAATACCAGCTTGAATGGCTGGAGCGCAGCCTGAAAAGTCAGCCTGACCGCTTTACGCTGTTACTGCTACACCATCATCCGCATCCTTCCGGCTGTACCTGGCTCGATCAGCACAGCTTGCGTAATGCACATAGCCTGTCTGCGGTGCTGGATCGCTATCCGCAGGTGAACACCGTGCTGTGTGGACATATTCATCAGGAGATGGATTTTGACTGGCATGGCCGCCGCTTGCTGGCTACGCCGTCGACCTGCGTGCAGTTTAAACCGCATTGTACTAACTTCACGATTGATGACGTAGCGCCGGGTTGGCGCTATCTGGATCTGCTGCCGGATGGTCGCCTGGAAACCGAGGTCTATCGTCTGTCGGGCAGCGAATTCCTGCCTGACATGGATTCGGACGGTTACTAATGCCCACGCTTCTTTATCTGCACGGCTTCAACAGTACGCCACAGTCGGCGAAAGCGACCGCGCTGAAAGCGTGGCTGGCGGAGCAGCATCCTGAGATTGACATGGTGATTCCACAGCTTCCGCCTTATCCGGCGGAGGCCGCCGAGATGATGGAATCGTTGATTATGGAGCGTGCTGGTCGCCCGGTAGGTATTGTTGGTTCTTCCCTCGGTGGTTATTATGCCACCTGGTTATCCCAGTGTTTTATGCTGCCTGCCGTAGTGGTGAATCCTGCGGTGAGGCCGTTTGAGCTATTGCTGGACCATCTGGGCGAATACCAGAACCCCTACACCGGTGAACAATATGTGCTAGAGTCTCGGCACGTTTACGATCTGAAGGTCATGCAGGTTGACCGACTGGAATCGCCGGATTTGCTCTGGCTGCTGTTGCAGACGGGGGATGAGGTTCTGGATTATCGTCAGGCAGTCGCGTATTACACGGCCTGCCGTCAAACTGTGGAGTCAGGGGGCAATCATGCCTTTGTCGGATTTGAGCACTTTTTCACGCCGATTGTGAATTTCTTAGGGCTCACGACAGACTGAATCGCCACCTATGCATTATGGATTGAAAAACGACTCGCGAAGGTGCGGCTCGTTAAACCCCATTCACTGAACTCAAAGAATTAACGCAAACTATGGCTCAATCAAGTTATAACGCTGATGCGATTGAAGTACTCAGCGGACTGGAACCGGTGCGCCGTCGTCCGGGAATGTACACCGATACCACGCGTCCTAACCATCTGGGGCAAGAGGTCATAGACAACAGCGTTGACGAAGCGCTGGCGGGTCATGCGCGCCGTATTGATGTGATTCTGCACGCCGATCAGTCGCTGGAAGTGATTGACGATGGCCGTGGGATGCCGGTGGACATTCACCCGGAAGAGGGTGTGCCTGCCGTTGAGCTGATTCTGTGTCGTCTGCACGCAGGCGGTAAATTTTCCGGTAAAAACTACCAGTTCTCGGGTGGCTTGCACGGCGTAGGGATTTCCGTGGTGAACGCCCTGTCTACCCGTGTTGAAGTCACTGTTAAACGCGACGGTCAGGTGTATGACATCGCGTTTGCCAACGGCGATAAAGTGCAGGATCTCACCGTAACGGGCACCTGTGGGCGTCGTAACACCGGGACGCGCGTGCATTTCTGGCCGGATGAGACGTTCTTTGACAGTGCCCGCTTTTCCGTCTCCCGTTTGACGCATCTGCTGAAGGCCAAAGCGGTCTTATGCCCCGGTGTGGAAATCATCTTTAAAGACAAAGTTAATAATACCGAGCAGCGTTGGTGCTATCAGGATGGTCTGAACGACTACCTGTGTGAAGCGGTGAATGGCCTGATCACGCTGCCGGAAAAACCGTTTCTGGGGTCGATTGCTGGCGAGACCGAAGCCGTAGACTGGGCGCTGCTCTGGCTACCGGAAGGCGGTGAACTGCTGACGGAAAGCTACGTTAACCTGATTCCGACGCCAATGGGCGGGACACACGTTAACGGCCTGCGTCAGGGGCTGCTGGATGCGATGCGTGAATTCTGTGAGTTCCGCAATATTCTGCCGCGCGGCGTGAAGCTGAGCGCAGACGATATCTGGGAACGCTGTGCTTACGTGCTGTCAGTCAAAATGCAGGAACCGCAGTTTGCCGGGCAGACCAAAGAACGTCTTTCTTCTCGTCAATGCGCCGCGTTTGTGTCCGGCGTCGTGAAAGACGCGTTCAGCCTGTGGCTGAACCAGAACGTGCAGGCGGCGGAACAGTTGGCCGAGCTGGCGATTTCCAGCGCGCAGCGCCGTATGCGTGCCGCCAAGAAAGTGGTGCGTAAAAAGCTGACCAGCGGGCCTGCGCTGCCGGGCAAACTGGCCGATTGTACCTCACAGGATCTCAGCCGAACCGAGCTGTTTCTGGTGGAAGGGGATTCGGCGGGCGGATCGGCGAAGCAGGCGCGCGAGCGTGAATTCCAGGCGATCATGCCGCTGAAAGGTAAGATCCTGAATACTTGGGAAGTCTCCTCCGATGAGGTTCTGGCGTCACAGGAAGTGCACGATATTTCGGTGGCGATCGGCATCGATCCTGACAGCGACGATCTCAGCCAACTGCGTTACGGTAAGATCTGTATTCTGGCGGATGCGGATTCCGATGGCCTGCACATCGCGACGCTGTTGTGTGCGCTGTTTGTTCGCCATTTCCGGGCGCTGGTTCAGGGTGGTCACGTTTATGTCGCGATGCCGCCGTTGTACCGCATCGATCTGGGCAAAGAGGTGTACTACGCGCTGGACGAAGAGGAAAAAGCGGGCGTGCTGGAACAGCTTAAGCGCAAGAAAGGCAAGCCGAACGTTCAGCGCTTTAAAGGATTGGGCGAAATGAACCCGCTACAGCTGCGCGAAACCACACTGGATCCGAATACGCGCCGTCTGGTGCAGTTGACCATCAAAGAAGACGACATCGATCAGACGATGGCGATGATGGATATGCTGCTGGCGAAGAAACGTTCGGAAGATCGCCGCAACTGGCTGCAA
Organism: Pectobacterium sp. 1950-15; assembly: GCF_037136835.1. Classification (NCBI taxonomy): domain Bacteria; kingdom Pseudomonadati; phylum Pseudomonadota; class Gammaproteobacteria; order Enterobacterales; family Pectobacteriaceae; genus Pectobacterium; species Pectobacterium sp. 1950-15. The sequence continues at coordinate 319,027 of NZ_JBBBQR010000002.1, read as the reverse complement.
GAGAAAGGTGACAAGGCGGAGATCGAGGTCTAACCGTCACACGATTCACCGTACGCTCAGAAGCGATTCGTTAATCCGTATTATTGCCTGTTTTCGAGATGTTCACTCGAACTGTGGAAACAGGCACATTTCTCTGCTTTATCCTGATTCCGCCAGTAACCTAACCTGATAACCCAGCAACGGAAAAGCGCTGTCTCAATCAGCGTATTCAGCACAGGGAGAAACCATGCAATACACCACACTCGGCAACAGCGACCTCACCGTTTCCCGAATATGTATGGGCTGTATGGGGTTCGGTGACGCATCTACAGGGCAACATAGCTGGACGCTCGGAGAAGCGGAGAGTCGTGAGATCATTCGTTATGGTCTGGAAAATGGCATCAACTTTTATGACACCGCCATCGCCTATCAACGCGGTTCCAGCGAGCGCTATGTCGGCAAGGCCTTGCGCGATATGGCGAAACGCGATGATGTAGTGGTCGCCACCAAGTTCCTGCCGCGCACTCAGCAACAGATTTCAGACGGGATCAGCGGGCAGCAGGCTATCGCACAGTCGCTCGACCAAAGCCTGCAAAACCTCGGGATGGATTATGTCGATCTCTACATCTGCCATATTTGGGATTACAACACGCCGATCCTGGATGTGCTCGATGCGCTGCATTATGCGGTGAAAGTGGGAAAAGTGCGCGCCATTGGAATTTCCAACTGCTACGCGTGGCAACTGGCGAAGGCAAATGCGATAGCGGAACGTGAAAACCTGACGCCATTCGTCTCAGTACAAAGCCATTACAACCTGATTATGCGCGAAGATGAACGCGAGCTATTCGGTTTATGCGCTGAAGACAATATCGCGCTGACGCCTTACAGCGCGTTGGCAAGCGGGCGTCTGTCGCGTCTGGAGGGAGTAGAGTCCCTGCGTTTAAAGGAGGATGCCTACGCCAAAGGGAAATACGATACAACGGCCGATCAGGATCGAATCATCATCGACCGCGTGGCTGAACTGGCCGCCCGACGCCGCGTTTCAATGACCGAAATTTCACTGGCGTGGCTGCTCACCAAAGTTACCGCCCCTGTGGTCGGGGCAACGAAGAAACACCATATCGACGGCGCGGTGAAAGCGGTGAATTTGACGCTGAGCGACGATGAAATTTGTTATCTGGAAGAAGGCTACCAGCCACATAGACTGGTCGGCGTCATGGTGCAGAATATCCCGCAGGCGAAGACCAAAAAGCAGGCGTGAACACGTTGATGTGTCATTGCCTAAAACATTTCTCGGCGCTTTTCATCCCTGCGGGGCGAATAAGTTGCTTCGGCAGAGCGGTGTTTCACGTGGCAGCCATTTACAGGTGACTGCGGTATGATGCGAGCACACGATACCATTTGGTGAATACCGAATCGACGGCAGGTTTACGCGCTTATGAAAGTCACGCTTGAGGAACTTCAGGCTTTTGTGGTGGTGATCGACACCGGTTCGATCACGGCGGCAGCGGAACAGCTGGGGCAAACCACGTCGGGCATCAGCCGGGCGCTGCGGCGTCTGGAGGACAAGCTGGGGACGACCTTGCTGCACCGTACCACGCGACGCCTCTCGCTGTCCGAAGAAGGCACGATGTTTCTTGAACACGCCCGTGATGTGATTCACGCTGTGGAACACGCTGAAGAGCAGGTACTGCTGCGCCACGAGCAACCGAGCGGACGGCTGCGGGTCAATTCGGGATCGGCATTTATGCAGCATGTGATTGTGCCGCTGGTGCCGGAATTTCGCCGCCGCTATCCCAAGATCGTTCTTGAACTCAACGCTGACGATTTCATTATTGATTTGCTTGAACAGCATACCGATATCGCCATTCGCATCGGCACGCTCAAAGATTCCACCATTCATGCCCGGCTGCTCGGTGCAAGCAAGCTGCGTATTGTCGCTAGTCCTGAATATCTACAGCAAAATGGTACGCCCAAGACGGTCGAGTCGTTGGCCGATCATCTTTGTCTGGGGTTTACCCAGTCGGAGTCGCTGAATCACTGGCCGCTACGGCACGGGCTTCAGGACTTCTATACCATCAAGCCAGTACTATCAGCCTCAAACGGTGAGATCTTGCGTCAACTTGCGTTGCAAGGCGAAGGGATTATGCGTATGTCTACCTTCCTGATCCGGGATGATTTGGCGGCGGGGAGGCTGGTACCGATCCTCACCGAGGAGACGCTGGACGCCAGCCTGCCGGTTTACGCGGTGTATTATCGCAATAGCCAATTGGCGGCGCGCATTACCTGTTTTCTGGATTTCATGAGCGAGAAGCTCACGGAAAACCCGCTGTGAGGCGTGGCCCACAGCGGTAGAGAAGTGAGCCTAATACCGATTAGGCCATGTGTTCGTCCAGATGCTGGCGGTAATTTGCAAGATAAGCAGGAACGTCCGGTTCTTTCATCACATCGTTGCAGATGAAGGTCGGCAAGGGGGATAGCCCGATGAACTGGTTCGCTTTATGGAACGGTAGATACACGCCATCCACGCCCACACCGTGGAAGAACTGTTCGGGATCGTTGAAGGCCTCCAGCGGCGCATTCCACGTCAGAGACAGCATATATTTGCGGCCTTGTAGCAGCCCGCCTGAACCGTATTTCTTGCTGGCATCCGAACGGCTACGGCCATCGCTGGCATAAAGCGAACCGTGACCGGCGGTAAATACCTCATCAATGTATTTCTTCAGGATCCACGGCGTATCCATCCACCATCCCGGCATCTGGTAAATGATGGTGTCCGCCCACAGGTAGTTCTGAATTTCCTGTTCAATATCATAGCCGTTGTCCACGACCGTCACGCGGACGTCGTGACCTTTGTCGCGCAGGAAACTGGCTGCGACCTCGGTAAGGGTATGGTTCAGTTCACCTTTGGAGTGAGCGAATGATTTGCCTGCATCAATCAGTAAAATGTTTTGCATAAGTCTGCTCTCGAATCGGTTATCAACGATGATGTTGGGCGTAGTCTAGAGGAGAGATTCGGGCAGAAAAATGTGCGGTAGCGCATAACACTGTTGACTGAATATCAACAATAAGAAGCAGAATGGTGCTCTATTGAAATAATATGGTCGGAGGAAAAGGCAAGAGAATCCTCTCTTGCCTTGGTCAGATGGTGTGGCGTAGCTATCGATATAAACTGGCTTTTCCCGTTGAGCCGAAGAGCGCCATTTTATAGCGAATCACCTCTTTTGCCGCCTTAATCGGTTCCGGGTAGATGGCATTAGGGTCCCACCAGGTTTCACGGCTGAGGATTTCTCGCGCTTTCTGGAAATAGGCGAATTTCATGTCGCTGGAGATATTGATTTTGCCCACGCCAAGCGTCACCGCTTCGGCAATTTCGGCGTCTGGGTTGGCCGAACCGCCGTGCAAGACAAGCGGAATAGAAACCCGCTGCGAAATATTCCGCAGGATATGCATTTGCAGCTCTGGCTTCAGGTCTTTGGGATAGATACCGTGCGCGGTGCCGATAGCGACGGCTAACGTATCAACGCCCGTCCGGTTGACGAAATCTTCCGCTTGCTCGGGGTCGGTGTAGATCACTTTGCTGACGCCGCCTTCTATCGTGGTGCCGGTGTCGCCAATCGTGCCTAATTCTCCCTCCACGGAAACCCCAACGGCATGCGCCAGTTTCACCACTTCGGTGGTGAGTGCCACGTTCTCTTCATAAGGCAGCAGCGAGCCGTCGATCATGACGGAGGTAAATCCGCACTGAATAGCACGCAGAACGTGTGCGATCGAGGCGCCATGATCGAGGTGGATGACAAACGGTACGGGGCTGCGCAGCGTTCTTTCTCGCACATAGGCGAAGAACTCATCGGTAACGAATTCCAGCTCGCTCGGGTGGATAGAGATAATGGCCGGGGTATTCGTCGCTTCGGCTTCTTCCACTACGGCGCGGATAAAGCAGCTATCGGCCACGTTAAAGGCGCCGATAGCGAAACGGTGTTCACGCGTGGGTTTCAGGATGTCAGTCATTGAAATCAACATGTTATGTCTCTCCTGTGTCGGATAAAGGGCAAAGCGTTCCTATACCAGTGGAAAACCACTGATGGCGAAAGCGGGTAAAGGCGAACGGTCAGGCTTTGTTGGCGGAACCTGACCAACCGAGATAATCGACGACCACGTCGCGGCAGGCAGATTCCATCGTTGCCAGTAAGTCGGATAACTCCGTCGTTGGATGCTGATGCAGCGCCTGCTGCAATGCCGTTTTTCCTGCCTCAAAAACGGCCGCACCGACGTTGATTTTGGCGACGCCGTGGCGGCTGACGCGGCGAATATCGTCTGCCTTGGTGCCGCTGCCGCCGTGCAGCGCTAACGGCACGGTCGATTCCCGATGCAGGGCTTCAAGACGTTCAAAATCAATCCGTGGCGTCACCCCTGGCGGATAAATGCCGTGGGCGGTGCCGACTGACACGGCAAGCAGGTCGATACCGGTTTGACGGATAAAGGGAACGACATCCTCCACCTGCGTCATTTTCACTGCGGCGTCCTCTTGGTCGTAGACGGGCGCGTCAGCGATATGACCCAGCTCGCCTTCCACACAAACGCCCGCTGTCGCAGCGATGGTCACCACCTGCTGCGTGCGCAGGATGTTTTCCGCCAGTGGGTGACTGGAGGCATCGATCATCAGCCCGGAAAAACCGGCGCGGAACGCCTGCCCAATCAGGCTGAATGCCGTACCGTGATCCAGACTGAGCGCCACGGGAACGGCGGCCTGCTCGGCCAGCGCCTTGACCAGCGGCACCGCGAGGTGCGGCGGAAAGTGCGCGCAGTGACCCTGATACACATTAAGAATCAGCGGCGCACGCTGTTGCTCGGCGGCGGCAATGGCCGCACGGGCGGTCTCCAGATTGAAACAGTTGATGGCGAGCACGGCATACTGACGTTGATACGCGTCATCAATGAGGGCTTTCATTGCGGCATACATAGCGGCTCCTGCTATTCGAGAGTGAATTTAATGTCTTCGTCACGCACGCTGCTGTCGTCAACGTCGTCGAACTCTTCATCTGCCTGCGTCACGCGTTTCTTAATCAGCGACAGCATCACGCCGCAGATTGCCGTGCCGATTCCGAGCGCCAGACAGAACATCAGCGGCTTGGTAAACAGCGGGACGACAAACATGCCGCCGTGTGGCACGGGCGCCTCCACGCCCCAGACCATGATGAGCCCGCCTGCAATGGCGGAGGCGACGACACAGCTGGCGACGACTCTGAACAGGTCACGTGCGGCAATCGGGATCACCCCTTCGGTAATCATGCAGATCCCCATCGGGAAGGCGGCTTTCAGCGCCTCTTTTTCTGCACGGGTATATTTGTAGCGGGTTAGCAGGAAGGAAAGCGTAATGCCGAAAGGCGGAATCATTGAGCCGACAAATTTGACGGCCTCCGGCCCGTAGATGCCATCGACCAGCATGCCATCCGCGAAGAGCGACATCGTCTTGTTCACTGGTCCGCCGAAATCGAAGGTCGCCATCGCGCCTAAAATCGCTCCCATCAGGAATTTCGAGCCGCCCTGCATGGATTCCAGCAGATGAATCAGCGCTTTTTGCAGCCAGACGATGGGCTGACCGATAAACGTCATCATTAGCAGCCCGGCGATAATGGTGCTGAGCAGCGGCAGGATCATGACGGGCATCAGCCCTTGCATCGAGGTAGGCAGTTTGATGTAGCGGCGCAACAGCAATACGGTGTAGCCGACTAAGAAGCCGCCGAGAATACCGCCGATAAACCCGGTTTGAATCTGACCGCAAATGAAACCAACGATCAGGCCGGGAGCGAAGCCGGGGCGGTCGGCAATGGAGTAAGCGATGGCGGCGCTGATGAGCGGAACAATCAGCCCCATGCCCCAGCCGCCGATCTGGTTGAGCATCCACGCAATACTGCCGGTTTGCTTACCGACATCCGGGCCGCCGATCACCTGACCGAGAGCAATACAGATCCCAGCGGCGACAATGAGCGGGATCATCCAGGAAATACCGGTAAGAAGATGCCGCTTTATTTCCTGTCCAACGGTGATTTTTCTGGTGTTCATAATTATTACCCCGAAATTGAGATATTCAGGCACCCGCTAAAGAACTAGCGACTTTTTCCAGAAATTTAATCGGAGATTTAATAACGACCTCCGTTTTTACCCGAACAATAGGCTTGCCTTTAAATCGCTCTTCGCCTGTTATTTTTATATCGATGGCCAGAATAACAACATCGGCTGCGGCTATTTCATCAGGCGTCAATTCATTCTCCGTACCAATGGTGCCCTGAGTTTCTACTTTGATAGCGTAATGTAAGGCGTTGGCACCCTTAATGAGTTTCTCGCGTGCGATATAGGTATGCGCAATGCCTGCCGTGCAGGCGGCAACACAAACAATATTCATTTTGAGCCTCGTCTTATGTCGGAGTGACGGGAGCTGTTTCTGCATACTGACTAAACAGCCGAATAATTTTATGGGGATCGGATTCGTCCAACAGTTGAGCAATCACCTCATCATCGGCCAGCGCGCTGGCAACCTGAGACAGCAGGCGAATATGTGTCGTGTTCTGATCTTCCAGACGCACGGCAAAAAGAATAATGCAGCGAACCTGGCTACCGTCCAGCGTCTCCCACGGAATATCCTGACGGGTGCGGCCAATCGCGAGCGTGGTCTGTTTTACGGCGGAGGATTTTCCGTGGGGGATCGCAATATGGTTTTCAAAACCGGTCGATCCTTCCGCTTCACGTAGCCAGACGTCATGAATAAAATCCTGTTTATTGGTAATAGCGCCATCGGCATACAGCAAGTCGGTTAATTCATTAATGGCTTCGTCTTTATTGGTCGCGGACATAGTTAGCTTTACGCGATTCGCATTCAGTATTTTATTGATATCCATTTATCACACCTCATCTATAAATGTTAAAAGTAACGTTAGGCCAATAATCAATGGGGGATGGCCTGATGCAGTTGATTAGAGATAACTTTTTCGGTAACACGTTTAATGTCATCATCATTAAAAAAGGCGGAAACGTAGACGACAGGAATGTGTTGTTCTTCCAGATGAATCGTGGAAATAATCAGCTCAATCTCTTCCTGCTGACAAAATATCTGCATATTGCTGGCTGAGATCACGCCAACAATAATCCAGTCAGGAAACGCGCGCAGAATACGGTTTTTTAACAGGTGTGACGTCCCTACGCCGCTGGAGCACACCACCAGAATACGTTTATGGGCAATTTGGCGTTCCAATGCGGCTTGAAAATGAATGGTCAGATAGCCGACTTCATCCTCAGCGACCGGTTTTAATTGAAACTGCTGGCAGACTTCACTCATCGCCTGCTGAGTCATTTCATAAATATCGATAAATTCGCTTTTGATATCGTCTAATAACGGGTTGCGAATGTGTATTTGGTATTTTAAGCGGTTAAGCAATGGCTTGATATGAATCAGCAACCCTTCATGCAATAATTTATCCGTGCTCAGGTCGATATTGATTAACGCAGAAAATATCTGCGTCAAGGCGCGCGTGATTCTGCGTGATTCACCATTAGAGAATTGATAGCGGAGCAGTTGATTATTCGCCCGTTCCTCCATCACAATGCCGGAAGAAATAATATATTGGTAAATGAACCAGACTTCATCAGAGGGCAGCGTGCTCTCGACGCGCTGCTCTATTTGGCTCACCATATTTTGAGCGATGGAGAAGATGCGATTATCAACCTGATGATGAACGGATTCTTCCGCCATTATTAACGCTTTTCCCTGCGCAATACGATGCATCATAATTAAGGTATGCGTGAAAATATTAATGTAATAAGGCTCACCGAGCGGATAAGAAAGTTGACGCTCCATGCTCTGTAACAGCGATTCGACGAAGGACACATTTTCTTCACCGAAATAATTAATCAGCGCTTTATAGCTGCCGGGGTCGAGACGGGAATGGCTAAGCGGGCCGGGTTCTTTATGGTGCATGACGTCATTAATGAGCGAGGCCATCGCCTGACGCACCTGATTCTCACTGCCTTCAATGTGCGTGCCGCTCTGGCTGCGCACCAGCGCCAGCCCCAGTGGATGTAGCCAGCTTTCGATGATTTTCAGGTCGTTAACGATAGAGGCGCTGCTGATAAAATAGCGCTCTGACAGCTTGCTAATGGACGTTTCATGAGGCGTATCGCTTAATAGCTGTGAGGCAATTTTGACGCGACGCGCATTGTTGATCAGCGCATCGGTATCCCCGTCGTCCACGACAATTTGCTGTTCCAGTAATGCGAGGTGCCGGTCGTCATCGGTGATTAACATGAGTCCCGCACCGACCTTTTTGTCTGGATAAATATTCCAGACAGAAAGGAAGGCTTCAACAAATTGCATATCACGATAGACGGTTTTTTCAGACACATCGAGGTAATGTGCAATATCTTTAACCGTTACATATCCCTGGTGTTGTAACAGATATTTCAATAAACGGTTCTGACGGGAGGTGAGTGGCTGCATCATATTACCCTCATTTGTCTTTAGATTTTCTGATGCTTATCGAATTGATAATTTTTTCTAAATAATTTCCTGTTTTATTTTCTCTGTCGGTTTATTTAAATGGCGTGCTGTAATCATTAATCTAGTCGCGATAGTCGAGAGGGACAATACTAAATGCTGTCCGCTGAATAGGACAAAATTAAAACATAGTGCTGGCTGAATATTAATTGAGATCGCGATCACGTTATAGCGAGAGGGAAATTAGCCATTCTGAACGGAATCGTCATTAATTAATGCTGTAGAAATAACGATATCGGCGCAATTAAACGGAGCGTGGCGGGAAGAGTGTATAGAGAAAAATAAAAAGGCAAGGAAGCCGTGGTGCGCGCTCTTGCCTGATTACGATGGCGATGCCTCATGCAGACATCGCCTTTTTCATTGAATCGTGAGCGACGCGGATTAGAAGTCCACGTTCACGCCCAGTTGGAAGGTACGACCAGGCTGCACGGAGAGGGCGCGGTCATACTGCCCCTGCCGATCGTTGGTCTCAATCTGGCGGCTGCTGAGGTAATCCCAGTATTTACGGTCAGTCAGGTTATACACGCCGCCGTTGATTTTCACGTTTTTGGTCACGCGATAGTAGGCGGTCAGATCCACCATTCCGTAGCCGGGAATGCGCATATATTCGACATTCGAGGCGGTGATAGCGTTGCCTGCATTGGTGTAGCTTTCACGGCTGGTATCTTTCGCCTGTTTCCCTTTCTGGAAGGTAGACGTCACGGCGGCACCGTAGCGCTGGGAAGGATCGTCGTAGGCGATACCTATCACGGCTTTCATCGGGGCCACGCTGTCGAGATCGACATAGCGGTCGCCAAGGTAGCGGGATTGCGACTGGCCTTTGGTGTAGCCAAACGCCAGCGTGGTGCTGAGCCCATCAACCGCTGGGAACCAGGTGCCTAGCTGTATTTTGCTGCTGACCTCACCACCGTAGATGTAGGCTTTATCGCGGTTTTCCGCCTGATATATCGTACTGATATTGCTAGGAACATTAGTAAATTTATCGGGGTTGGCGCTACGACGGTAGCGGGTATTGGCGATAAAGTTCTTATACGTGTTGTAGAACAGCGCGGTACGGAAGGTGATTCCCTCCGTTGCTTCGCCTTTTAATCCCCATTCTACGTTGTTGCTGGTTTCCGTCTTGAGGTCGCTATTGCCGATAAAGGCATACTGAGCTGGTCCGGCATAGTTAGCGTCCAGATTGGTGCTGCCATAAAGCTGGCTGGCATCCGGGAACTGTGCGCCACGGCGGTACTGCAAATAGGTTGTCAGCGTCGGGGTGATGTCATAGAGGAAGCTCAGTGAAGGCAAGACTTGCGTATCACTGTTGGCTTTACCGTACAGTCTGTTGACATCGGATTCACTGATGACACTGCCGTCACCGCTCAGGCGAACCGTATTGGTCGGTTTGGTACGCTGGTGGATGGCGCGCACGGCAGGGACAACCGAGAAGGCGTGCCCCGCCAGCTCCCACGTAGCGGTATCCTGCACAAAGCCGCCGACGGTGTAGCTGTTGCTATCGGCTTCTGGCTGCATGATGTTATTGGCACCCGTTTGATTCGGTGATTGCCTGAACGGGCGTTCTGTCTTGCTTTGGCTGGCATTAAGACCCCAACTGAATTCGTGGCGATCCCAGCTTTTCACCATATGGGTATCGAACCCATAGGTGGTGACATTGTAGTCGGAATAGACCCGGTGGCTATCCGCTGCCGCCATCCCTGTGGTTGCGGGTAGCCAGGTATTGTCATGTGATTCGCTGTTCTGGAAGTAAATGCGGCTATCAACCAAATCGACCAGCGTATTGTTAACGGGCGTCCAGCGATCTTTCAGGCTGGCGGTCCAGCGGCGTGTCTCGCTGCTTTGTTGCGCCGTGCCATAAATGGTGTTGTTGCCGCTTGGCAAACTACCCCAGTAGTCATAATGGGCGTGGTTGGTTTTATGGTAATAATCCAGCGTACCGGTGAGCTGGTGCTCGTCGTTGGCCTGCCAAATACCGGACGCCAGAATGGCGTTAGAGTGCCAGTTGGCGGGGTAAGCGGCGATCTCGTCGCTGTTATTACGCGTTTGCTGGCCGTCGCGGCGGCTGAGCACGACCACGCCGCGCAGTTCGTCATCACCGCCTGCGGCGGTGATGCCATTATGCCAACCATGGTTGGCGGAGTCGAAGTCACTCTGGAGACCAAAGTAGTCCTGTTTGCCTGCTTTCAGATAATCATCGGCAGATTTTGGCCGAAAGGAGACGCTGCCTCCGAGCGCGTTGATGGTATTTTCTGCGGAGGTGACGCCTGACTCAATATCGACGCTGCTGTACACGTAAGGGTCGATATAGTCGCGTCCCATGCCGAACGTATTGAATCCGGCACGGCTGGCGTAGCTGCGGCCTGTGGCATTGGGCAGAGCGATGCCATCGGTATCGATCGCAACACGGTTGCTTTCAATCCCACGAATGTTGTAGCCCGTGTAACCGCCGCGGTCAAAGCCGCTTTTCCCGGTATTACTGCCGCCGCTGGCACCCGTTGCGCTCACCAGAGGTTGATAACGCATGATGGTGCCAAAATTGTTGCCGCCTTCTTTTTGCATATCTGCGGCCGTCAGCGTTGTACTCGATCCCGCTTTTTTCTCGATTTTTGGCGATTTCACCGTCATCACATCGTCGGTTTGTTCCGCTTTCGCCGCTGAATTATCCTGATTCTTCCCGCTGAGTGCGTTGTTGCCCGTGGTGCTATCCGCTGCCATGCTGTTCAGCGCGACGCCAGTCAAGATGCCGGTGAGAAGAATTTTATTTAAATTCTTGTTAATTAACATAGTGATACTCTGCTATAAGGTTGTTCTGGCCAGCGGCGTTGGGGAAACATGGCGTGCTGGTCGCTAGCGTCTGCAAGGGAAATGCAAAACGGCGAATAACATTAATTATCATATGGTAATGATAATTATTATCAATATGCTAAGCATTATCATCTGTTGTTGCAATGATGATGAATAATTCTTAATGAAACGCTATGTTCGCTATCCAATCGAAGGCGATGGTGTAGGCGTTCTGTATCAAGGAGGTGTCATGAAACTACCGACTTATGAAACCGATCACTACGAGCTGGACGATGGCGAAGCGCTTAACCGTGAGTATCCTGATTCATTCTGGATTCCAGACAACGGAGTACGTGAGTCACTCGTCCCCGACGATTTTGTTAAGCTAATCTTTCGTATGGAAAAAACCGCAGGCGCGGATGAGCTGTCGGTGGAAAGGATGTGGGTCAGAGTGACGAAAAAGCATCACGCATTTTATCAAGGTGTTTTAGACAATACTCCCACGGGAAGCGACTGTGTGCGATGCGGACAGGTTGTTACGTTCCATCCTTGTCACGTGATTGGCATTTATGGAAAGGATGAATAGCCGCATTATTCACACTGACGATGTCCGCGCGGATGCCACCATGTTTAGTGCCTGCATCGCGTCCATTAATGATGGTGATCTGCTCATAAGATGCTGAACGATGTCGATTGAAATACCCGAATCTGTTTTTCCACTGTTTCAGGCGGCAGGCTGGCCGGATGTCGCGCCACAATCAGTCCCGCCGTTTGTGCCTGAGAGCCACCCTGCTTTTGCTATCCTGCACGCGTTTGGCGGGCTGACGGTTGGGCAGTGCGGCGCAGGAGAAGAATGCGCGAGTGGCGATATTATTTTTGGCTGCAACGAGGATGTGCAGGAGGATGAAACGCTGCTGGAGTGGCAGGGCATTCTGAATACGACGCTGATTCTGATCGGCGAAACCCATCATTCACACGGTGCTCTGCTGATGGATAGCGAGGGAGTCTGCTACGGAATGAGCTTTATACATGAGGCATTCTGGTTTGAAGGGGCCGCTTTCGGCACGGCCATTGAACGCATTTTGCTTGGCCGTAGGGGGAAACCGATGCTGCGGCCAGACGAGGCGTCACTATCCGTATATGGCGAGACGATTACCGCAGACCATCCGAACGTTTATCGCTACCGCTAGCCCTCTTTTCGCGCCGCAGCCAGATTCACATCGGTCATTATCGGCGTGGAGCCGCAACACGGTTTTCTGCGAGATTGTTCCCTGTGACATCACCTCATCAGATAAGGTACTATTCCCGCCAAACATACCGCCGCTATGGCGTGCCGGAAAGCGTAACCATCGCGCCGCGATGTGAGGGAAATGAGATAAATGAGTGAGATGACTCATGACGGCGCAGAAAGCCTTGCGCTGCGCACGTTTACCGAAAATGCATACCTGAATTATTCCATGTACGTCATCATGGACAGGGCATTGCCGTTCATTGGCGATGGCCTGAAGCCTGTGCAGCGTCGCATTGTGTATGCGATGTCCGAACTGGGGCTGAATGCCAGCGCCAAATTTAAAAAATCCGCCCGTACCGTGGGTGACGTGCTGGGTAAATACCATCCGCACGGCGACAGCGCCTGCTATGAAGCAATGGTGCTGATGGCGCAGCCGTTCTCGTACCGCTATCCGCTGGTGGATGGTCAGGGGAACTGGGGCGCGCCGGACGATCCGAAATCCTTCGCCGCCATGCGTTATACCGAATCGCGGTTGTCCAAATACGCTGAAATCCTGCTGTCGGAGTTAGGGCAGGGCACGGTCGATTACACCCCGAACTTTGACGGGACGATGCAGGAGCCGAAGATGCTGCCTGCGCGTCTGCCGAATATTCTGCTGAACGGCACCACCGGTATCGCTGTTGGTATGGCAACGGATATTCCACCGCATAACGTGCGTGAAGTCGCCGCCGCTGCGGTCATGTTGCTGGAAAATCCGAAGGCTTCGCTGGACGATTTATTGCAGCATGTGCAGGGGCCGGATTTCCCGACGGAAGCTGAAATCATCACGCCGCGCGATGAAGTGCGCAAACTCTACCAGAATGGCCGTGGCTCGGTACGTATGCGCGCCGTCTGGAAGAAAGAAGACGGTGATGTCGTCATTACCGCGTTGCCACATCAGGTTTCCGGTGCCAAAGTGCTGGAACAGATTGCCAGCCAGATGCGCGCGAAGAAGCTGCCGATGGTGGAAGATCTGCGCGACGAATCCGATCACGAGAATCCAACTCGTCTGGTGCTGGTGCCGCGCTCGAACCGTATCGATATGGATCAGGTGATGAATCACCTGTTCGCCACGACCGATCTGGAAAAGAGCTACCGCGTTAACATGAACATGATCGGTCTGGATGGTCGCCCTAGCGTGAAAGGGCTGGTCGAGATCCTGAGCGAGTGGCTGGTATTCCGTCGTGATACGGTGTGCCGCCGTCTGAACTACCGTCTGGAAAAAGTGCTCAAGCGCCTGCATATCCTTGAAGGCTTGCTGATTGCGTTCCTGAATATTGATGAAGTCATCCATATCATCCGCACGGAAGATGAGCCGAAGCCGGTACTGATGCGCCAGTTCAGCCTGAGTGAGACACAGGCTGAAGCGATCCTGGAGCTGAAATTACGCCATTTGGCCAAGCTGGAAGAGATGAAAATCCGCGGTGAGCAGGACGATCTGGCAAAAGAGCGCGATCAGCTGCAAGCGCTGCTGGCGTCAGATCGTAAGCTCAGCAATCTGATTAAGAAAGAAATTCAGGCGGATGCGCAAACCTATGGCGACGATCGTCGTTCGCCGCTGTATGAACGCAGCGAAGCGAAAGCGATGAGTGAACATGACTTTGTGCCGTCCGAACCGGTCACCATTGTGCTGTCGGAAATGGGCTGGGTACGCAGCGCCAAAGGGCATGACATCGATCCTGCCGGACTGAGTTACAAAGCGGGTGATAGCTTCCGCGCCGCTGCGAAAGGTAAGAGCAATCAGCCTGTGGTGTTTATTGACTCCACCGGACGCAGCTACGCGCTGGACCCGATCACGCTGCCTTCCGCACGCGGTCAGGGCGAGCCGCTGACGGGCAAACTCACGCCGCCGCCGGGCGCGACGATTGAACAGGTGCTGATGGCCGCAGACGATCAGCCGCTGCTGATGGCATCGGATGCAGGCTACGGCTTCGTGTGTACTTTCAACGATCTGGTCGCGCGCAACCGTGCGGGTAAAGCGATTATTACGCTGCCGGATAATGCGAAGGCGCTGGCGCCTATCGAGATCCACGGTGACGATAACCTGCTGATGGCGATCACCGCCGCTGGCAGAATGCTGTTGTTCCCTGTCTCCGATCTGCCACAGCTGTCGAAAGGCAAAGGCAACAAGATTGTGTCCATCTCCTCGGCTGATTTTGCTGAAGGTAAAGACCGTCTGACCTGGCTGTATCTGCTCCCGCCACAGGCTTCCGTCACGCTGTATTTCGGTAAACGTAAGCTGGTGCTGCGTCCGAACGAGCTTCAGAAGTATCAGGGTGAGCGCGGGCGGAAAGGCACGTTGCTGCGTGGGCTACAGCGCATCGACCGGATTGAGGTGGATGCACCGCAGCAGATTAGCACCGGCAGCAGCGAAGAATAACCCCTCCGTATTGTCCTGTGCATGTTGAGAAAGGCGGTGTAATACCGCCTTTCTTTAGTTTCCGGTTGCCATCTTGCAGCAAATTGAATCACCGTGTGTTTTAGCGCGAAATCGCTATACTAGCGGCGGCTGTCGGCTAATGAGGTTGCTATGTTATCCATTTTGCGTTTTTTTATTGTCGTTATATTTTCTATTTTGGTCTGTGTTTTTGGCTTGTTTTACTGCCTGTTCAGCCCTAGAAATCCCCGTCATGTGGCGACCTTCGGCCATCTTTTTGGACGCTTGTCCACGGTGTTTGGCCTGAACGTAGAAATGCGGATACCGGAAGAAGCCGCGCATTACGGCAACTGCATCTATATCGCGAATCATCAGAATAATTACGATATGGTCACGGTATCCAAAGCCGTCCAGCCGCGTACGGTTACCGTAGGTAAGAAAAGCCTGCTGTGGATCCCGTTCTTCGGGCCGCTTTACTGGCTGACGGGTAATTTGCTGATTGATCGCGAAAACCGTGCGAAAGCGCACGGCACCATCACTCAGGTGGTGAAACATATTAAAGAACGAAACACCTCCATCTGGATGTTCCCCGAAGGTACACGCAGCCGTGGACGCGGCCTGCTGCCATTCAAAACCGGTGCCTTTCATGCCGCGATTAGCGCAGAAGTGCCGATTGTGCCGATTTGCGTTTCTACGACCAGCAATAAAGTAAAATTGAACCGCTGGAATAACGGCCTCGTTATCGTAGAAATGTTGCCGCCCATTGATACCCGCGCGTATACCAAAGATCAGGTTCGCGAGCTGGCTTCACATTGCCATGATGTGATGGCGGCCAAGATTGCCGAGCTGGATGCAGAAGTGGCGGCGCGCGAAGCGGCAGACAAAAAATAAACTTACCTCATCGGGTTACGCGATTATTTCTTCCGATTGTCTATTCAAGAACGAATCGGAAGTTAAACTTTGCTTACGGTTAATGGATTTACGGAGTCATTATGTCACTCAGCCGACGTCAGTTTATTCAGGCATCGGGCCTTGCGTTATGTGCGGGAATGACGCCACTGACGGCTAAAGCCAGTGGGAGTTCCGCCGCATTGCCGATACCGCCGTTACTGGAGTCGCGCCGAGGCCAGCCTCTTTTTCTGACCATGCAGCGTGCCCATTGGGCATTTTCCGGCGATCGTAAGACATCCATTTGGGGCATCAATGGCCGTTATTTAGGGCCGACGGTACGCGTCTATGACGGCGATGACGTTAAGCTGATTTACAGTAACCGGTTGAATGAGCCTGTCGCGATGACGATCGGTGGGTTGCAGGTGCCGGGTCCGCTGATGGGGGGGGCCGCCCGCATCATTGCTCCGGGAACCGACTGGTCGCCGGTATTACCCATTCGTCAGCCGTCGGCGACCTGCTGGTATCATGCGAATACGCCGAACCGCATGGCGCCACATATCTATAACGGGCTGGCTGGACTATGGCTGGTGGAAGACCGAGCCAGTAAGGCCCTGCCGCTGCCCAATCACTACGGTGTTGATGATTTTCCATTGATTATTCAGGATAAACGACTGGATAACTTTGGTGTTCCTATTTATAGCCCGCCTTCTAACGGCGGCTTCGTGGGGGATTCGCTATTAGTCAACGGCATCCAAAATCCCTTTGTTGAAGTGTCCCGTGGCTGGGTGCGTCTGAGATTGCTGAACGCGTCGAACTCCCGGCGTTACGTGATGCGGCTGAGCGATGGTCGGGCGATGCATGTGATTGCCAGCGATCAAGGATTGCTACCGGCACCGATGGCGGTGAACCAGCTTTCTCTCGCACCCGGCGAACGGCGTGAGATTCTGATCGACATGTCGCAGGGCGAAGACGTCACGCTGACGGCAGGGGAATCGGCTGGGATTATGGATCGCCTGCGCGGCTTATTTGAGCCTTCCAGCATCCTGATTTCTACTCAAATACTCACCCTTAAGCCGACGGGCCTGCTGCCATTGGTGACGGACAACCTGCCGATGCGCCTGCTGGCCGACAACATCATTGAAGGTAGCATCAGCCGCACGCGCGAATTCCGTTTGGGTGACAGCTTGCCCGGCATCAACGGTGCGATGTGGGACATGACACGTGCTGATGTACAAACGCAGCTTGGCCGCTGCGAACGCTGGATTATCCACGCCGATACGCCACAGGCTTTCCATATTCAGGGCGTTAAATTCCTCGTGCGTAGCGCGAATGGTGGCCCGCCGGCGGTGGAAGACAGCGGCTGGAAAGATACGGTGTGGGTGGATAACGATGTCGAGCTGCTGGTTTATTTCATGCAGCCTTCCTCAATGGCGTTCCCCTTCCTGTATTACAGCCAGACGCTGGAATTGGCCGACCGTGGTTCAACGGGACAGCTCATCGTACAGCCTGCGATGTAAACTGCCTGCCATCCCCTTCCGCCCTTATCCCTCTGCCGTGACACGTGTGACGGCAGTGTTTCTGGTATCCACCTGTTTCTTAATGTGATCCACCTCTATTCAGACAAACCAAGATTAAAGATGCGAAGCCGTGAGGACGATACCTTATAGATTGATGTTGTTATGAATTAAGGGTGAATCACGTTTTGAACCGCATGCTGTTCCAGGTCTGACAGGTGCTAAAAAACACGCTTTATTACAACCATTTCAGAGTCGGGGCGTTTCGTTTCGCGATGAAATCAGGTTCACTCCCTGTTTTAACCTGCACGCAGCCAGAATGCTGCGTCACTAAAAAGGCTGCACTATGCGGGAATTACTGCTTTGGGTCAGGGATCAACTGGCTGAGGCATCATCGGCGCCTCGCTATATGCAGCTCGCGTCGTTGCTTGAATCAGAAATCAGCCGTCGGAAGGCGTTAGCAGGCCAGTTCTTACCTGCGGAAAGATTGATTGCGCAACAGCTGGGATTATCGCGCGTAACAGTTTCCCGTTCCCTGTCGCTGCTGGAAGAAAAGGGGCTGATTGTTCGCCAGCAAGGGGTGGGAACCCGCGTCGCTCAACGGCTCCACTACGCGTTGAGCGACGAAGATGAAGGGTTCACCGCGCTGGTACTGAAACAGGGCGGCGTCGCTGGCAGCCTATGGCTGGAGAAGACGATACAGGTTCCGCCTGCTGCCATCGCGGCAAAAATGTCGTTGCCGGAAGGTGAGGCCGTTACCTATCTGCGGCGCGTGCGGCTAAGCAATGGCGAGCCAGTCTCGCTGGAAACGACCTGGATACCGCAAAAATTCCTGCCTGACCCAGAAGCGCTTGAACAGTCTCTCTATCAATATTGGATGACGTGCGGGATCACGCCGGACAAAAAGCGCTATCGTTTCAAAGCGATTGCCTGTGCGGCAGAGATCGCCGCGCGTCTTGGTATCGCGGTGGAAGCACCGATACTGTATTGCCAACTGCATGTTTATAACGAACAGGGTGAACTGTTGGAATACAGCGAGGCGCATTGCCGTAGCGATGTGTATGAGATTCAGTTTGCCGATTAGAAGAAACATGCCAGCACGGTGAATGCTGGCATTAAAGGTGGATGAGCTCTTAGTCGTTTCTCGGTTCGTCAGGGTCCGAACCCAGTCGCTTCCCGCTGTCCAGCTTGGCAATTTCACCCAGCTCGTCTTTATCCAGACGGAAATCGAACACCTCGAAGTTTTCTTTGATGCGGGAAGGCGTCACCGATTTAGGAATCACCACCAGCCCGCTGTCCAAATGCCAGCGAATCACGATTTGTGCCGGCGTTTTTCCGTATTTTGTCGCCAGTTTGCGGATAGTCGGATGGTCAAAAACCCCCTCGCCGCCCTGTGCCAGCGGGCTCCAGGATTCGGTCTGGATGTGATGCGTCGCATTCCAGGCGTGAAGCTGTCTTTGCTGGAGAAGAGGATGCAGCTCGACCTGATCGATGACCGGCAACACGCCCGTTTCTTCTTTTAACCGTTGTAAGTGGTGAATGTGGAAATTGCTGACGCCAATGCTTTTTGCCAGCCCCTGTTCCTGGAGTTTGATGAGCCCGCGCCAGGCATCCACAAAAGTGTTCTGCTGCGGGAGCGGCCAGTGAATCAGGTAGAGATCGATATAATCTAACCGAAGTTGTCTCAGGCTCTCTTCCAGCGCCTTCTGGGGATCGGTGTGATCGCCATTCCAGAGCTTGGTGGTGATGAATACCTCTTCACGCGGCAGATTCGCGGAACTCAGCGCCTGACCCACGGCCTCCTCGTTCTTATAAATAGCGGCGGTATCGATCGCCCGATAACCGATGGACAATGCTTCAGTTACGGCTCTCACCGTATCCTCACTGCTTGCTCGCCAGACACCAAGGCCCAACTGGGGCATGATATTGCCGTCCGCCAGCTTAACTTTCGGTTGCGTCATCTCATTCTCCTTTTATATCCGTTAATCCATAAAAATATCATAGGGTTAACTGGATGGGCGACCTGTTCATATCACGGAAATAGGACAATGTGATCCCTCGCAGGAACAGGCATATGATTTCAGTCTAGTAGAAAAATTGGTCGGTTATAGGTTGCCTGATGATAAAGGGAGCCGATCGGCTTCATGCAGATCGTTTAAGCATCGAGATACACGGGGTGACCACAGGGGTGAGGCCTCCCTGCGGGAACCTCCCCCTGTGTTTCCCCTAATAACAGGCTTAAGCGATCAGTATTAGCTGAGCGGCTCCCCTTAACAGACACAGCATTGAGGTGAGGGTATAAGTGTTGTTTAAACGGTAGTGTTTTCTCCTCTAACTTGAATAATTTGGTGCAGAGGCACTTAACGTGCCGCTTCGTAAATCTTCTGGCTTTCTTCCAGCGTAATGTCGCGGTGCTCGCCTAGGGCAGTCAGGCCGTGCTCGCTAAGTTTGGCGACCAGTGTCGGGATAGAACTGCCATCCAACTGGTAGTCAGACATACGGGTCGGTACGCCCATTTTCTCGAAGAAGTCACGCGTAGCGGCAATCGCGCCGTCGATGCGCTGGTCTTCACTACCGTCGCGCAGGTTCCAGACGCGCTCGGCGTATTGCAGCAGTTTGTCGCGTTTCTGGGCTTTTCTTGCCGTCAGCATAGCGGGCAGAACGATAGCCAGCGTCTGGGCATGGTCGAGGCCGTGCAGCGCCGTTAATTCGTGTCCCAGCATGTGGGTTGACCAGTCCTGCGGCACACCTGCGCCAATCAGGCCGTTCAACGCCATCGTAGCGCTCCACATCACATTGGCTCTGACCTTATAGTTTTCTGGTTCCGCCAGCGCGCGTGGGCCTTCTTCAACCAGCGTTAGCAGTAGGCCTTCCGCAAAACGATCCTGTACTTTGGCATCGACGGAATACGTCAGGTACTGCTCAACGGTGTGAACGAAGGCATCAACCACGCCGTTTGCAATTTGGCGAGCGGGCAGGGTGTAGGTCACCACCGGGTCGAGTACGGCGAAAAGCGGCTGGGTGTAACGTGAACGGAAGGCGAGCTTATCGTTGGTCGATTTACGGGTGATGACCGCGCCGTTATTGGATTCCGAACCGGTCGCTGGCAGGGTAAGCACGGCTGCCATTGCGACGCCGCGATCGATTTCCGCCCCACCGGTTTGCAGAATATGCCACGGGTCCTGTGCAGCCTGATAATCTGCGGCGGCAGCGATAAATTTCGTGCCATCAACCACAGAGCCACCGCCAACCGCCAGCAGGAAATCAATCTTCTCCGCACGGACGACCTCGACGGCTTTCATCAGCGTTTCGTAAGTCGGGTTCGGCTCAATGCCGGAAAACTCACGTACGTTGCGGCCTTCTAGTGCGCGATAGACCTGATCCAGTACGCCATTGTGCTTCACGCTGCCGCCGCCGTAGGTGATGAGGATACGGGCGTTGGCAGGAATTTCTTTGCCTAATTCAGCAATCTGGCCTTCGCCAAACAAAATCTTGGTAGGGGTATGAAGTGTGAAATTTAGCATAGGTTATTTGTCCAGTTTAAAGCCCTGTTGGAGGATCGCGGGTAAGACTTTCGGGAAATAAATGTGCTGATAGTAGCTGGCGGTGTTATCACCCCAGTTGTCACCGTCTGCGCGGCCGGTTTGCTGCCAGTGTGCCACCAGCGTTTGGTTATATTGCTCAATCGCCGCAGGCAGAACGTCCTGATGATAGGTTTCATCATGGCGGAATGAATTCAGCGGCAGACGCGGTTTCTGATGTGCAGGGGTGTCGACGTAACCGATAGCGACGCCTGCGACGGGGAACGTCAGTTCAGGCAGTTCCAGAAAATCGATCATCGCCTGCGGTTCGCGACGAATACCGCCAATTGGGACGATGCCCAGCCCAAATGAGCGTGCGGCGGCCATCAGCGTGCCGAGTGCGATACCGACATCCGTTGTGCCGGCGATCAGGCTTTCGAGGCTTTCATGCGCGTGCTGCTGCTTTCCGCTCATGGCAATCCCGACCTGCGTTTTATGCATGTCCAGCACCACGGTAATGAAGACGGGCGCCTGGGCAATCCACGGCTGGCCGCCAGCCAATTCGGCAATGCGCGCTTTGCGTTTCGGGTCGCGGGTGACGACGAGCGAGACCTGCTGAGAGTTCACGGAGGTCGGTGCCAGATGTGCGGACTGAATAATGGCATCCAGCACGTCATCGGGGATCGCTTTATCAAGATAGCTACGTTCACTGCGGTGTGAGGTGAACAGTTCAATCGTTTTATTCATGTCTTTTCCCAGGTGATGAAGGGGCGAATGTATGCTGAGTATTGTCATCAACCCGTGAAAGCCGTTCAATGCACATTTCTGTTTGCTTATTGCCTATTTCTCCAAAATACAGGAGAAAAGGGTGATAATAATTCGCAGGTATGTCATTTTGTTTCTTCTGTCAGGAGAGAGGCTTCGGGCAGGAAAAGCGAACCAGTAGCGAGATAACACCATTGTGACGCAAACTCAAAGTATGTCGACGGAAAGCCAATGTGAGCGGCTTGTTCAAACACCAACGGTTCAGAAGCCGATGGAGCAGCAACAGGCGACGCCGCAGCAGACAGTACGGCAACGCATCGTGCAACAGGCTATCCGTTGTTCAACCAAAAACTGGGCCACGCCTTCGCTCGTGCCTCAGGTCAAAATTCTGTATACGGAACAGCACCACCCGCGCGTGCCGGTCATGTATGAGCCGACGATCGTCATCATTTTTCAGGGCCAGAAAATTGGCTATCTGGGCGGGAAAACCTTCCAGTATGACCCTGAAAACTACCTGCTGATGACGGTACCGCTGCCGTTCGAATGTGAAACGATAGCCAGCGCTGAACATCCGCTGGTGGGGATGGCGATCCGTATCGATATCCAGATGCTTCAGGATTTGCTGATCGACATTGGTGACGACGATAGCGCGGTTCGCCCCTGTTCCTGTACGTGCGGGGTGAACAGCGCGCCGCTGACCGATGAGATTCTGTGTGCGGTTGAGCGGCTATTGGATGCGATGGATAACCCGCGTGATGCTCGTGTACTGGGGCCGACGATTGTGCGCGAGATTATCTATCATATGCTCTGCGGCGAGCGCGGTGCGGCATTACAGGCGCTGGTTAATCGGCATACGCACTTCAGCCAGATTGCCAAGTCTCTGCGACGTATCGAAAATCACTATGCCGATAGCCTGAACGTGGAACAGCTGGCGGCGGAAGTGAACATGAGCGTCTCGGCATTTCACCATAACTTCAAAGCGGTCACCAATACATCGCCGTTGCAGTACCTGAAATCCTACCGCTTACATAAAGCGCGCGTGCTGATGATCAACGAGGGGCTGAGAGCGGGTGTGGCGGCCGTTCGCGTAGGGTATGAGAGCGTGTCGCAGTTTAGCCGGGAGTTTAAGCGCTATTTCGGTGCGACGCCGGGCGATGAAGTGGCGAGATTAAAGGCCAGCAATATAGCGGTTGAGGGAAGCTGAGGGCGCTAAGAAAGCGTGTGGCTGCCGATTAGGCGACAGCACGTTTTTTACGCCACACCACGACAGCCATGCCAATCAGGCCGCTGACCAGCAAAATAATCGGGAGCAGGATCAGCGCGGTCATCACCTGATCTTCATAGCGTTTGACCAGCGGAATGTGGCTGAGCGCATAGCCGAGGGTGACAATGCCCCCGACCCACAGCAGCCCGCTAAGCCAGTTGAAAATTTGGAAGCGCGTATTATTTAACCCGGAAATACCCGCCATCGTCGGCAGCAGCGTGCGGATAAACGCTAAAAAGCGGCCAACCAGCAGCGCCATCAGGCCGTGGCGGTGGAACAGGTGATGGGCACGCTGGTGGTAATGCGCGGGAAGCTGCAACAGCCAGCCCTTTACCAGACGCGTATCGCTCAGCCAGCGCCCTTGGAGGTAGCTGAGCCAGCAGCCGAGGCTGGCGGCGACGGTGAGCAAAATCATCGTAGGGAAAAAGCTCATCACGCCTTTGGCAATCATGGCACCGGTGAGCAACAGCAGGCTATCGCCGGGCAGAAAAGAGGCCGGCAGCAGGCCGTTCTCCAGAAACAGCGTCGTGAACAGAATGCCGTAAACCACCCAAATGACGTGGGGATCGGCCAGTGCACTAAAATCCTGCTGCCAGAGCGCCTGAATAATGTCGTGAACCACACTCATATTACTTCCCGCCAGTGACGATATTCACTATCTTTCAGGCAGCGGCGGTGGAACGCTGGGTTACCTGAAATCTACTGCCTATCAAGCCCTAAAATCAGTATGGGCAAAACGCCTTGCCGCATTGCTGTGAGAATACGATAAAGCTTAATGCTTAATTTTTGGTTAAGGTAACGCGGTTTTTTAGTAAGCGTTGACTCATGATTATCATAACGCATTACCCACCGCCCCGCAGGGGAAATCAAGATGCGGCGGCATTATGGCCGTCACACTTCCTGTATTTTATTTCCTATCGGTTGGCTGCGGTGAGCGTGCTGATGCCTTACCAGACTAGGCGTTTAGCCTGCTGAAACCCGCGGCCAGATCGTCGATCAGATCGTCACTGTCTTCAAGTCCAATATGTAACCGAATAAGTGTGCCGGTAAAATCCACACCGTTCACCGGGCGGATCGCTGCGAGTTCTTCTGGCTGATTCGCCAGAATCAGAGATTCGAAGCCTCCCCAGGAATACGCCATGCTGAAGTGTTCAAAATGATCCAGATAGTGCGCCAGCGTTTCTTTGCTTAATTTCTCCTTCAACACAAAGGAGAACAAGCCGTTGCAGCCGTTAAAATCGCGGACGTAGAATTCATGCCCTTTGCATTCTGGCAACGCAGGGTGATTAACGACAGCGACTTCCGGGCGTTCTGCCAGCCACTGCGCAATGCGGATACTGCTTTCCTGATGCTGTTTGAGTCTGACGCCCAGCGTGCGCAGGCCACGGCTGGCGACATAGGCGGTATCGGCATCCACCATTTGCCCCATCAGATAAGAGTGCTCACGCAGTTGCGCCCAGCAGCGCTCATTCGCCACCGCCGTGCCGATCATGGCATCGGAATGGCCGACGATGTATTTCGTACCCGCCTGAATGGAGATATCAATATCGAAGTCGAGCGCTTTGAATAAAATACCCGCAGCCCAGGTATTATCGATCATGATAACGATTTCGGGATTGATGCGGCGCACGGCTTGTACGATTGCCGGCACATCATGGACTTCCATAGTGATGGAGCCCGGCGATTCGAGAAAGACGACTTTGGTATTAGGCTGGATCAGTTCGGCAATGCCGGCACCGATGAGCGGATCGAAATAGGTGGTGCTGACGTTCATTTTTTTGAGCACTTTTGTGCAGAAATCCTGTGTGGGTTCGTAGGCCGACTCCGTCACCAGAATATGAGCGCCCGCTGCGACGAAAGAGAAGATCGCGTTAGAAACGGCAGCCGCTCCACAAGGATACAGCGCGCAGCCTGCGCCGCCTTCCAGCTCCACCATCGCTTCCTGAAATGAGAAATGGGTCAGCGTACCGCGGCGTCCGTAGAACAGCGCACCTTTGGCTCGGTTAATGGTGGCGTGCTTCTTGTCCTGCACGGTATCGAATACCAGCGAGGAAGCGCGCTGAATAACGGGGTTGACGGAGCCGTGGGTGAATTTCTTGCTGCGTCCTGCGGCGACTAACGCTGTTGCCGTTTTTTTGCTTGTCATAACCACTATTACCTTTTCTATTCAATCCTGCCGGATGACCCAATACGCCAAATATTCCCGATAGTGAAAGTGTGAGGAACAAGAAGGCGCTATTCGATGTATTAACCCTACGTTATCACGGCTTGGGCGGCGTGTGGGCGTAAGGAGGATAAGATGAGGGGTAGATGAAAACATTTCAGGAAGAAAGCAAGAAGCGCCATGTTGTTCTGTATTGCGTTGAACAACATGGCGCAATTGTGCGTGCGTTAACCCGTATGGACGCCAAAGAGCTTAGGAAGCCAGAGTGAGATAGCCGGAATATAGGTGACCAGCATCAGCACAAAGAAGAGCCCGCAGTAGAAGGGCAGCATCGCTTTAACGACCTGTTCTATCTTCTGTTTACTCACCGCACTGGCAACGAAAAGCACCGATCCCACTGGCGGCGTAATTAGTCCAACTCCCAGGTTGACCATCATAATCATGCCGAAATGTACCGGATCAATACCGAGTGAAAGCGCCACTGGGAGCAGTACCGGGGTTAGGATCAGGATAAGCGGCGCCATATCCATCAGCGTACCCAGCAAAAGCAGCATGATGTTAATCCACATCAGGATGACGTATTTGTTATCCGAGATGGAGGTGAAAAACTCGGTAATGCGGGCAGGCAACTGCATGTAGGTCATGATGGCACCGAATGCGGCAGCGAAGCCGATCAGGATCATCACGATTGTGACGGTTTTCACCGTGCGGTACATCAGCGTAGGCAGTTCCGACCACTTATAATCTTTATAGATAAACATGGTCACGAAGAAGGACCACAGACAGGCGATGGCCGCAGACTCGGTTGCGGTAAAAATACCGGATAAGATCCCGCCCATAATAATGACAACCGTCATCAATCCCCACAGGGTATCGACAAAGATTTTCAGCGCCTGACGGAACGGTACGCGTTCGCCTTTCGGATAGCCGCGCTGATGGGCGAAACCGACGCACATCACCATGAGAGTCAAACCGAGTAAGAGCCCTGGCAATACGCCAGCGATAAACAGAGCGGCGATGGAAACGGAACCACCAGCAGCCAGTGAATAAATAACGGAGTTATGGCTGGGGGGGATCAATATTGCCTGAACGGAACCGCTGGCAGTAACGGCTGCGGCGAAATCGCGCGGGTAACCTTTCTTTTCCATTTCTGGGATCATGACGGAACCAATCGAGGCAGTATCTGCCACGGACGACCCCGAAATCGCACCAAAGAAGGTGGATGCCACAATATTGACCAGTGATAATCCGCCGCGAATAAAGCCAACAAAGATATAAGCAAAATTGACCAGACGGCGGGCAATGCCGCCTTCGGCCATAATGGCACCAGCTAAAATAAAGAAAGGAATAGCGAGCAGTGAGAATTTATTCACTCCGCTGGTGATTTGGATCATCACGGCTTCCAGAGGAATGTCGATCCAGAACGCACCGACGATAGCACTCAAACCGACTGAATAGGCTACAGGAACACCCACGGCAAGCAAAACCGCCAGTGTTGCAAGTAAGACGAAAGCATCCATGGTATTGGCTCCGGGTTAAGAATTGCCGAGCATGACTACGGGACGTTTATCCTGTGAGCCAAAGCAAATTCGTTCGATGATGAACAATAATGTAATGAGCGAACCAATCGGTAAGGGGAGGTAAGTTTCCCCAGCGCTTAATAGAGGGAATTCGGCGACGGGTTGTTCCCAGAGTTCAATACACAGCATCGTGCCGTAGTAAAGAATAAAGACGCTTATGATCATCATCAAAAGTTCAGCGATAAAAGCACAGACGCTTTTTAATTTTTCAGGTAAGCGATCGGTTAACATGGTCACCGCAATGTGCGTACAGGCTCGATAGCTAACAGCTGCACCGACAAAGGTAAATGTCACCATACATATAATAGAGATGGGCTCTGGCCATGAAATTCCCTCATTCATTACATAGCGGGAAAATATTCCCATGGGAATAATGAGTGTCATAATTAATAATGAAATACCAGAGACCCACATAGCAATTCTGTATAACAGGTCCATGGCTGAAATGTATGCGTTGGCCATATTCTCTACCCGATGAAAAGAATGGCAGATAAAGCCACGAGTGCTTTATCCCTATTAACTATCCGTTTTATATCAAGCAGATTGTGTGAGTGCGGCATGTTTTCCCCAAAAGGTGGCATGTCGTACTATGGAATACATCACCCTGCTTTATTCGTACAAAGGGCCAACACGTTGCATGGTAAAAAATGACGCCGTGTGGCCCTATCTCGACAACGGAACTATTTTAGATATAAGTTTTTTATTGGACGTCAGCGACGGCTTTAATCAGATCCTGATATTTGGCACCAAACTGATCGCGTACGGGTTGCGTGGCTTTGAAATAGTACTCGGTATCAATGTCATGGAACTGAACGCCGCCGGCTTTCATTTTATCCAGAGATTGCTGCGTATATTCTTTCCACAGTACGCGCTGTTCCTGTTGCGCTTCTTTCGCCAGCTTCAGGATCAGATCCTGATCTTCTTTGGATAGTTTGTCCCATTTGGCTTTGGAATACAGGAACAACTCAGGGATAATGAAGTGGCGGCTCCAGGTATAGTTTTTCACGACAGGCAGGTAGTTGTGTGCGACAAACGTTGGCGGGTTATTTTCGGTACCGTCAATGACGCCAGTTTGCATACCGCTGAAGACTTCACTGACGCCCATCGCGATTGAGTTGGCACCCATGGCTTTTAACGTGGCGAGCGCAACTGGGCTACCCTGGACGCGAATCTTCATGCCCTTGAGGTCTTCTGGTTTCACCACTGGCTCTTTGGTGATTAAGTTACGCGTTCCTGCGTCCATCCAGCCCAGAAAAACTAATTTTGATTTACTGCTTTGGGTAATTTTGTCACCAATTTCCTGACCGATTTTTCCATCCAGTACTTTATGCATATGATCTTCATCACGGAAAATATAGGGCAGCGTGAAGACTTCTATTTCCGGTAAAATCGCGGCAACGGGCGTCATCGATACACGGATAATATCAATCGCACCGAGCTGCGCCTGCTCAATCATCTGTTTCTCATCGCCCAATACACCGCCGGGGAAGGTTTTAATTTCCAACCTGCCACCTGTGGCAGTTTTTAATTTCTCTCCCATTTTTTGAACCGCGACGACATTAGGGTAACCTTCAGGGTGAACATCGGAGGCTTTAATTTGTTGTGCCTGAATCGCGTGGCTCATCAGGAGTGCAGTAGAACCCAGACAAACACCGATCAATGTTTTCGACAGCTTCATTGAATTATCTCCAGAGGTGGGGTGACATTATCGATAATCAAATGGTGACTTATAAAATATAAACCCATGAAAAAAGAATATAAGTAGTGGGTTTAATGACGAGAGTACGGCTGCCTATTAGGTATTATTGTGGCGCACATCGGTATTCTCTGCGAGTTAAGCTAACCTATTATACAACTTCGTAGAATGACTCGCGTCACAAAAGAAAAAGCTAATATGAAATGCTGTTTTATATGGATTTTATTCCTGTTCTCCTCATGGGTTATGTATAACGTGATGTTTTTATTTATCTTATTCTCTTCTTATGTGTCTGTTTATTTCAGTAAACTTATCGTCAGTCATTGTGAAATGGTGTGATAACTTAATGTTGATCACAAAAAGCCGATAATAAAAATTCGATTATAAAAGCTGGGATATCACGCCGTGTTTTAGGGGGATCCCGGCTGAGATATTCCGTAATGCGCTTCTTCCTTCTCGTTTTTATGCTTTTTCTGCCGATATGCGGGCAATACCCCCAAAAACCCTGTTAGAACGCAAGAAAAGTGCATTATCTTGTGTAAATAATAATGAGAACGACTATCAATTCGTTCAGGGTTTGGTATCATTTCAGGCTGCGTTATTGCGGCATTATACCTGCGGGTGTGTGCGGATATTGTACAGAACAGATGATTGTACAGAACGAATGGTGGAGGCACAGCGTGAAGACGGCTGTCAGTAATACAACTCAACAGGTGTTATCGGCCTGGCAAAAAAAACGTGGCGCGTTCAGCGCATTTTCCCGTAGCGTGCTGGTTATCCTGCTGTGTACGGCGGGACTAAGTGGAAATGCGTTTGCGGCTCCCGCAACGGCACCGTTATCGACAGAGAATACCGCACCTGCTGCGGCGTCCCCCTCTGCTCCTGTGGTGACTGATGCACTGGCGCCGACGTCAGCCCTCGCGTTGCCTGCCAGTGCGGCACCGGGCACGAATAACCTGATGAAAACCGATTTGTCCGTCTGGGGTATGTACCAGCACGCTGATGCCGTGGTGAAAACGGTGATGATCGGCTTGCTGCTGGCTTCCGTGATTACCTGGGCGATCTTCTTCAGTAAAAGCGTTGAGATGTCTGGTGCGAAACGCCGTCTGCGCCGCGAATATCTGGCGTTGGAACAGGCGAGAACGCTGGACGATGCGCTGGAAACGGCCGACACGTTCAAAGCTGGCAGCGTCGCACAGCAGCTGCTGGTGGATGCGCAGAACGAACTGGAACTTTCCGCACGTTCTGATGACAACAATGGGATTAAAGAACGTACCGCATTTCGTCTGGAACGTCGCGTGGCGGCTACCGGTCGTCATATGGGACGTGGTAACGGCTATCTGGCCACGGTTGGTGCGGTCGCGCCGTTCGTGGGGCTGTTTGGTACGGTATGGGGCATCATGAACAGCTTCATTGGGATCGCACAGACGCAAACCACCAACCTGGCAGTGGTTGCACCGGGGATTGCAGAAGCTCTGCTGGCGACGGCGATTGGCCTGGTTGCCGCGATTCCTGCGGTGGTTATCTATAACGTCTTTGCTCGTTCGATTGCCGGCTACAAAGCGATGGTCGGCGATGTGGCTGCACAAGTGCTGCTGTTGCAAAGTCGCGATCTCGACGTGGCTGCCAGCAACGATAACCGGGCGTCTTCAGCCGCGCATAAACTGCGGGTGGGTTAAGCCATGGCAATGCATTTGAAGGAGGACGTGAGTGATGACGGTGAAATGCATGACATTAACGTCACGCCGTTCATTGACGTCATGCTGGTTCTGCTGATTATCTTCATGGTGGCGGCCCCGCTGGCAACGGTGGACATTCGTGTCGATCTGCCCGCGTCATCAGCAGCGCCGCAGCCACGACCAGAAAAACCGCTTTATCTGACGGTAAAAGCGGATAAGCAAATGTTCCTGGGGGAAGAGGTGGTTAGCGAGCAGTCGCTGGCGCAGGTGCTGGACGCAAAAACCAGCGCTAACAAAGAAACGACGATCTTCTTTCAGGCGGATAAAAGCGTCGATTATGAAACCATCATGAGCGTGATGGATTCACTGCGTAAAGCGGGCTACCTCAAGGTTGGTCTGGTCGGTGCGGAAACCGCAGCCGCTAAATAACGGCTGAGGGTTGTGTGTTAAGAAGGAATGCGGGATGAATGTCCAAACCGCGTTCCTTTTTTTACGTCTGTAGATTGATGTCTGGATGATGGCGGGGCTTTGGACGTTAGCCTACGCCCGCGAGTCAGGGTGACGCCAGTGAATCCGTGTCGGGATATAGCGCCGATCTTCTTCAAGCGGCTGTTGTGCAATCAGGCTGGTCACCATCTCAAAGCTGCTGCGCGCCAGGTTTTCACAATCCTGCGCCACGGTGTCGATCTTCAGCGGTAAACAATCAAACAGATAGTGATCGTCAAAGCAGCACAGTCGGATGCCGCTTTCCATCAGGTTATGCTGGTTCATATAACGCAGCACGCCTTCCATTAGGCCACAGGCGGCGACAAACAGCGCTTTTGGCGGACGACCCAGCGTTGCACACAGTTGGGCAAACATTTCATAACCCGCGCTGGGGTGATAGCTGCCATGAATAATCCATTCCGGCTTGCAGTCGATGCCTGCGCGTGTCAGCCCGAGCTGGAAGCCCTCCAGACGGTGGCGAGTCGGAGAAATGCGCGGCTGGCCGCCAAGGAAATAGAACTCATCATGATGTTGGCGGGCGATACGTTCGACCATTTCCGCCGTGGATTCTACCGCTTCGGAAATCACCATCGGTAGTGTGGAATCGCCAATCACCCGGTCAAATTGTATGACGGGCAACTGCTGATTAATTTTCTGATACTCGGTATCGCTCAACAAGCTGGAGGCGACAATCAGACCATCGACCTGACGCTGCACCAGACTATTGACTGCCATCATCTCCTGACTGGCGTTTTCGTCGGTGCAGGCAATCAGCAACTGTAGCCCTGCTTCACGACACAGCATTTCCAGCTCGCGGGAAATGACGGCAAACCCGTAGTTGGTCATTTCCGGCACCACCAACCCCAGCGTGTTGCTGCGTGAGGAACGCAGCGAACGGGCGTGAATACTGGGCTGATAACGCTGCTCATGCGCGACGGCTAAAATGCGATCGCGGGTTTCATCAGAAACGCGAAACTCTTTGCTGCGTCCGTTAAGTACCAGACTGGCGGTGGATTTTGATACACCGGCCAGCGCGGCGATGTCACTGATTGTTATGCGTTTAGTCGGTTTCACCGCGAGGTCTGCTATCAGAAAAAAGGGAAGTTATTCTATCACGCATGGCGCTAACAGCCAGTGCTGTAGCGTTAATCGTCCGGAGCCGCTGAACGTCATGATCGCGTCACTTTCCGGGAAATAGCGTGCAGACATCACAGCCTCGCCGTCGTTGATAAAAATTTCAACGCTGGAGCGATCGCACAGTATCTGCAATTGGCTCAGCTCACCGCGCCAGTAGCGATGTTCGGGTTCGCCAGTGCGGCGGTTGCGTCGGCTCAGCGTGACGCGTTCCCCATCCCAACAGAGAACCAACTGGGAGGCGAGGCTGAACTGGAATTCCCCCTGAACGGTGACGAGGATTTCCGCGCTGCTGGCATGAAGCGGAGAGGCGTAGTCTGCGGCACCATGCCAGGTGTAATGCTGCCTGCGCAGCTGTTGCAGTTCACGTGCAGGGCGTTGATAAACGCGATCGCCATGCAGCGTGAGTTCGCGCGGGCAGGTCATGGTATGGATCCAGCCGTACTCGATCGTCGGTTCAAAGAATTCATTCTCATCGGGAATCGACATCCAGCCGAACAGCAGGCGTCGTCCGTCTTCACTCAGCGTGGTTTGCGGAGCGTAAAACTCAAAGCCGAGATCCAGTTCGTGGAACTCCTGATGCGGGTAATCACCATTGTCGTAATTGAGTGAGCCGATGAAATAGCCCGCCTGAAAGGTATTCAGGTAGCGTTCTTCTTCGGCGGGAACGCCTTGCGGACAGCAAATCAGTACGTCTTTTCCATCCAACGGAAACAGGTCCGGGCATTCCCACATGTAGCCAAAATCCCCGAGCCCGCCCAGACGGGAACCGGCGATCTCGCCGATCTTTTCCCATGCCAGCAGATCGTCAGAACGGTAGAGCAGCACTTTCCCCTGTAAGTCGAGATCCTGTGCGCCGAGCACCATGTACCAATGGTCGTCATGAGGCCACACTTTGGGATCGCGAACGTGTCCGGTGTAGCCGTCAGGGAGCGTCAGAACCGCTCCCAGCTTGTCATATTCACCGTTAGGATTCTCACGGGCGAGGCACTGAAACGCGGTACGCGAGCCGTCGTCGTATTTCACGTTACCCGTATACATCAGCATGATTGCTCCCTGATCCACCACGGCAGAACCGGAGTAGCAGCCGTGGCTTTCATAGCTTTCGCTCGGCACCAGTGCGACAGGTTCATGTGTCCAGTTCACCAGATCGATAGAGCTCCAGTGCCCCCAGAATTTCGCTCCGTGGGCGCAAGACAAAGGATTCCACTGATAAAACAGATGGTAACGCCCCTTGTGATGAATAAATCCGTTCGGATCGTTGAGCAGACCTACGCACGGGGACAGATGCCATTCCGGGCGATATGGGTCTTCCTGTTTCCGTGAGTGGCCTGACATCAGGGCGTGCGCCATGCGCTTTAGTAAGTGGACTTCCTTCATTATTCGCTATCCGTTTTATATTTCAGCAATAAGGACAGGGTAAAGGCGGCACCGAACGCAATGAGCATCCCAATCAGGTAGTTAAGCATCGATCCTCCTTGCACAATGGCCAGACCTGGAAAACCGGTCAGCCCAACGGCCGTCATATTGACGTGATTGAAGACGACCCACGCGCCACCGAGCGCACCGCCAGCCAGTGCGGCCAGGAACGGTTTAATGAAGCGCAGGTTGATACCAAATATCGCGGCTTCAGTGATGCCCAGCAGGCAAGACAGCCCTGCGGGAACGGCAATCGCTCGGGTTTTGGCATCACGCGTTTTGAAGTAGACCGCCAGACACGCGCCGCCCTGTGCCACGTTTGCCATCGCCCAAATTGGCAACAAGAAGTTGACGCCGATATTAGGGTTGCCCAGCAGTCCGGCTTCAATGGCATGGAAGCTGTGATGAACGCCGGTGATGACGATGGCGGAATAGAGGCCGCCGAACAGCAATCCGGCCAGCCAGCCCGCGTGAGTAATCAACGTGCTGAGTAAGAAAGAAATACCGTCGCCCAGTGCGCGCCCAGCCGGACCGATGATCAACATGGCGACGAAGCCGGAAATGATGACCGTCAGGAAAGGCGTGACGATGATATCCAGCGCATCAGGCACGATTTTACGCAGGCGCTTTTCCACGATGCTCATGAACCAGACGGCCAGCAGGACCGGAAACACGGTGCCCTGATAGCCGATCATGGCGATGTCCATGCCGAAAAAATGCATGGTTTGGAAGCCGCCCGCGACGCCCCAGGCGTTGGTCAGCGCCGGGTGAGTCAGAATGCCGCCCAGCGTTGCGCCCAAATAGGGGTTACCGCCGAATTCCCGTGCGGCAGTAAAACCGATCAGGATAGGCAAAATGATAAATGCAGCGGAGCTGAACATATCCAGCATCACGAAGATTGCGCTGCTGGAATCGACCCAGCCGTAGGTCTTGATCATGCCGAGCAGCCCCATCAATAGACCGGACGCGATAATCGCCGGCATGATAGGGACGAAGATGTTTGATAGCAGGCGCGCCAGACGTTGCAGCGGGTTCAGCTTTTTCGCGGCGATGGAGGCCGCTTCGGATTTGCTCGATTCACTGATGTCTGCCGCTTTGATGAACTCTGCATACACCTTGTTAACCAGTCCCGTACCGAAAATAATCTGCATTTGTCCGGCGTTCTGGAAGCAGCCTTTCACGCCGTCAACGTTTTCGATGGCTTTCTTGTCTGCCAAATTGTCGTCATTCAGTACCAGACGCAGACGAGTCGCGCAGTGAGCCGCGCTGGCGATATTCTCTTTTCCGCCGAGAAGGGGGATAAGCGCGGCGGCGGTTTTGTTGATATCCATGTTATTCCTCTTTTTCAATCGGATATGCAGTGTCTTTGGCGTCGATTAGCACGTAATCGACGCCAAGGCCGGGCAAGGGTTAGAACCAGGTTTCCATCTGGATACCGAAGTTCCATTCGCCGCCTGCTTTAAAGCCGGTGGAGCCAAACGTATCTTGACTGGAGTAATTATCCAGTCGTTTATCCCAGTCCATGTAGCTGGCAAACACGCGCAGTTCAGGGCGGCTAAAGAAGTTACCGATATCGCCAACCTTGAACGTCGGTGCGAAGGTCAATTTGTAGAAGCCGCCGCTCACCTGATTCAGGCTGCGATAGCCGCGTGGATCGAGGTCCATGTATTGATAGCTGCCTTCATAGGCCAGTGCAAAGTTTTCGGTGATTTCCTGAATCAGGCGCGCATTAAACGTCACCCATTCGTAGCTATCGCCGTTGACGTAACGGTCTTTACTGGTTTGCGCCAGAATGGATGGAGCAAAACTCCAGGTCTTGTTCAGCGCGGTGGTACCGTAAGTCGCAAATCGCCAGGTGTTGGCGTCGTTGGTCAGGTTGCCGTCGGCACCGATGTTCTTCACTTCGCCGCCCAGTCCGTGACCGTAGAGGATCGCGGTTTTCGATGTCCCGTCGCGTAAGCCGTAGAAGCTGTCGCCGTGGTAAGCCACCATGGCGTGATAGCCTTTGTCGCCCGCATTGGTATTGGTGACGACGGTGTTATCACGGCTTGTACCGGGGTTTGCTTTTACATCGTTGTTCTTGGCGGTTAATCCGCTCAGCATGAACTGGAATGGCCCAACGTAGTTGTTGGCGGTAAAGACGTAGTTTTTGATGTCGTTATCCAGCGAGGTAATTTCGCCGAGGCTGCGGCCATACAGTGAGAAGTTACTTTTGGCGCTATCCGCCCATTTCACGTCATAGATCCCGCCGCCGGTGCCCGCGAGGAAGACGACGTCGCTGTCCAGCCAGTGGATGTCAAAGTTATCGCGATCGAAGCGTTTACCCGCCCACAGCGTGGTGTCCTTAAAGGCGCCAGTGAAGGTTGGCAGTGAACCCAGCTCGACGAAGGCTTCACGGATGTTCAGGTCGCTGGTGGCCGCCGTCCAGTCGTTATAGCTGCGCTGGCCATCCGCCATCATCACCTTGAAGCGAGTGGTCGCGCCGTTATCCAGCTTCTGTTTGTGCTCCAGTTTAATTTCGACGTAGGTGTCGTCTTCATTGCCTAAACGACCAATATGTCCGCCAGTCTGGCCGGCAGGGGACATGCCCGGCCCGATATCGGTTTTGGAACTGGTGGCGGAATCATTGATCGACAGGCCGGAACGCGCGTAGCCGTGGAATTCAAATCCATCGGCGAATGATTTTTGCTTAGCCAGCGCCGTCGTGCGCTGCTCCACCTGCTGGGTTTTCTGTTCGGTTTGCGTCGTGCGAGTGGCGAGCTGTTGGGTTTGCTTTTCCGCGGCGTCGGCTCTGGCCTCGGCTGCCTGAGCACGGGCTTCCGCCTGTTGCAGGCGTTGCTCCATGGCGTTCAGGCGAGCTTCAATACTATCGGTGTTGGCAGCAGAAACATAAAGCGGGGAGGAGAGTAATAATCCTATCGTCACAGCAAGGTGGCTTGGTTTCATTTTTTCGTTCTCGTCGTGAAGGAGATTTATTGTTTTTGGATTTCTCTTGTTTAGCTAAATTGCTAAACCGGTTTTTCATGGGAAAAATAAAAGCCAGCAGGAGGGTTAGCAAGAAATTTCACTCGCCCGATTCTGTAACTGTGATCCTGACTACAAAACCGGGCGGTAACCGTATTAAACGGAGGGATTAGGGCTGGGCTAAGGGAGTGCGCGCAATTGCTGAGCGTAGGGGAGTGCGGTCATTGCGCCTTTTGCTGTGGTGGCAAGCGCGCCACACCGCTGCGCCTGCGCGATAATCGGGTCCCAGCTACGCGGCTGTGGCAGGTCGTCATACTGCGCCAGGCCATGCAGTAAACCGGCGACGAAGGCATCCCCCGCACCCGTAGTATCGACGGGGGTCACCGACGGCGCGGCAAAGTGCTGTAGCTGATGGCGATCGTGCAGCCAGACGCCTTCGCTGCCTAGCGTCACTAGCAAGAGTTGTGTGGGGTAGCGCTGCATGAACTGCAGAATCCCTGTTTCAACGTCCGGTGTTGAACACAGAAATGCCAGTTCTTCACGCGATAGCTTCACCACGTCGGCCAGCATCAGCGCCTGTGTCAGGCAGTCGCGCAGTTCCTGCTCGCTTTGCCAGAGATCGTCACGGATGTTCGGGTCGAAGCTGACCCGACCCAGCGCGGCTTTCACCTGCCGCATCGCCTCAAAGGCGGTGCGGCGCGAAGGTTCCTGTGAGAGGGCGATAGAGCAGAGGTGCAGCCATTCTCCCCGGTTGAACATCGGTAGGTCTTCCGGCTGTAAAAACAGGTCGGCACTCGGGCGTACCATAAATGTGAAGGCACGTTCCCCTGTTTCATCAAGGCTCACGACCACGGTTGAGGTTCGGTGGAACCTGTCGTGCGCCATGTGATGGGTATCGACGTTTTCCTGTTCCAACACTGTTTTGAGAAAATGGCCAAAGACATCGTCACCGACGCGACCAATAAACGCGCTGTTTCCGCCCAGTCTGGCAATGCCAACGGCGACATTCGCCGGTGCTCCACCGGGGCATTTCAGATAGCGTTCCGCATCTTCCGGGATGAGATCGACAACCGCGTCGCCCATGACCCAAATTCTATTTGCCATAACGTTACTCTTATCAACGAGAATTAGACTGTTTGCTAAAATAGAAGAATCGGTTTAGCTAAGCAATACCCTTCATTGTAGAGACGCACCCACATCAATAAAACGCACTTTTCCCCATCGCGTTGGTGAAAATTTATGCGATAGTCATCACGTTGCCACGGTCGTCGGACTAAATAAAAGGGGCTGTCATCCGATAGTTATGGAGCGTGGCTGAATTAATCTGGGATTCAAGCTGCAAAAAGGACGAATGGAGAAGGATATGCATTACCCCACCTCTTTCCGGGGCTACCCCGGTGCGTAATTACAACCTGCTTTGGGGAATATGGGCGCTATGGGCTTTGTTGGTCGCCGCCTGGCTTATTGATATTTATAGCGAATTCCCCCTTCGATATTACGGTCAGGGAGTGGCTGCCGTACTAGCCGCGAGTGTTGCAATCGCATTTTTCTATACTGTTAAAAGGAATAACACGATGTTTTCATTTGATAAAAACAAAAAAGACGCAAAAGAACCGCAAGAGCGCAGTGAAATAAACAGCTCCCCCGCTATCAGCCCATCGAACGAGTTGATTAATTCAGTGAACCCTGTGCGCGTGAAAAAAGACACCTTCATTTCTCAGGGCGCACGCATGACGGGCTCTCTGACCGTGGATGGCAACATCACCGTGGAAGGCCGGGTAGAAGGTGACGTGCAGTGCGATAACACGATTAAAGTGGAGCACACCGGTCAGGTAAACGGTGAAATGAAATCGCAGCAGATCATCATCAACGGCCGCGTTGAAGGACGCATCGCCGCGAGCGTCATCGCCATTCTGGCGCAGGGAAAAGTATTCGGCGATATTTTCACTGATGAACTCTCCATCGAAAAAGGCGGCATCTTCACTGGCCAGTCCCACCCGCTGACCCCGCCAGCGCAGAGCCAGGAAAAACTGAACTACGTGGAAAAGAAAAAAGAGAAACCCGCTAAAGCCCCCGCAGAGCAAGAGAACGTCGTCGCGCTAGCGAGTAATGCGCCAACGGCGTGAGGCTCGTTCTTAATATCTGAATGCCTGAGTACTCCCCGCGCCAGCGGGGTAAATCCGGCTTCTGGCTGGCGTGATGGGGGATTGCGTGTCAGTATTAAAGCACGCCATTTTGCACTCACCGTGACGGTGAGCTACTACGCCAATGATTTTTGTCTTCCATACGTTACCGTAAGGAGGTGCTATGAAAGTTGAAGCCGCAGAGTCGTCCGTTTTTGCCAGCCAGCAGGTGATGGCGAAGCGCTCGACAGAGCATGCAGAGAAAGCGGCGCTGTCCGAACAGCTTCAGTCTTATCAGGCGGGCAGCGGTGCTGTTCCTGTTGGTCAGACGACGCGGTATGATTTCACCCGCATTAGCCCCGCCGAGCTGTATGAAACGGTAGAAGGCCTTGTCAGCAGTGGGCGGTTGGGGCGTGAAGAGGGTTCCGCGCTACTGGGTTTTATCTCGTCGCCGCGCGAAAATGTCGGCAGTGTGCCGCCTTCCAACGTGTTCCAGCCGATTAATGTCTTCGACACCATTCAGCAAGGTGTCGCGGGGGCATCCTCCCGCAGCGAAGTGCAAAATACCGAAAGCCTGCAACGTGCGGCCGAGGCGCTGAACCGCTTTCAGGGACAGGTCTCCAGCATCAGCGTTTATGTCTAGCACAGGTTGGTGCGCCGTAGCGTGAGCATGTTTCTCTCTATCCCCGCGCTTGCGGGGATAGTCGTTTTGCACCTTGCTTAGCTCAGCGTGGGGTTTGAGCTTTGATTTCCGTCAGCAGTACGATCAGTGCCTGCACGTTGTCGTCCTGCGTGCGCCACGACGACACGCTAATGCGCAATGCAGGACGCCCTTGCCAGACGGTGCCGCCAAACCATGCTTTGCCCGAGGCCTGCAATGCTTCCCGTATTGCTATCGTTTGGCTGTCGGTTTCCCCCCGCAGCAGAACCTGATTGAGCACAACCCGATTCAGTATCTCAAATCCTGCATGGCGCAGGCCGTCGGCGATGAGTCTCGCTTGTCGGCAGTGCCGTTCGACCATCTCTGCCACGCCGTCGCGCCCCAGCGTGCGCAGTGCCGCCCACACCGGAATACCGCGCGGACGACGGGAAAACTCGAGCGTCAGGTTTTTCTGGGCATCTCGCGCCGCACTGGAGTAAACCGCATCTGCGTTCATCGCTTCGGCCAGCGCGTCCGCATCGCGGCAAATCGCCATCGCACAGTCGTAGGGGGTGTTCAGCCATTTGTGTGCGTCCGTCGTCCAGCTGTCGGCCAGTTCGATACCTCCCGTGAGCGCCGCGTGGGACGAGGCTCTGGCCCACAGCCCGAAGGCACCGTCAACGTGAACCCAGGCCCCTGCCGCTCTGGCGATGGGAATGAGCTGCGCAAAATCATCGAACTCGCCCGTGTTGACCTCGCCTGCCTGCAAACAAAGAATCGTGCGGTCGTCCAGCGGAGGAAGTTGCGAGGCATCGATCTGCCCAAACGTATTTACAGGCGCGATAAGTAAATGACGTAGCCCAAAGCCGAGTACGCGTAGCGCTTTCTTCACGGTGATGTGCGTGAGTTCCGAAATCACGACCTTAATTTCAGGCGCGCCAATCAGCCCATCATTGTCAAAGTCCCAGCCCTGTCTTGCCAGCAGAGCGCGGCGCGCAGCGGCCAGACAGGAAAGCGTGCAGGCGGTGGCGCTGGTGCCGAAACCCACGGCGCTGTTTTTGGGTAAGCTCAAGGCATCGAGCACCCAACGGCTGGCGAGGCGTTCCAACGTGGCGGAGACCGGCGAATTATCAAAGGTGGAGGCGCACTGATCCCAGGCGATCATCAATCGCTCAGAGGCGGCGGCAACCGGTAATGAAGCCCCGATAACAAAGCCGAAATAGTTTGGGCCATTGGAAGCAGTGGTCGCGGGTGAACCGACCTCATCCAGCAGCGCCAGCGTGCTTTCGGGTGAGTAACCTTGTTGCGGCAGCACCTCATCAAAACGTGTCAGCGCCGCGAGGGCCTCTGCATCGGGGAAAACCCGACGCTGTGCAGTCTCAGCCAGATAACGTCGGCCGCGCTCATCGGCATCCGCCAGTAAAGTCAGTTCGCTCATGCTGTTTCCTTATCAATAATCGTTGTTTTGCTATCACGATAGCGTGAATGCTGACTGCACAGATGACGCGGTGCCGTAAAGCGTGCGGTAAAGATCGCATTCAGTGACGGATGACGTGGTATGAATAGGGCTGCTTTTCATAATATTAGCTTTCACTACTCATTATTGGTTTCAAAATAAAACCAGTTGAAGCATAAATACTCTGGTTTTATTCTGCAACCAAAAACGCACGATCAGCTTTTCAGCCTGTAGATAAGGCAAGCTGAACAGGAAAAAGGGGAAGAAATCGTCATGGTGAAGCGCAGAAGTCTGAAAGAGGATGTGTGTCCCGTCGCCCGCGCGCTGGATGTGGTTGGCGATCGCTGGGCGCTGCTGATTATCCGCGATGCTTTCGATAATCGCCGCCGTTTCAGCGATTTTCAGCGCAGTTTGGGCGTCGCTAAAAATATTCTTACCGACCGTCTGCGCACGTTAGTTGATGAAGGAATTTTGTCCGTTCAGCCTGTTTCCGACAGCTCAGCCTATCAGGAGTATGTCCTGACGCCAAAAGGTGAACAGCTATTCCCGCTCGTCGTGGCGCTACGCCAGTGGGGGGAACAGCAACTTTTCGCGGAGGGAGAAGCCCACTCCCTGCTATTGGATAAACACACTGGCCAGCCTCTGCAAGCCATGCTGCCGTATTCTGCGCAAGGCCAGCGAGTCGTCGGGCAGGATACATTCGTTCAGAAAGTGGATTGAGGTGCCATCATGCAGAAAAAACTGAGAGAAACAGGCAGCGATCTTGAAGCAATCTCCCGCTATCTGAAGAAGCTGCACGTACTGACGTTATGCGTGGGTGAAAATTCGGAATTATGGTGTGCGAGTTGCTTCTATACTTATGACGATCAACAGATAGCCTTCTATCTGATGACGGAGCGGCAGACGCGCCATGGTGAAATGATGGTGAGGTTACCGCAGGTGGCGGGTACGGTCAGCGGCCAGCCGAAGAGCGTTATGCTGATTAAGGGCGTGCAGTTTCGGGGGCAGGCGGTGCTGTTAGAGGGGGATGAAGCCCAGCAGGCCAGAGCGCGGTATAACACGCGTTTTCCGATTGCCCGGGCATCGCAAGCGCCGATCTGGCGGCTCGATCTGACAGAAATCAAGATGACGGACAATGCGCTGGGCTTTGGTAAGAAACGCTACTGGCAGCGAGATGAACAGGTTCAGCAGAGATAACGTCTGTCATAAATAACATTTGCCATACATAACATTTTCCATACATAACAACAGAAACGTCAAAAGATGGGAAAGTGAAAGACGCAGATCAAGGGGGAAAACCGATGAGCCGGGTATTGCTATTAGGTGCAACGGGGTTAGTGGGGCACGAGTTGTTACAGTTGTTGAAAGCCAACAATCGGGTAGAGACGATCTATGCGCCGACCCGTAAGCCGCTGGCGCCTTCGGAGAAAGTGGTCAATCCGCACGATCCCGATCTGTCTGCCGCGCTGGCGCAATTGACTGACCCTGTCGACATTGCATTTTGCTGTCTGGGATCGACACTTAAGACGGCAGGCAGTAAGCAGGCGTTCCGCTATGTGGATTACACGCTGGTGGTGGAAGGATCAAAAGTGGCGCTGGCACTGGGCGCGACGCACCTGTTGGTGGTTAGCGCGCTGAGCGCCAATGCGACATCGCCTTTCTTCTACTCGCGGGTGAAGGGAGAAGCGGAAAGATCGCTGCGGCAGCAGGGCTGGCAACATCTGACATTGGCGCAGCCGTCGATGCTGCTGGGGGAAAGGGAAGACAGTCGTCCGCTAGAAAGCCTGGCCGCGCCGTTGTTCCGCCTGTTCCCGGCAAAGTGGCGGGCCATTGAGGGAAAAACGGTTGCACAGGCATTGCTGAATCAGGCGTTCTCGCCGGAACCAAAAGCGCGCGTTACCGTGCTGGAATCCGACCAATTACTGTCATTAGGCAAGCAGCAACCGCTTCAGTAGCCGCTCTCAATCAGCGCAGGCGGTGGACAACCTGATTACTGCTGCCGCGCCAAATCAGTGCGGGATCTTTCAGATCTTGCACAAATTTTCCATCGACTAAGACGTTGATGAGATCGACCACCCGCAGTTGCTCCGGCGTCAGTTCTGCCAGCACGTAGCCTGTCCACACCCAGATATCTTTGCCTGGGCACTCCGTGCGTATTCGTTCGACCAGCTTCAGGATGTCAGGCACATTCTGTGGATGAAGCGGATCGCCGCCAGACAACGAAATTCCCTGTCGTGGGATCACCGTATCCTGAAGATCGGCGATGATCCGATCTTCCTGTTCCTGCGTAAACGGCTGGCCGGAATTCAGTCGCCAGGTGCTTTTGTTGTAGCACCCCACGCATTCATGCACGCAGCCAGCGACAAACAGCGTGCAGCGGGTGCCGGGGCCGTTGACGACATCAACGGGATAATACTGGTGGTAATTCATACTGTAGAGCCCATGTTATGAAGCGGGCGCGTGTTGACGGTGCCGCGAAAGGTGGGCCGCATCGCGGCGGCCCGAAAGGGATTACCCCAGTTGACCGTTGCCCA
The DNA here is from genome assembly GCF_037136835.1 of Pectobacterium sp. 1950-15. NCBI lineage: Bacteria > Pseudomonadati > Pseudomonadota > Gammaproteobacteria > Enterobacterales > Pectobacteriaceae > Pectobacterium > Pectobacterium sp. 1950-15. The sequence continues at coordinate 276,236 of NZ_JBBBQR010000002.1, read as the reverse complement.
GATGTTTAATCCGGCGCTTAACTTCTTCCTGTTTACCGGCGTTGAATGGACGTGCATCCGGACTGCCGAGATAGCCGCACACGCGGCGCGTGACGGAAACGCGTGCCGAATCATGGTTGCCGCATTTCGGGCAGGTGAAACCTTTGCTGGTGCACTCGAATTCACCGGTGAAGCCACACTCATAACATTCATCGATCGGTGTGTTGGTGCCGTAGTAAGGCACTCGGCTATAGCTGTAATCCCACACGTCTTCCAGCGCTTTGAGGTTGTGTTGCAGGTTCGGGTATTCGCCGTAGCAAATGAACCCCCCGTTAGCCAGCGGCGGATAGGGCAGCTCGAAGTCGATTTTCTGGTAAGGGTTTACCTTCTTCTCCACATCGAGGTGGAAGCTGTTGGTGTAATACCCTTTGTCCGTCACCCCTTGCACAACGCCAAACTCGGCGGTATCCAGACGGCAGAAGCGGTCACACAGGTTTTCACTCGGCGTGCTGTACAGGCTGAAACCATAACCCGTTTCGTCTTTCCACTGTTCGGTCGCCTCTTTCAGACGAGCGATGATGGCCACGGCTTTGGCACGTAGCGCCTCGTCATCAAACACGTGCGTTTGGCCACCGAAGAGGGCATTAATCGTTTCATGCAGGCCGATATAGCCCAGCGAAATGGAGGCGCGTCCGTTCTTGAAGATGTCCGCGATGCTGTCGTCCGCTTTTAAGCGTACGCCGCAAGCGCCTTCCATATACAGGATGGGTGCAACGCGGGCTTTCACGTTTTCCAGCCGCGCAATACGCGTCATCAGTGCTTTCTTCGCCAGCGCCAGACGCTGGTCGAGCAGTGTCCAGAAGCGGCCTTCATTGCCTTCGGCCTCCAGCGCGATGCGCGGCAGGTTCAGGCTGATGACGCCTAAGTTGTTGCGGCCGTCGTGAATCTGTTGGCCGTTTTCTTCATAAACGCCGAGGAAGCTGCGGCAGCCCATTGGCGTTTTGAACGAACCAGTGACGTTCACGACCTGATCGTAGTTCAGGATATCCGGGTACATGCGCTTGCTGGCGCACTCCAGCGCAAGCTGTTTGACATCGTAATTCGGATCGCCCGCTTTGTGGTTCAGACCATCGCGAATCGCAAAGACCAGTTTCGGGAAAACCGCCGTTTTGTGGTTTTTACCCAGCCCGGCAATGCGGTTGCGTAGGATAGATTCCTGAATCAGACGCGATTCCCAACTGACACCGAGCCCGAAACCAAAGGTGACGAACGGCGTCTGGCCGTTAGCGGTGTGCAGCGTGTTAACTTCGTATTCCAGTGACTGAAAGGCGTCGTAGCACTCTTTTTCTGTGCGGGTCAGGGCGTAGTTTTCCGCATCTGGAATCTGCCACTCTTCCGCTACGGCTTTATGTTTCGCATGGCTGGCGGTGACAAACGGCGCCAGAATTTCATCGATGCGGTTGATCGTGGTGCCGCCATAAATGTGGCTGGCGACCTGCGCGATAATCTGCGCGGTGACGGCGGTCGCGGTTGAGATCGACTTCGGTGGCTCAATCTCCGCATTACCCATTTTGAAGCCGTTGGTCAGCATGCCATTCAGGTCGATCAGCATGCAGTTAAACATCGGGAAGAAGGGCGAATAGTCGAGGTCGTGATAGTGAATCTCGCCGCGCTCGTGCGCCAGCACCACATCACGCGGCAGAATGTACTGCTTGGCGTAATGCTTGGCGACGATACCCGCCAGCAGATCGCGCTGGGTGGGAATGACTTTACTGTCTTTGTTGGCGTTCTCGTTCAGCAGCGCCATGTTGCTCTGCTCGACCAGACCGCGAATTTCCTGATTCAGCCGACCGTGGCGTTCACGCGCGATGTCTCTGTCGTGGCGGTATTCGATGTAGGTACGTGCCAGCTGCTTGTAATTGCCGGACATCAGCAGGTTTTCGACCGCGTTCTGAATATCGCGGATATCCACGCGCGATTTATCCTGCATTTGTTGAGCGACCGCACAGGCCACAGTTGCGCAGTAGTCTGCATCATTGACACCGGCTGCATGTGCCGCGCGTTCGACCGCCTCTTTGATACGCACTTCATCAAAAGGCACCTGGCAACCGTCCCGTTTAATCACTACTGGTTTCACGTTTTTTTCCTCTATCAATGTTATCCACAGGCGAAAACCGTAACTGACAAGGGTTACAGAGGGCTGTGGATGATATTGTGGATAAGCACTACATATGGGTCGTGTTTATAGGATAGGCACTATATATTGAAATTGCGTAGGGGTGTTTACGCTTTTATCGCCCCAAAATTGATATAGAGCAAAGAAATCTTCATGTCGGAGGGAATTTGAACCTGTGCAAAAAACAGTCAAAAAAGGCGGTGGGAGCGGGAAGGCTTGCTACATGCGGGCTGGCAGATTTTTGCCTGTTTTTTGACCTTAAAAGGGGTTGGGAATAGCGACAATGTTGTGGTGGTGAAAGAAAGAACAGAAAAAAGCGCACGGGTTATCGTGCGCTTTTGGGGGAGAGTCATGCCGACAATTAGCGACGAACGGCGATCGCTTCGATTTCGATCTTCACGTCTTTTGGCAGGCGGGCAACTTCAACGCAAGAGCGAGCCGGGAACGGGGCATCGTGCTCGTTGAAGAAGGCTTCATACGCGGTATTCACCAGGGTGAAGTCGTGCAGGTCTTTCACAAATACCGTCGTTTTCACGATATCGGAAACTTTCAGGCCAGCAGCTTCCACAATTGCCTGTACGTTTTCCAGCGACTGACGCGTTTGAGCAGTAATGTTATCTGCCACCAGACCGCTTTTCGGGTTCACTGGAATTTGGCCGGACGTGATGATCATGCTGCCGAGGTCGACGCCCTGAACATAAGGGCCGATGGCGGCAGGGGCGTGCTCAGTGCTGATAGTACGTGACATGGTATCTCCTTGATAGGGGCGTAAAAGGAACGCGGACGCAGCCATTATTCAAAAAAGCCCCGCCGCAGGCAATGTTCATCGCGGGGCAAAGCAGAAAACTAGCGATCTTGCAGCACGGCCTGACGCTCAAACTCTTTCTCGCAGTACTTACACTTCAGGTGAACGTCGCCATCGCGCTGTTTAACGCTGAATGACGATGAGACGGGTTCGCTGCGGCTGATGCAGTTGCTGTTAGGGCAAGTGAGCACGCCGGTAATGTGATCTGGCAGCGTTGGCACCAGTTTGCGCACCACGTCATAGTCATCAATCTGATTAACGGTTGCCTGCGGTGCGTAGATCGCCAGCTGATTCGCTTGCTCTTCAGTCAGGAAGATATTTTCGATCTTGATCAGATCTTTGCGCCCAAGGTGGTTGGACGGCAAATTCAGGCCGATGGTGATGCGCTGGTCTGTCGCAGTCAGTTTAAACAGCGTCAGCAGTTTAAAACCCACCTGTGCGGGAATGTGGTCGATCACCGTGCCACGTTTGATCGCTTCAACCTGTAATTTATTATCGTGTGTCATGATGGTTTCTTCCTCTTACAGAACCAGTTCGCGATTCAGGACCAGCGCCAGCAGCGCCTGACGGGCGTAAATGCCGTTGCCCGCCTGTTGGAAATAATAAGCGTAGGGCGTGGCATCCACATCAATGGTGATCTCATCGACGCGCGGCAGCGGGTGCAGCACTTTCAAATTCGGGCGGGCGCTGTGCAGGTCAGCCGCGCGCAGGACAAACTGGGATTTGATGTTGATGTACTCGGACGGATCCAGACGCTCTTTCTGCACGCGCGTCATGTACAGAATATCCAGCTCACCGACGACGTCGTCGATGCTGTTGTGCAGGCTGTAAGCAATATTCTTCTCTTTCAGCATGCTCAGAATGTAGTCCGGCATCGCCAGCGCGTCTGGAGCGATGAAATAGAAGCGGTTGCCTTCAAACTTCGCCAGCGCCTGCGTGAGTGAATGCACGGTGCGGCCATATTTCAGATCACCGACCATCGCGATGTTGATGTTGTTCAGGCGCCCCTGCGTTTCCTGAATGGTGAATAAATCGAGCAGCGTTTGTGTCGGATGCTGGTTCGCACCGTCGCCGGCGTTCAGTACCGGAATGCCGCCGGAAAACTCGGTCGCAAGGCGGGACGCGCCTTCCTGCGGGTGACGCATTACGATGGCATCAACATATTGGCTGATGACGGAAATGGTGTCGGCCAGCGTTTCGCCCTTTTTCCCCAGCGAGGTGTTGTTGCTGTCGGCGAAGCCGACGACGGAGGCACCGAGACGATGCATCGCGGTTTCAAAGGATAAACGCGTCCGGGTTGAGGCCTCGAAGAAACAGCTGGCAATCACTTTATGTTTTAACAGCTCAGGCTGAGGCTTGGCTTTCAGACTGGCGGCGACGCGCAGCGTCAGTTCCAAATCTTCCCGACTGAGGTCGTTAATCGAAATAATATGCTTTTGATAGAGCGGATTGACCATGGTGTCTTTCTCCTCACGAGTAAACAGGAAATGTCGTATCTGGCTGCCCGAGCTGTCGGCAAAAATGCCTGATGCGCTTTTTGATGCCACAACGTGACGACCTGCAAAGGCTGCCGTCGTGGACGATAGGGCACAAAAAAAAGCCCCTCATTGAGGGGCTTTCTTAATGGAATAATTGAGCAACGGAAAGGAAAACGCTGGCTGGCTGCCGGATGGCAGTTGTGGTTGAGAACCAACATAAGCAGCGGATTTTTTGGTGTAACGGTGCATGACCCCTCCCAGCAAACTGTCGGGAATTATACGCGCCGACTAGGCTATTTCAAGCAGAAAACGTGGTTTTTTACGCATCGCAATCGGTTGCGGATAGGGTGCGGTATGCATAATGCCCGCAGGTGGAAGAGGGGGGATTGAGAAGAGTGATGGGCAGTTCACTTTTTCGTATTAACGCGCTGGCGGGTGTCACATTTGGAGAGTATAAGGATTATAAAACAGAGTTTCATTTTTCTATCAACGAGGTTTTTATGATTACTGGCAATGTCCACCACCTTGAACTGGTTCCTTATCTGCCTGCCAAACTGCGTGAAGCAATTGAATACGTGAAGAAAAATATTACGGCGGATACCCCGCTGGGCAAGCATGATATCGAGGGCAACAGCGTGTTTGTGCTGATCTCCAACGACAGCACCGATCTGCTGGAAAAACGCCGCGCCGAGTATCACGCCAAATATCTGGACATTCAGATTGTGCTGTCCGGCGTGGAAGGGATGACGTTCAGTAACCTGCCTGCGGGCAAGCCCGATACCGATTGGCTGGCGGATAAAGATATTGCCTTCCTGCCATCGGGTGAACAGGAAAAACAGTTTGTGATGCAGGAAGGGGATTTTGTCGTCTTCTTCCCAGGTGAAGTACACAAACCGCTGTGTGCCGTTGGTGAACCGGCGCACGTACGCAAAGCGGTAGTGAAAATCGACGCGTCGCTGGTGTAGGGTTTTTGTGAACAAGGAACGTTTAGCCATAAAATGGAAGAAAATAATGGCAATAATTCCTCAGATGTCTTCCGGTGGTCTTCCCCTGCGGTAGAGCAGTAAAGGAAAAACCACGTAAATACGGCAAGGCCTGGAAAAAATAGCCAGTCAGTTGCTTAACTGACTGGCATTATTCAGAAAATCATTTTCTTGCTAGAAAACTTCACGATATTTTGATTATAGGTATGTTATTAATTTAAATTATGTAGGATATTTTCCCTGGTGTTGGCCTGTCACAGACTTTTTATTCTATTTTAGTTTTGATAAACAGGTGCATATCAGGTACGGCATATTTTATGTAGGGTAATTTTTATGTAGGGACATACTGATGAAACAAATTACATTACCTGACAGATTAATCGCCATGTTCGAAGGCGATCCTCTCGTCGGCTGGGCAATAAAAGACACAAACTCTCGTTTTATTTATGTCAATAATACCTTTAAAACCTGGCAAACCATATCAACTCGTTATGATTATGAAGGTTTGAACATTAGAGATGTTCCTGTTCCTGTCGCTGAATTTGCAGACATTTTTAACCAGCAGGAACGAGAGATAGAGCGCACAGGTAAGGCGGTGAGAGCCATTACCACGCATATTCAAGGCACGGAAAAAATAATGCAGCCTGCCTACAATATTCAGGAGCCAATCTATGATGAACATCGCAACTGTGTAGGCACAGTGATTAGCGTCAGACATGTTCGGATCATTACGCCGACCTCGTTGCTAAATGGAACAATAATGCAGCACTCCACCTTCGAGCCCCCTTCTGAAATATTTACTGAGAAGGAATGGGAGGTTATTTACCTGCTGGTCTGTGGGATGATGCTTAAAGATATAAGCAGCATCCTCTCAATCACCGTTGATGCCGTTAACAGCAGACTCCGGAGCTGCTACAGAAAAACAGGTTTGAATTCACTATCAGGCCTAAAGGAATACTGTAGATATAACAAGTTTGATAACTACATCCCGCTGTTCTTTCTGAAAAAAGGACATATCATTATCAGAGGCTAACCTGATGGATCCAGATTTGACTCCTGTTGAGTATTACTTTGATAACTCTTTGTTTGGCTGGGCAATAAAGGACTGCAACTCCCGGTATATTTATGGCAATAAAAGGGTATGTCAGTATTTCGGCGTAACAGAGAATAAACTTTTAGGCTGTCTCGACACTGACTTAACGCCTGATGTCAGCGAGCACTATGACCGTATACTGTATGACGACCAAAAAATATTGACCACAAATGAAATGAGTATCGTCCTCAAAACATTTGATTACGGAAGACGAAATAGACTCAGGTCTTTTCTGGTGGAGAAGCGTCCTTGGCGGCTCAACGATGGCAATGACGGTATTATTTGCACTTACATAGAAATCACCAATGTTTATTTTTCAACCTTTCTTATGCCATGCGAAAGGAAGCCCGTTGTGTTCACCCGACCGGCAAATATTTTTACAGACAAAGAGTGGGAAGTCGTTCTGTTGCTGCAGAGCGGGGTGAAGCAAAACCGCATCCCGGGCATACTCGGTATAAGTTCTTCAACGCTTCGTAACAGGATAACGCGTTGCTGTGACAAAGCAGGTGCGGCAAACAGCACAGCCCTGATCCAACACTGCAACCAAAAAGGGTGGGATAACTACATTCCTCCTTTTTTTCTGATAAAAGGGCATGTATCGGTTACCTGAGGAGCTGTGGTTCAGTTGAACGATCACACTGCTGTGTAAGAATCCAGGAACTCGCCTGGTTTTCGGATTTTTTATGTACCTTTCTCAGGCTCTCATACCTGGAATCCGGCGAGAGAACACCGACACGGAATGATCCCACTGAGAAAGGGTTTCCCACCTCTGATCTGTGTTTAAAACACATCAAAGGCGGGCTAAATCTTAATCCTGTACCAGCGTAGCGACCATCACCGCTTTGATGGTGTGCATACGGTTTTCCGCCTGATCGAACACGATGCTGTGCGCGGATTCAAAGACCTCATCCGTGACTTCCATTCCACCGTGCAGACCATACTGTTCCGCCATTTGTTGGCCCATTGTCGTCTGATCGTCGTGGAACGCAGGCAGACAGTGCAGGAATTTCACCTGCGGATTACCCGTTGCGGCGATCATCGCCATGTTTACCTGATACGGCTTCAGCAGCGCGATACGCTCCTGCCAGGTCTCTTTCGGTTCTCCCATGGAAACCCAGACGTCGGTATAAATGAAATCTGCGCCCGCAACGCCAGCGGCGATATCTTCCGTCAGCGTAATGCTACCGCCGGTTTGTGCCGCCGCCGCCTGACACTCTGCGACCAGACCGGCATCCGGCCAGCAGGCTTTTGGTGCGACAAGGCGTAAGTCCAGCCCGGTCAGCGCCGCCGCTTCCAACATGGTGTTGCCCATGTTGTTGCGCGCATCACCCACGTAAACGAGCGTCATGTCTGACAGCGGTTTACCCGGTAAATGCTCCTGCATCGTCAGCAGATCTGCCAGCAGTTGCGTAGGGTGGAATTCGTTCGTCAGCCCGTTCCAGACCGGAACGCCCGCGTATTGCGCCAGCGTTTCAACAATTTGCTGGCCATAGCCGCGATATTGAATGCCGTCGTACATTCTTCCCAGTACGCGAGCGGTATCTTTGATGGACTCTTTATGGCCGATTTGGCTGCCGCTTGGGCCGAGATAGGTCACTTGCGCGCCCTGATCGTATGCAGCAACTTCGAAAGAGCAGCGAGTACGAGTCGAATCTTTTTCGAAGATGAGTGCGATGTTTTTACCTTGCAGGCGGCGGACTTCTGTCCCGTTTTTTTTATCGGCTTTCAGTTTCGTTGACAGGGCTAAAAGATTGGCAATTTCTGCGGGTGTAAAATCCATTAACCTTAAAAAATGACGCTTGTAGAACGGTTGCATGATGTACATCTCCATGTGGCTCAACATCATCGGTTGAATTAAAATTCACTTTATATGTGTAATTATTCAAATTCAAGTGGTGATATCAAACTTTGTGGTGGAGCAAGCCGCAGGGCTGTGGGACAATAAGCAATATTACGTCGATTAATGAGGACTGAGGCATGGCAAACCGCGAATTACTGGAAGAACAACGGGAAGAGACACGCCTGATCATTGAAGAACTGCTCGATGATGGCAGCGATCCTGACGCGCTCTATACCATTGAACACCATTTCTCTGCTGAGAAGTTTGAAGTGTTGGAAAAAGTCGCTGTAGAAGCCTTCAAGCTGGGCTATGAAGTGACGGATGCGGAAGAGCTGGAAGTGGAAGATGGCGTGTTGCTGATGTGCTGTGATGCCATCAGTGAAGTTGCGCTCAATGCGGAACTGATCGACGCACAGGTAGAACAGCTGCTGGCGCTGGCAGAACGCCACGGTGTGAATTACGACGGGTGGGGCACCTACTTCGAAGATCCAGATGGTGAAGGCGAAGAGGACGGGGATGATGAAGATTTTTATGATGAAGATGATGATGGCAAGCGCCATTAATTATTGAATCGTTCATCTCGAAGCTCTCGCCTCACTAAATGCCGCAGGAATATCCTGCGGCGTTTTTTATTCGGCATGACAACGCCTTATTTCCGTACTTTCAGCCTATTACAGCATTTTCAGCATCGTCACTTCACAATCGGTGTGGCCCGTGTTGCCCATTGAGTGCGGAATCAGCTCGAAGCCCAGCGATTCATACAGTCGGATTGCACTGGTCAGGTGGCCGGTTGTTTCCAGATAGCAGCGGCGAAAGCCGTGCTGACGTGCAAAATCAAGCGCCTGTATCGCTAACTGACGCGCCAGTCCTTTGCCTCGCGCGACGGGCAGGAAATACATTTTCTGCAATTCACACACATCGTCTTCACCCGCGACCAGTGGCGCAATACCGCCGCCGCCAACCACGCGGCCTTCGAATTCAATCACCCAGTAGGCGCTTTGCGGCTGGCTATAGAGGGCAAACAGCGCGTCCAGATTGGGATCGGAAACGGTGTAGCCTTTATCGGCCGTCAAACCAAATTCGGCGGAAACCTGACGAATGACCTGAGCGATAGCAGCATCGTCTCGCGCGGTGATTGGGCGTACCTGAAGATTGGCGAAGGTCGCGGTTGTCATAATACGTACTCTTGCTCTTACGGTTTACGAGGGGAATGATTCTGGTCGATTGTAATACCATTTCAGGCCACATCGATGCAACGCCTATCCCCGTTCTTCCTGCTGTGTTTTGAATAGTCTCTGTAGTGACTTTTATTCCATACCCACACTAACGCGTCAGCATTTTCTACTGTTAATGCCATAACACGACACCCTGAAGCTAGAATTATCTAAGATATAAGTAAAATTTCCTGCAATATCTCAAGATATAAATATTAAGGTGCACTATTCCTTACGATTTATAAGACTATGCAGTTGTTTAATTACTGTTAACTTTTATTGTTGTCGTTAACAAGACGTGCTTAAATAAGCCGCTTTTTGTATGCCAGTAACGCTTTTAAGCGCTTTATTAGGCTTATTTCTTTTAGGACGAAAGGTTTATGACAATCAATACTTCAGAAAATAGCACGCAGCATCGCGTGCAGTTTCATGGTAAGGCTGGGGAATATTTTGCAATTTGGCTGGTGAATGCGTTATTAACGGTCATCACTCTGGGAATTTATTCTGCCTGGGCTACCGTACGTCGCCGCCGTTATTTTTATGGCAACACGGAAATTAACGGTGACCGTTTTGATTACCATGCAGATCCCATTCAGATTCTCAAAGGGCGTTTGCTGGTTATCGCTGGAATCATTCTGTTTTATATCATATTGGCGATATCACCCACGCTCGGTACTATTATCGCACTGGCATTTGCGGCACTGATTCCAGTTATCGTGATCCGTAACTGGCGTTATAACGCCATTATGTCCAGCTACCGTGGTGTCCGTTTTAACTATCACTGCCAGACGGGCCGCGCATATTGGGTACTACTGCTTTGCCCGATTCTGCTGATGCTGGCTTTTTATATCGCTCTGGTTGTTGTGTTCATGATTGGTATGCAGAGCAATAGCCCTATCCTTATTGGGTTGATTGCACTGGCGATTGCTATTCCGGGGTTTGCTGCGGTAAACGGCATCATGAAAATGATGCAGCTTGATTTCTATGTGAATAACCTGTTCTTCGGCAAAACAGCGTTTAAAGCGGAATTGACGAAAGCGGCATTTATTAAATTCGCCTTGGTTAGCCTGCTGATTTTTGTACCTTTCCTGCTCGCAGCGCTGTCGTTCATGAGCTCCTTCATTTTCACGCTGTTCCAAACCATTATGATGGGCGGCGGCAATGAAGATCTCATACTGACGATGCTACTGAGCAATGCCTTTAATTTTATTATGATGTTCATTGTGGCGCTGCTGGGCGTGCTGGTTTCCAGCAGCTATCTGGTAGTCGCACAGCGTAATTATCTGTTTAACCAGACGTCGCTGAATGGCGATGTGAAATTGCACTCTTCCATGCAAACGCTGTCTTACATGGGGCTGCTGATAACCAATAGCCTGATCACTATTTTCTCTTTGGGTTGGGCAGCGCCTGTGGCAGAAATTCGTCATGCGCGCTATATCGCGAATGCAACAGCGGTTGAAGGCGATCTGGCACTGCTGCACGTTCAGGCACATCAGGACGCGGCAAACAGCGCACTGGCCGAAGAAGCTGTGCAGGCGCTCGATTTAGGCGTCGGTCTGTAAGTTATATACTCTAAATAATTCGAGTTTCAGGAAGGCCAACGGCTGGCCTTCGGTGAGAGACAGGATGTCTCTCATTTCATCCCGATGAGCTTACTCAGGTAAGTGATTCGGGTGACAAATCTGCCGGGAGCAGATTTGAACGCTGCGTGCAGCGGCCCTTCAGGGCGAGGCCCACGACGGGCCGAGTATTTGAGCGTAGCCAACGCACATGCAACTTGAAGTATGACGAGTATAAGGCAGGAATATGAATATTGAGGGGCATTATCAATACCCCGGATTGGCGGCCCGCGTGGCCGCTTCTCTTCATTTAGCGGACAACGGTTCGATGATGGTGCTGAACACCGGGTCATCGAACACGACATTTGCGCTGGAGCAGGTTACGGTTTCCGATGCGCTGGGTTCCATCCCTCTGACACTCACGTTTCCCGACGGTGGCCGCTTTGTGCCTGCCGACGATCCCACTTTTCGTACGTGGTATTCCGCACGCCGCCGTCCGGGGCTTGTCCATCGTCTGGAACGCCATAAGCGCGGTGTTATTCTCACGCTGTTCGCCACGATCCTGATAGTCATAAACTACGTGTACGTGGTGCTACCGTGGGCGAGTTCCGCGCTGGCGCTACGCATGCCTACCGTTATCGAGCAGCAACTGGGACAAAATACGCTGACGCTGTTGCGGCACAGTGATTTTAAGCCCTCCAAACTGTCTGTTGAGCGCCAGCAGGCGATGCAAACACTGTTTCAGCAGGTTATGCCGCCTGATATGCGGGAAGATAAAACGCCGTTGCGCCTAGAGATCATGTCTGCGCCTATCGGGCCGAATGCCTTTATGTTGGCGGATGGCACGCTGATTATCAGCGACGATCTGGTGACATTGGCAAAAAATGACAACGAGCTGGCCGCGGTGATGTTGCATGAAATGGGGCATCACGCTTACCGTCACCCAATGCGTATGGTCGTGCGCTCATCGCTGGTATCGCTGACATTCATGTGGATGACGGGAGATGTTAGTGGCATAGGGGATACCTTGTTGCAGTCTGCTGCTTTCATCAACGAGATGCAGTTCTCCCGAGATATGGAACGAGAAGCCGATGCATGGGCAATAGCAGAAATGCAGCAGCAAGGGCGTTCGCTACAGTCGATGCAGGCGATGTATCGGGCTTTGGTCACTAACGACCGCAGCCATGATGAAGTGGAATCGCTGGATTTGCCTGACTGGCTGAGTACGCACCCGGATATGGATGAGCGGCTGAAAGCGATTGAAAGAGAGATGAATAAGCACTAATTCTCCGTTTCCGATTCTCAACCCCGATTTAACCCCTGTCTTATGTTGATCGTGTGCGGTGTCACCGCGCACGATCCTTTCCTTGCTATAAATTCGAGCAAAAAATGCGCGATGCGCTATTTTTATGCGCATTTATTTCAGGTCGAAGGTATGGAAAACGTGGCAAAGCGCTTAGGCAGGAATGCGTTAAATATCATACTATTAAAAACTTCATGTAGAATCTTTCGTGATAAATAAAAAATTCAGAGAATAATCTCTTTTTATTATTAGTCCGCTTATGTTTATTGGGATTTTTCCTAATAGACATTAAAATCGCGGCTTCACGACTTCATGATTACCGAAGAGTTATTTATGATTAATCGAATATTATCAGGGGTGCTGGGCGCATTTCTGTTAATGCTGTCACCATTAACGCATGCACAGGCCAATTTCCCAGAGCCCAACGAAGGCGACTGGATTGCGCCAGAATTTACCTTCAACAGTGGCGAAAAATTAAAAGATCTGCGTATTCACTATTACACGATCGGTGATAAAACCAAGCCTGCCGTCTTATTGCTACATGGAACGAACCAGCCGATTAAAGCGCTGCTCGCAAATGGCTTTGGCGGAGAGCTGTTCGGGCCGGGTCAGGCGCTGGATAGCAGCAAATACTTTATTATCATGCCGGAGAGCATTGGTTCTGGAAAATCTTCCAAACCGTCAGACGGCCTGCGGATGAAATTCCCGCAGTACGACTATAACGATATGGTGCAGGCACAGTATCGCTTAGTCAAAGAAGGTCTGGGTGTTAACCACCTGCGGCTGGTGATGGGATATTCCATGGGTGGCATGCAAACCTGGCTCTGGGGTGAAAAATACCCGGACATGATGGATGCGCTGGTGCCAATGGCGTCGCTGCCAAATGAACTGTCTGGTCGTAACTGGATGATGCGTCGCATCCTGATTGAATCCATCAAGAACGATCCGGTCTGGAATAATGGCGAGTACACGCAGCAGCCGCCAACGCTGAAAACGGCCAGCATTATGTTCAGTATCGCCACTACTGGCGGCACGCTGGCATACCAGAACAAAGCGCCAACGCGTGCACAGGCGGATAAACTGGTCGAAGAGCGCCTTGCGGCCCCTTCGAACAGCGATGCGAATGACTTTATTTATATCTGGGGTTCATCCGCAAATTATAACGCGGCACCGGAACTGAATAAGATTAAGGCCCCTGTTCTGATAATTAACTCTGCGGATGATGAGCGTAATCCTGTTGAAACAGGCATCCTGGAGAATGAGCTTAAGAAAATTAAGCAGGCGACGCTGTTCCTTATTCCTGCCAGCAAAGAAACCAGCGGGCATGGCACGATGATGTCGGCGAAGTTTTATAAAGATGAGCTGCAACGTTTCTTAGAAAAAAGTCCGTCTCAGAAAAATAATAAAAAATAAATCTTAATGACCGACAGAGAGTCTATTTTCTGTCGGTCATCGTCTTCTTTATACGTTTCTTTATTTTATTACGGTTTTATAACGAATTTATTTCGGTTCGTGGGTTTAACACGTCTGGAAAAATAACGACCATTACGTAAATAACTGAACGGCTCCGCTGTAGAGCTGGCGCTCACCCTCTCTTATTTCAGACCACAGGGACAATTTATGTTTCGTAAGATAAAGATCCGTACTGCACTCAGCATGATGGTGTTTTCGTTAGCGGCGTTACTGCTTTTTGTCGGCATTCTAGGGTTGGTTGCGGTTCAGTCAGGAAACAAATCATTTGCCCGTGTTGATATGGAAGTACTGCCAGGGCTGGTCGCGCTGAATGACAGCTCTGAACTGCTGTTGCGTGGTCGGTTGGATTTGCGTTTGTACGAATCATTAATGGGGAAAGGGGATGTCGAGGCGGCTAAAGTTGCGCTGGGACGCGCCAGAACCAAAGTTGATGGGGCCAGCGAAAAATGGCAGGAGTACCTGAAATATCCGCAGTCCGAAGAAGAAAAAGTGATTTCTGCGGATATGGCCGAGAAGCGCAATACGCTGATGCAGGACTTTATCGATCCGGCATTTGCAGCGCTTAACGCAGGAAATCTGGATGAATATCGCCAGCGTGCCGGGAAATCGACGGTGCTGTATGCCGCGTTTGATAAATCCTCTAAAGCGCTGGTGGCCTTTAAGCTGAAGAGCATTGATGAAGCCTACGCGGATTCGAATGGGCGTGTGAAGCTGATGGAAGCCATTCTGTATGCGGCGATCGCTTGCGCATTGCTACTGGCGATGCTGGCTTGGTCTGTCATGACCAATATGATCGTGAAGCCGCTGAATCAGGCTATTTCCGTCTTTGACCGCATTGCTGAAGGCGACCTGCGTGCGCAGATTGATAGCAGCGGAAAAAACGAAATCGCACACCTGTTTGCTGCGGTTCAACGCATGCGTGATGGGCTGGAAAACATGGTGCGAGTGGTACGTAACGGGACCGATGCGATCAGTGTAGGGGTTGAGGAAATTGCCTCCGGCAACATCGATCTCTCCAGCCGTACCGAGCAGCAGGCGGCCTCGTTGGATGAAACGGCTTCAAGTATGGAGCAGATCATGTCGACGGTGAAAAACAACGAAGACAATACGCGTAAAGCCAACGATCTGGCGCTGAAAGCCTCTAATTCCGCGTCTCGCGGCGGGAATGTCGTCTCCGAAGTGGTGGATACCATGCGTTCCATCAAGCAGAGCTCTGCCAAGATCTCCGACATTGTTGGCGTGATCGACGGCATCGCCTTCCAGACTAACCTGCTGGCGCTGAACGCCGCAGTGGAATCGGCGCGTGCGGGTCAATACGGCAAAGGCTTTGCGGTGGTTGCGTCCGAAGTGCGGATGCTGGCTGCACGTAGTGCGACGGCAGCGAAAGAGATCGGCACCATGATCGATGATTCTCTCAGCCGTATTGAAAAGGGTGCGGGTCTGGTTGAAGTCGCCGGCAACACCATGGACGAAGTGCTGATGGATGTGAAAAAAGTGGTCGATATCATGGATGAGATCACGCTGGCTTCCAGCGAACAGAGCCGCGGCATTTCGCAGATCAATATCGCCATCAATCAGATGGATGGTGTGACTCAGCAGAACGCATCATTGGTATCAGAAGTGGCAACCTCGGCGAATGCGCTTCAGGAGCAGGTTGTTAACCTGCAACAGTCCGTTTCCCGTTTCCAGATCGCAAGAGAAAACATGGAGATGGATAATGTGTTGCCCGGCTTGCGTCAGAACATTGCACTGGCCGATGCCCGCTAATCGTTAACCGATCGCCATCGCCTGTTTTCGCTCATGCTGGTTGGGCAGCGAAGACAGGCGATTCATGTACGTACTCATCAATCCATAAATGGTGTGGAATCGATAAACGGTACGGGAACCGTTAACGTTAGCCAGACGCCGTTATCCGCCTGATAAAAAATGAACCCCTGCTGATGCATTTCCAGCGTCTTTATTTTCAGCACTGTGGGCTTGCCATGCCGTTGGCCGACGGTTATCGCTGTCGCCTCATCGGCAGACAAATGCACATACTGACGTGAACCGGGACGCAAACCCTGCTGATTGATTGAATCGATAAATCGGGTTGCGGTGCCGTGGTAAAGAAATTCGGGTGGGACTTTAGGCTCGTAACGCATATCGACCTGTGCTGACGAGTGTCCCTGTGCTGCGCGGATTGATAACCCATTTGCTGAAATAGAAAAACGCTTTTTGTCACTGTTATCGACGACGGATTGAATCACTTCTCTGGTTAGAAGACGTCCGTCTTTTGCCGCACAGCTAATCAGCTCGGCAATATTTGCCCATCCTTCGCTGTTCAACGTTAATCCAATGGCTTCGGGCTTGTGCCGTAAAACGTAGCTCAGAAATTTGCTGACATCATCATGCTTCGTGTTGCTCATTGTGTTACTCCATTCCTGCATCGTGCGAAGTGAATAGATTGTAATTGAAAGCCTTTTTATTCGAGCAAAAATAAAAAGCCCCGTTTTGCAACGAGGCTTTTGTACTGACCATACTACCGTCTGGAAACCGGTTAGCGTTACAGCGCAGCGATCACTGCTTGCTGCTCCAACAGTTTGGCTTTCGCTACGGCATAGCCGTCCATCTTCTCACGCTCTTTGGCGACGACCGCTTCCGGTGCTCGCGCCACAAAGCCTTCATTGGACAGCTTGCTTTCGATGCGGCCAATCTCGGCTTCGATTTTCGCCACTTCTTTTGCCAGACGATCCAGCTCTGCCGCTTTGTCAATCAGGCCAGCCATCGGAATTAGCAGCTCGGCGCCGTCGATGAGTTTAGTGACGGAAACCGGACCTTTGTCGCCCGCAGGCAGCAGCGTAATGCTTTCCAGACGCGCCAGCGTTTGGATGAAGCTGCGGTTTTCTTCCACGCGACGCTGTGCTTCAGCCGTGGCGTCACGCAGTAACACTTCCAGCGGTTTGCCCGGCGCGATGTTCATTTCCGCACGAATGTTACGCACGGCGATAATCGCCTGCTTAATCCACTCCAGATCGTTCAGCGCCAGCGTATCTTCCTGCGCAGCGTCGAACTCAGGGAACGGCTGCAACATGATCGTGTCGGCGCTAATGCCTTTCAGCGCTTTAACGCGTAGCCAGATGGTTTCGGTAATGAACGGAATAATCGGGTGCGCCAGACGCAGCAGCGCTTCCAGTACGGTAACCAGCGTATGGCGCGTACCGCGCAGCTCCGCTTCTGAACCGCCATTCATCACAGGCTTCGTCAGCTCCAGATACCAGTCGCAGAACTGGTTCCAGGTGAATTCGTACAGAATACCGGCCGCAATATCAAAGCGATAGCCGTCCAGCGCTTCACGATAGGCTTTCACCGTACGGTTGAATTCTGCCAGAATCCAGCGGTCAGCCAGCGACAGCACTTTCTCGCCTGCGCCAAAGCCACAGTCCTGATCTTCGGTGTTCATCAACACAAAACGGCTGGCATTCCACAGCTTGTTACAGAAGTTGCGGTAACCTTCCAGACGCTTCATATCCCAGTTGATGTCGCGGCCAGTTGAAGCAAGCGCCGCCAGCGTAAAGCGCAGGGCGTCTGTACCGTGAGGCTCGATGCCGTTCGGGAACTGTTTCTCGGTACGCTTGCGGATTTTTTCCGCCAGCTGCGGCTGCATCATGTTGCCGGTACGTTTTTCCAGCAGCGCTTCCAGCGAAATGCCGTCCACCATATCCAGTGGGTCGATGACGTTCCCTTTGGATTTGGACATCTTCTGGCCTTCCTCATCACGGATCAGGCCAGTCATGTAGACGGTGTGGAATGGCACCTGCGGTTTGCCGTCTTCGTCTTTGATGAAGTGCATGGTCAGCATGATCATGCGGGCAATCCAGAAGAAGATGATGTCGAAGCCGCTCACCATCACGCTGCTTGGGTGGAATGCTTTCAGATCTGGCGTTTGCTCCGGCCAGCCCAGCGTAGAGAACGTCCACAGGCCGGATGAGAACCAGGTATCCAGTACGTCTTCGTCCTGATTCAGAACGACATCATCAGCGAGGTTGTTTTCACTGCGTACTTCCGCTTCGGTACGTCCCACATAGACGTTGCCGTTCGCGTCGTACCAGGCCGGAATGCGGTGACCCCACCACAGCTGACGGGAAATACACCAGTCCTGAATGTCACGCATCCAGCTGAAGTACATGTTTTCGTACTGTTTTGGTACGAACTGAATGCGACCATCTTCAACGGCTTCTACCGCCGGCTTAGCCAGCACGGCAGCGCGTACGTACCACTGGTCGGTCAGCATCGGTTCAATCACCACGCCGCCACGGTCGCCGTAAGGCACGGTCAGATCGTGCGCCTTGATCTCTTCCAGCAGGCCGAGTTCATCGAATGCGGCGACGAGTGCTTTACGTGCGGCAAAACGTTCCAGACCCTGGAAGGCTTCTGGAATGTCGTTGCTGTAAACGGTGCTGGCTTCACCATTGGTATCAAACACTTCAGCGCTCTGACGGATATCACCGTCGAACGTCAGGATGTTCACCATCGGCAACTGGTGGCGCTTACCGACTTCGTAGTCGTTGAAGTCGTGTGCTGGTGTGATCTTCACGCAGCCAGTGCCTTTTTCCATATCGGCATGTTCATCGCCAACAATCGGAATACGGCGGCCAATCAGCGGCAGGATCACTTCTTTGCCGATCAGATCTTTATAGCGCGGATCTTCCGGGTTAACGGCGATACCGGTATCACCCAGCATGGTTTCCGGGCGGGTGGTAGCGACAACCAGATAGTCTTTCCCTTCGGCGGTTTTCACGCCATTGGCCAGCGGATAGCGAAGGTGCCACATCGACCCTTTCACTTCGCGGTTTTCGACTTCCAGATCGGAAATCGCAGTGCGCAGTTTTGGATCCCAGTTCACCAGACGCTTGCCGCGGTAAATCAGGTCTTCTTTATACAGGCGGACGAAAACTTCTTTCACCGCGTTGGACAGGCCTTCATCCATGGTGAAGCGCTCGCGCTCCCAGTCAACGGAGTTGCCCAGACGGCGCATTTGGCGGGTAATGTTGCCGCCGGATTCGCCTTTCCACTGCCAGATTTTGTCGATGAACGCCTCGCGGCCGTAATCGTGGCGAGTTTTGCCTTCTTCTGCGGCGATCTTGCGCTCAACGACCATCTGCGTGGCGATACCGGCGTGGTCGGTACCTGCCTGCCACAGGGTGTTTTTGCCCTGCATACGCTGATAACGAATCAGCGTATCCATAATGGTTTGCTGGAAAGCGTGACCCATATGCAAGCTGCCGGTGACGTTGGGCGGCGGGATCATGATACTGAAGCTTTCTTTACTCGTGTCGCCGTGCGGCTTGAAGTAGCCTTGTTTTTCCCAGTGTTCGTAGAGCGGCTGCTCGATATCTTGCGGGTTATATTTCGTTTCCATTATGCTCAAAATTCAGTGAGTTGGCGGCGTAGCCGTGGTCAATTGGAAGCCGACGCTGCGATAAGTTTTATAGCGGTCGCGCGCCAACTGTTTCAAGGATTCTTCGTAAGGGACAAAGTCTATCACTTCATGGAAAGCGGTGGCAAAATCTGCGAACTGTGGCAACAGGCTAATCAGCAGATCCCGTGGCGCATTGCCACGCCGCTGCGGCCAGGACAGTTCGACCGGCGCACCGTGACGCGGCCCTTCGCCTGCCAGATTATGCGGCACGAACGCATTAGGATCGCGTTGCCACAGCGCCTCGTCGAGCCTGATGGCCTGCTGCTCGTCTTCGCAGGCAATCAGCACGCGCTTTCCTGCTCGCCAACGTTCTGCCGCCAGATCGCATGCCAGTGCCTCATGGGCGCTGAGCTCACCGCTTTTGCTGTCGTGTTCGAGAAGATAGAACGTTGCGTTTTTCATTGTTTACACTATTGATTGCTAAGAGCCAGAAAGTGATAAGGGCCGGAAATCCGGCCCATAAGACGACAATGACATGATAAGGCCATTGCCCTGACGCGAAAGCCTTATTCTACGTCGTTCTGTCCAGCGCGGTTAAGCAAGAACTGTGATAACAGCGCGACCGGACGACCCGTAGCCCCTTTGGCTTTACCGGAGCGCCAAGCGGTGCCTGCGATATCCAGATGCGCCCAGCTGTATTTACGCGTAAAGCGCGACAGGAAGCAGCCTGCGGTAATCGCGCCGCCCGGACGGCCGCCAATGTTTGCCATATCGGCAAAATTGGATTCCAGCTGTTCCTGGAATTCGTCGGTCAGCGGCAGACGCCACGCGCGGTCGCCAGACTGTTCGGACGCGCTCAACAGCTCGTGTGCCAGTGGATTGTGGTTCGCCATCAGCCCAGTGATGTGGTGCCCCAGCGCAATCACGCACGCGCCGGTCAGCGTCGCGACGTCAATGACGACATCCGGCTCATAGCGCTCAACGTAGGTCAGCGTATCACACAGGACCAGACGGCCTTCTGCGTCGGTGTTCAGCACTTCTACCGTTTGGCCGGACATCGTGGTCAGCACGTCACCCGGACGGTAGGCACGTCCATCGACCATGTTTTCACAGCCAGCCAGCACGCCGATGATGTTCAGCGGCAGCGCCAGTTCGGCCGCCATACGCATCACGCCGTAGACCGTGGCCGCGCCGCACATGTCGTACTTCATTTCGTCCATGCTGTCGGCAGGCTTGATGGAGATGCCGCCTGAATCGAACGTCAGCCCTTTACCTACCAGCACAATCGGGCGGGTTTCCGGGTTTGGATCGCCTTTATATTCGATCACGGACATCAGCGATTCATTCTGCGAGCCCTGACCCACGGCCAGATAGGCATTCATGCCCAGCTCTTTCATCTGCTGTTCGCCAATCACGCGCGTGATGATGTTCTGGCTGTAGGTATCGGCCAACTGACGCGCCTGCGAAGCCAGATAGGCGGCATTACAGATATTTGGCGGCATGTTGCCGAGATCTTTCGCGGCTTTGATGCCTGCAGCAATTGCCAGACCGTGCTGAATGGCGCGCTCGCCGCTGGTCAGCTCACGGCGCGTTGGCACATTGAAGACCATTTTGCGCAGCGGACGGCGCAGTTCGACCTTGTTGCTCTTAAGCTGATCGAAGGTATACAGCGTTTCTTTGGCGGTTTCGACCGCCTGACGCACTTTCCAGTAGGTGTTACGGCCTTTCACGTGCAGTTCGGTCAGGAAGCAGACCGCTTCCATCGAGCCGGTTTCGTTCAGGGCGTTGATCGTTTTCTGAATCACCTGTTTGTACTGGCGTTCATCAAGCTCGCGTTCTTTTCCGCAGCCAATCAGCAGGATGCGTTCGGAAAGAATGTTAGGTACATGGTGCAAGAGCAGTGATTGCCCCACTTTGCCTTCTAATTCACCACGGCGAAGCAACGCGCTGATATAGCCGTCGCTGATTTTATCGAGTTGTTCGGCAATAGGGGACAGACGACGCGGTTCAAACACGCCGACGACAATGCAGGCACTGCGTTGTTTTTCCGGGCTACCGCTTTTTACGCTGAACTCCATGTACTCTCCTGAATCTTAAAGACAAAGGCGGGGGCAACGGCTAGAATGTGACACTCCGTAATACTTTCCCGCCGTTGCGTTAACATAACCTGTGTTAATCTTAACGACGTAGCGAACCTGTTTTAGTGACTAATAAGCAGGTTCTGATACAACTGCTCAAACGCAATGTGTTGTAATACCGTTTTAGCTAAGAGGGCTGCCAAAAAATGAGTATAAATGGCGCGTTAGCGAAGAAACTATCGATTTTCCTGCAAAAAGACAAGTTTTCACAGGCGTAATTAAGCGTGATCATCATTCGATATCTGGTACGGGAAACCTTCAAGAGCCAACTGGCCATCCTTTTCATTCTGTTACTGATTTTCTTTTGTCAGAAATTAGTGCGGATACTGGGCGCCGCGGTTGATGGTGAAATCCCGACAAATTTGGTTATCTCCCTGTTGGGATTGGGCGTGCCAGAGATGGTGCAGCTTATCCTGCCATTGAGCCTGTTTCTTGGCGTATTGATGACGTTTGGCCGCCTCTATGCGGAAAGCGAGATCACTGTTATGCACGCCTGTGGGCTGGGCAAGCGTGTGTTGCTGAAAGCCGCGCTGGCTCTGGCGGTATTCACTGCCATTATCGCCACCATTAACGTTATGTGGCTTAGCCCGTGGTCGTCCCGGCATCAGGAAGAAGTGCTGGCGGAAGCGAAGGCGAACCCCGGCATGGCGACGCTGGTCGAAGGGCAATTCCAGTCTGCGCAGGGCGGTAACGCGGTGCTGTTTGTTGGCAATGTGAAAGGCTCGGAGTTTCAGCATGTCTTTCTGGCGCAGTTGCGCCCCAGCGGTAACGCGCGGCCTTCTGTCGTGGTTGCCGATCGCGGTCATATCAAACAAAACGAAGACGGTGCGCAGGTCGTGACGCTGGATAACGGTTCGCGTTACGAAGGCACGGCGTTGCTGCGTGATTTTCGTATCACCGATTTCACCAACTATCAGGCCGTGATTGGCCACCAGAGCGTGACGCTAAATAATAGCGACGTGCAGCAAATGGATATGCAAACCCTGTGGCATTCGGACGCACACGATGCGCGCGCAGAGTTCCACTGGCGCCTGACGTTGATTCTTTCGGTGCTGATCATGGCGCTGATGGTGGTGCCGCTGAGTGTGGTGAACCCACGTCAGGGCAGGGTGCTAAGCATGCTGCCTGCGATGCTGCTGTACCTGATCTTCTTCCTGCTGCAAAGCTCGCTGCGTTCTAACGCCAGTAAAGGAAAAATCGATCCAATGGTATGGGTCTGGCTGACCAACCTGATGTACTTCGGCATCGCGCTGATGCTTAACCTGTGGGATACCGTGCCGATGCGCAAAGTGCGTGCCCGCTTTAAGCCTCGTACTTTTAAAATACAAGGGGCGGCCTGATGTTTGGTGTATTAGACCGCTATATTGGCAAAACGATTTTCACCACCATCATGACGACGCTGTTCATGCTGGTGTCGCTCTCCGGCATCATCAAGTTTGTCGACCAGTTGCGTAAAGTCGGGCAGGGCGAGTATTCGGCGCTGGGCGCCGGGCTGTACACGCTGCTCAGCGTCCCCAAAGATATTGAGATCTTCTTCCCGATGGCGGCGCTGCTCGGCGCATTGCTCGGGCTAGGCCAGCTCGCCACTCGCAGTGAACTGGTGGTGATGCAGGCTTCCGGCTTTACCCGCTTGCAGATTGCGACTGCCGTGATGAAAACCGCAATCCCGCTGGTGCTGTTGACGATGGCGATTGGCGAATGGGTGTCTCCGCAGGGGGAACAGATGGCGCGTAACTACCGTTCTCAGATGATCTCCGGTGGGTCGATGATCTCTACGCAGGGCGGGCTGTGGGCAAAAGATGGCAATGACTTTATCTATATCGAACGGGTTGCGGGCGATAAAGAGCTATCTGGCGTTAACATCTACCACTTCGACGATAACAACAAGTTGCTCTCTGTACGCTATGCGGCCTCCGCTGAGTTTGAAGATGACAGGAATGTCTGGAGGCTGTCACAGGTTGATGAATCGGATTTGAGCGATGGGAAACAGATTGGCGGTAGCCAGACGCTTAGTGGTGAATGGAAAACCAACCTGACGCCGGACAAACTGGGCGTGGTAGCGCTGGAGCCTGATGCGCTGTCGATCCGCGGGCTGCATGATTACGCTAAGTACCTGAAACAAAGCGGGCAAGAGTCGAGCCGTTACCAACTGAACATGTGGAGCAAGATCTTTGCGCCGGTCTCCGTGGCGGTGATGATGCTCATGGCGGTCTCTTTCATCTTCGGCCCGCTGCGCAGCGTCTCGGCGGGTTCACGCATCGTGATTGGTATCAGCTTCGGTTTCCTCTTCTACCTGCTAAATGAGATTTTCCGCCCGCTCAGCCTGGTCTATGGCATTCCGCCTATCTTGGGCGCTATCTTGCCGAGCTCGGTGTTTCTGTTTATCAGCGTGGCGTTGCTGCTGAAACGCCGATAGCACCAGCTAAACCAGAGAAAGCGCCGAGTGGATTCCCCCCTCGGCGTTTTTTATTGTGAGTGACAGATTGCCCTCAGCAATGCTCATTACCACACCATTGTGAAGGTAAAAAAGTCATAACACGTTGCTAAAGATGATTTTTTCAGCACTTAACCGAATGCGGAGTGGATTAACGTTGCGCGTGGGCCGTCAAACGGTATAATGCACCCGTTTTCCGCATACTACTTCTGTGCCGAAGTGGCGAAATCGGTAGACGCAGTTGATTCAAAATCAACCGCCGCAAGGTGTGCCGGTTCGAGTCCGGCCTTCGGCACCATAGTATGAAAATCAAGTCACCTCAGGGTGGCTTTTTTTATGTCCAAAATCATCCGAGCACATCCGTTGCATTCCAGACTCCGCAGGGGGCATCCCCACTTCGATTAGAAATGAGCCCCCAAAATGAAGCTCAACGCCCGCCAAGTCGAGACTGCCAAGCCAAAAGATAAAACCTATAAGATGGCGGCTTGTATCTTGAGATCACCACGCGGGGATCGAAATACTGGCGGATGAAGTACCGTCGCCCAATCGATAAGAAAGAGGACAGGTTAGCTTTTGGCGTCTGGCCGACGGTTCCCCTTGCCGATGCTCGCGCTAAACGTGGTGACGCTAAAAAGTTGCTGGTTCAGGGCATTGATCCTAAAGCCGAGCAAAAAGAAGTACATGCAGAATCCGCGGGGGTATATACCTTTGAAACGGTCGCCCGTCAGTGGCACGCCAGTAACAAGCGCTGGGGGGATTACCATCGATCGCGGGTTATCCGGTATTTGGAAATGTATATTTTCCCCGAAATCGGCTCATCTGATATTCGTAAGCTGAAAACCAGCCACCTTTTGGCACCGATCAAAGCCGTGGATGATCGGGCAAGCATGACGTCACTCAACGGCTGCAACAGCGCATTACGGCGATTATGCGTTACGCTGTCTAGCATGATTACATTGAATCTAACCCTGCTGGCGATATGGCCGGGGCGCTAACTACGACTAAAGCCCGTCACTATCCGGCTTTACCTTCTGTCCGGTTCCCTGAATTTCTTTCACGTCTGGCGTCCTACCGTGGCCGATTACTGACCCGCTGTGCGGTGGAGTTAATGCTGCTGACGTTTGTCCGTTCCAGTGAACTGCGTTTCGCTCGGTGGCGTGAGTTTGATTTTGATAGCGCTGAATGGCGTATTCCCGCACAACGAGAAGAAATTGAAGGTGTGAGATATTCCTATCGTGGCATGAAAATGAAAGAAGAGCATGTTGTGCCTCTGAGCAATCAGGCGCTTGCTGTATTGGAAAAATTACGAGCCTTGAGCGGTGATAATCCCCGGCTTTTCCCCAGCGATCACAATCCTGAAAAGGTGATGAGTGAAAACACGGTCAATAGCGCGCTGCGTACTATGGGTTATGACACCAAGACGGAAGTGTGCGGGCACGGTTTCAGAACGATGGCGCGGGGTGCGCTAGGCGAGTCTGGCTTGTGGAGTGATGACGCGATAGAACGACAGCTAAGCCACTCTGAACGCAATAATGTGCGCGCGGCATACATTCACACGTCTGAGTATCTTGACGAGCGCCGCCTGATGGTGCAACGGTGGGCTGATTATTTGGATGTAAATCGGGAGCGGTATGTGAAGCCGTATGATTTTACTAAGAACGTGTGCTAATTTTAAATATTATGCGCATGTATCCAATTGTATATTAATAAACATATTTGGTGGTTAACTAAATTAAATGATTGGGAGGCATCCCTCCCGTTATCACATTTAACTGACTCTTGATTTTTTATATGGGCCACAACTCCAACTGAAGAGATTTTTTCCTAGTTTGTACCACTTTTGATAAAGTTTTGGTGGTAAATCGGGGGAGTACTTCCTCAAGTTGCCTTTATGGATATATTGTAAAGTGTTATTTAGTAAGTTATCACCAAATCCCTCATAGTCCAAACATGAAGGTTCGCATTCGCATTTCTTTAACTCAATGCATTCGCAACTATATTTATAGTTAATTTTTTTTAGAATTGAAAGCCAGAAATCCCCATGAGTATTATCAAGTTCTAATGCAGTTTTAAGATTGAATCCTTTTTTATGATCAAAATAAAATTTAACTGATTCATCTATAGAGCAAATTTCTTTTAAAAAGGTTAAGGATTTCTCTTTTTTCACCATTAAATTTAAACTTTTCAATACTTCTTCAATAGTTTCTAATGGCAATAGTGATTCAATTTCATGGACATCTAAAATCTCTACAAATCCTGAACGATTAGTCTTTGAACTAAGAAAGTGTGCGCTTGTACCTCCATAGGGTGCTCGAGGATGACTTTTATCATTATCTACAATGCAAAAAGCAATTTCATTATTCTTAATTGTGCGTTCAAAAGTATCTTTAGTGCTGCCCCCACCGCCATTAAGAGCATTAAAATTAATTGAGCAACGTGATAAATTTTCATTTCTGGCATAAAACGCTGCGATGATTTTGAAAAAATCAGAGTCTAATGGATTTTCACAAACTATTTTTGTTTTCTGTAATTGTGATGAATCATTAAAGTATAAAGGGCCACATACAAACTTGTATCTCTCCCCATATTCTACCCATCTGAAAGATGCATCAGGGATTGTAAAATCGACGGAAATGTAAAATGAAACTTGATTTAATATTGCATGATATTCTCTTAATCCTGATAATGCTTCAGAAGCAAAGTTTTTTGAAGATATGCTGTAAATTCCGCTTTGCTCTTTAATAATGCTATTAAAGAAAACTTTAGATGCAATTACTAAATGCTTTTCTTCTGAGAATGAGCGCAAAATATTTTCAATAGCTATCGTGAATTTACTGTCTAATACATTTTCTTTAGTGGCATTTTCAATATTTATAAGCATTGTTATCTACCTGAAAAAAAACCAACAGGCCAATTTTGGAGAAAACCATCTTCGTTAAAATACGATTTTGTGACTATGGTTTGCTGTTTTTCATTTTTTTCAAATACTAATATTGAAACATCGTCTTCTAAAAGCCCTGTATTATCCTCAATACACTCACCAAGAGCTTCTATCATAGTTTGACTATGTGTCTCAAAAATAATTTTCAAGTCTATTTTATTATCTTTAGCTTTAGTTACTACTTTTGAAAATATTCTTGCTAAATTATGTTGATATGATGGATGAAGATGTAATTCTGGTTGCTCAATGATAAATGTAATCGGTTTTCTGGGGAGGTTTGCCCTGCGTTCCGTTTCGAGCCAGATAGCTGTAACTATAGGTAATACCTGTGAGTAACCAAAGCCCATGTCACTTATATTATAATTTTCAACACTCTCACCTGTATTTATCAAAATAGCGAAGTGAGCCCCAGTTTGTTCAACTTTTATAACAAAATCAAAGTTGACTTTAGTCCATTCTTCGAATCTTGATTTATCAATTGGCCTTAATGAATTTAACAGCATTGCTAAATTAGAACCAGTGTGATCTATTTCATTTACTTGTAAATCTTGAAATCGATAGAACCGTTCCGATGTGGCACGAAGTGGTGCTATATATTTCACATTCCTAAATGAGTCAGATAAAGAAATGTTTATCATGTCTATGAGGTTGTTAATATTCCAGCCGATTACAAAAGGATATAATATCTTTACTATATCATCTTGATAAGCATCAAAATTTTTACTGAATGTCTTTTGTTCTTTAAAAAGGAATTTTATTAATTTTTTTGCGTGTTTTTTTGGGAAAAAACTTACTCTTCTAAAAGCATCTGCAACTTGCCCTATATCCGATTTCGTATGAAAGAATGGCTTAATAAACTTAGATGCTGAATCAATAAAAGATGCTTCTAAAGCTCGATCATTTCTAGCACTCCGTAAATAAAATGGGGTGGATGTAATAGGTGCCTCTTCTTTTCCCTTTAGGTGAATGTTCGGTATGAATTGACCAAGGTTTTTTGCAATTATTCCATCCCTCTCTAATAATCTATCCTCAGATTCTATCTGTAGCTTAACATTATTACTCTCATCAAGGATAAGTGTTATAGTTGCATCGTCTAGAATGATTTTTATTTTTTTTGTTTTGGTCTTCTTATCTTTGGAGTAAACGGTTAATTCTGTATCAATATTGGTATTTTGGTTTGTTAAATCATTAAATCGGTAGTAAGAGTGTTTTTGTACTATTTCTGGTGGTACTGAAAGTGAAAAGCTAAATGTGATCTCTCTATTTTCTGAGTTCTTAGAAAGTACATCAGTAAAGTCTCCATAGTCTACATATCTACCGTACCACAATATAGGGCCAGTAGTGTTTTCTTCAACTGATTGGCGAAATAAAGGGAATGTGCGAAGTAATGAACTCTTTCCGCTACTATTCTTACCTACTAAAACCGTTATTGGTTTTAGATCAATAAAAGTTTTACTGACAAAACTTCTGAAATTTTCAAGGCCGATACCTCTAATCATTTTTATTCACCTAAGCTAAATTATATACCGTAAATAATTTTAATCGCAGAAAGGTTGCAAGCGAGGGAACCCTTAATGAAATTACACAAGTAAGTTATTCGGGTGAGCCAGCGCACATGCATCTTGAAGTATGAATGGAATAACATCAACAATAAAGTAAACATCATTACATTTGGCATCCGCGCGCAATGCTATCCCCGCCACGCCTGCCCGCTTTATGTAGCGCTTTTCATTCAGTTGCATGGAGGCGCTCAGGCCGCGCCAGTACTGGCGCTGTAGGGCAGATTCAGGGGTAAGTATTGCATGCAAATCCATGTACTGTATGCATGCACGGTCAAAAAATCGCTAGCCAGAGAAAAAGCTCGCAAAAAGCCCACACAGTGGTGGGCGATGTCCTGATATTAATGATAATGAAATTATCATCTGGCTAATTAATTCCGTTGAGTTGAGGCCGGGTAATCTTTATATTTTTTCTGCATGACCGGTGACAGCTGAATATCCGGCACCGGCAGATCTTTTCGGTGTGATGGCTGAATAATTTCCTCTATCGATTACAGTGTCCGAAAGGTTGCGGAGCATTCAATATTCCGGCACTGGTGATAACGCTGCTTGACGTTCTCCGATAACAGGCGACTGGTACGGGCATGGGCGGCATGGCCGCAGAACGGGCAATGCATCATACTTTTTGGTTCCGTGTTTTTAATGCTTCCTCTTTTTCTTTCAATTCCTGAAAAAATATCGTCCGTCTTGCCAGGCTGGATACCGGTGCAAAATCGGCATGCGGCAATGAGGGCGCGTTCAGCCCCAGCGATGACAGCACTGGCTCGTTGCTCATATCAAAACGGTAGTTATTCGTTTTCGCCTTGAGCTTTTCAGTAACCAAATCCATTACCACTTTTTCGGGATTCTGATAGGCGAGACCCTGAGTAAGTTCAGAGGTGGTGATATCAAGCATATGCCGCTTTAACTTAATCGCCCGGATCACGTTTGCACTGATGGTATTTAACGCCTGATTAAATTCCCATTCTGCGTAGTCTCGCAGGGCACTGGCGTGAGCATTAGAGCAATCTTTTGCGGATGCATGGCACTTCGCTTTCTGTCTCAGTTGCTCAATGTCCAACTGTGCCAGCAAGCCGTCATACTCCTGCGCCAGCTCACGCTGTGCCAGCCGTTGTGTAATCCC
Organism: Pectobacterium sp. 1950-15; assembly: GCF_037136835.1. Taxonomy (NCBI): domain Bacteria; kingdom Pseudomonadati; phylum Pseudomonadota; class Gammaproteobacteria; order Enterobacterales; family Pectobacteriaceae; genus Pectobacterium; species Pectobacterium sp. 1950-15. Next base: position 246,740 of record NZ_JBBBQR010000002.1, on the reverse strand, counting down.
TCCGGTTTTAGTACCACTGCCAATGAGGGGCTCCGGCCAGTTTTTGTCGTGCATAGATCACAGGTGGTATATCACCCAGTGAGCGCATGATGTAGCAGGGATGCTGATGTGGTACTTGCCACAGGTAGTGACGCTAACAGGATCATGCTATTTTAATAAGTGTTATTAACTTTTATTAAAAGGTGATGCTCATGGGACAACCTGCGAAACAGACGATCAGTGCTCAGATACCCGCCGAACTTGCGGCTGCGGTTGAAAGCCTGGCTATTGAATTGGATAGATCCAAAAGCTGGGTGATTAAAGAAGCGCTGACCGCAATGATTGAAGAGAGAGAACGGCGGCATCAGCAGGTTTTGAAAGGTCTTGCTGATGTCGATGCGGGAAGAGTAGTAAGCCATGCTGATGTGATCGACTTCGCCAACAAACTGAAAAAGTCATAATCAATGGAAATACGTTGGACGCAAAAGGCACAGGACGACCTGGAACGTATTTATGGGTTTGCCAGCCAGTACAGTCGGCAACATGCTGACGAGGTGTTAGATCGCTTGATCATCGGAACCACGGGGCTTGCTGACCACCCGAGAATCGGCGTATCTCAGGCAAGATATGAACCACGCGAGGTGAGAAAGATTTTGTTTGATGATTATGAAGTTCACTATGAAATTCAGCACGATACGATTTATATCGTCGATCTTTGGCATACACGAGAAGATCGCTGAATTTCGTTGTTATATCCAGGCCTGCTTATAGTCATATAAGGATACTCATGTTAATCATTCTTGGTGGGTTACCGGGAACGGGGAAATCAACCATTGCTCGTTTATTGGCATCCAGACTGAATGCGGTTTGGTTGCGTATCGACTCTATCGAACAATCACTGATTCGGTCAGAAAAAATCACAATGTCTGATATGGGGCCTGCCGGATATCTGGTAGCGTATGCTATCGCTGCGGATAATCTTAAGTTAGGGAACAACGTCATTGCCGATTCGGTAAATCCTCTCGCCATTACCCGGCAGGCTTGGCGAGATGTTGCTTCAGAAAATGCAGCACCTGCGTTAGAAATTGAAATTATCTGTTCCGATAAAGCACAGCATAAGGAGAGGGTTGAACATCGCAGCGCAGATATTGCTGGGCATGTACTGCCCGACTGGCAGAAAGTCGTTACTCGCCAATATGAAGTTTGGTTATCCACTGATATCACCCTAGATACTTCAGTGTTAACGCCAGAACAAGCCGTAGAGGTTATTCTCCAGCATATTGAATCACGCAGATTCTGACTCTCAGGCTATGGTGTACTTTATGCTTAGGTTGGCAAAGTGCTACATCACTGGGACAATGTAGGGCTACTACTGAAGGTAGGTTATCGTAGGGAGCAGTAAATTAAATGCATGATGCTCTGCTGCAATGATATCGTCAGATGCCAATCTTCCCTTCTAAAACATCTGCGCGGCTTCGAGTCCCAAATTTAACAATTTCAAGCGTTGGTATCTGTGTTGGTATAATGTCTTTAGTCTTTATTTTAATTAATATTAAATCATGAGGTTACATGCAATGTGCGAGTCCGGCCTTCGCACCATAGTATGAAAATCAAGTCACCTCAGGGTGGCTTTTTTTATGTCAAAAATTCAGCAGCTAGGCGACTTTTTCTTAGTCTCTTTTCCTTCAATCTCCCCCAAGTCATCAAACCTGCCCTTAACCACACAGATAGCCACAATCGCCATGAAAAAGAATCATATACCGAAAGGTGGATTGTGCTTATGCTGAGACGTAGTGCCTGCACTGGGTTGCGTGCAGAAATACAGGAATCCCTGAAACTGCATTTTCAGCGGCGCGTTATTCATGCAACCTCATGATTTTTAATAAACGGAAGCAAGGAGGATCTAGTGGAATTAATCGTGACGCACGATATTACCGACAGCGATCGGGAAGAACTTTTTGCGGGCCTGAGAAGCTACAATCATCGGTTTATTAATCCTGCCTCTTTTGGGCAAATCGGTATTTTTCACCGCAATAGTGCCGGGACTATGCTTGGCGGGCTGATCGCAACCCGTAAAGGATTGTGGCTGTGTATTGATTATTTGTGGGTTGGTGAGGAATCCAGAGGTCTGAAGCTCGGTAGCGCGTTGGTGAAAGAAGCGGAACAGGAGGCGATGCGTCTTGGGTGCCGTCATGCGCTTGTGGATACCTTTAGTTTTCAGGCACTTCCTTTCTATGAAAAGCAAGGTTATCAACTGCAAATGTCTTTACCCGATTTCCCTGAGGAAGGCATGCTAAGGCACTATCTAATAAAGAAGAATATGCAGGCTGCATGATAGTTATCCGCCCATTGACCAATGACAAAGTAGATAAGGTGTGGCCTTCTTTATAATCAGGCCCGTTTCTCTTCTCATTGGTGTGGACGCATGGCTTACCAACTTAACCTTAACTGGCCAGAATTCTTAGAAAAATACTGGCAAAAACAACCTGTTGTATTGAAGAACGCTTTCCCGAATTTCGTTGACCCGATTACGCCGGACGAGCTGGCGGGTCTGGCGATGGAGGCGGAGGTCGATAGCCGTCTGGTCAGCCATAAAAATGGTCAGTGGCAGGCCAGCAATGGGCCGTTTGAGCATTTTGATAATCTGGGTGAAACCGGCTGGTCGCTGCTGGCTCAGGCGGTGAATCACTGGCATGCGCCGTCTGCTGAACTTGTGCGCCCGTTCCGCGTGTTGCCAGATTGGCGTTTGGACGATCTGATGATCTCCTTTTCCGTTCCGGGCGGCGGCGTCGGCCCGCATATCGATCAGTACGATGTCTTCATCATTCAGGGGATGGGTAGCCGCCGCTGGCGCGTGGGGGATAAGCTGCCGATGCGCCAGTTCTGCCCGCACCCTGCGTTGTTGCATGTCGATCCTTTCCCGCCGATCATTGATGAAGATCTTGAGCCGGGTGACATTCTCTATATTCCGCCAGGTTTCCCACACGATGGCTTTACTCACGAAACCGCGCTCAACTATTCCGTGGGGTTCCGTGGGCCAAACGGCAGAGACCTAATCAGCAGCTTTGCTGACTACGTGCTGGAGAACGATCTCGGCGGTGAGCACTATAGTGACCCGGATTTGACCTGTCGCGAGCACCCAGGGCGGGTTGAAGACTATGAGTTTGACCGCCTGCGCGAGATGATGATCGATGTGATTAATCAGCCGGAAGCGCTTAAACAGTGGTTCGGTCGCTTTGTGACGACGCCGCGCCACGAGCTGGATATCGCTCCGGCAGAACCGCCTTACGAGCAGGACGAGATTGTGGGGGCGCTGATGGACGGTGATGTGCTGACGCGTCTGAGCGGGCTGCGGGTGCTGGAAGTGGGTGGGAGCTATTTCATTAACAGCGAACGACTGGACACGGTCGATCCGAAAGCGGCTGATGCGCTATGTCGTTATACCATTCTCGGTAAAAAAGAGCTGGGCGAGGCGTTGGAGAATCCGGCATTCGTGGCTGAGTTAACTGGGCTGGTTAATCAGGGCTACTGGTTCTTCGACGAATAACAGGCTTCTCACCGGCGGCTTCTGAGAGCACACGGCAGGTGTGGCTCGGGGCCGCATCTTAGCCGACGAATGGTCTGCTATTGCTCGCAATTAGTTATTGATTGAATTAATTGGCAATGGGTAAGTGAGCTATCTTTTAGGGTAATGTGAAATCAACCCTTGGAGAGATGTCATGTTCCATTCACCTCAGATACAGCGAAGCGTATTGACGTTATTTTTTGTGATATCGGCCGGTATGTTGCCTCTGCGTTCTTCTGCAGAGGCGGACACCCCCGGTTCTTTGATAGAAAAAACGACGTTGGATGCGAAAAATGGCTTACAGGAAGCAGCAGAACAGTATCTGATTCGATATCGCTCGTTGAGCGGCGTGGATGGGAAAAGTCCACGGGAAGACACCGGTGCTGTGTTCATCCCGAAAGGCGAAACACCCAAGGGGGGTTGGCCAGTCGTGGTATGGGCACACGGGACGGTCGGCGTGCAGACAACCTGCGCGCCGTCTCTTAACCCGCGTTCAGCGCGTGATGCGCAGTATCTGAATACGTGGCTGTCGCTGGGGTTTGCCATCGTGGCTCCGGACTATGCGGGGCTCGGATCTTCCGGGTTGCATCACTATCTCAATGCACGAGGGGAAGCGTGGAGCGTGCTGGACGGTGTGAAAGCCGCGCTTGGCGCATTCCCGTTACGCAATCAATTGACCATTGTGGGGCAGTCGCAGGGGGCACATGCGGCTTTTGCAAGCGCGGGCTACCAGCCTGACTATGCGCCAGATCTGCATATTGTCTCAACCGTGTTGACCGGCGTCCCTTATTTTGATGATAAGACCTCTGCGGCGGCACTTTTCGCCGGGGGCGGTGGGGTGAAAGAGGGCGGCGATCCCAAAATTCCCTATGCGATGTACATCTATCTGTCAGCCGCTGATACAGAAAAAGGGCTGAATGTTGATGATTACTTCACGCCGAAAGCCGCTGCTGATGTGTCCGCCGCGCGTGAAATGTGTATCGATGCGTTAACGAAAAAAGTGATGGATGATGGCCTGAATGCGGGCAATAGCCTGAAGCCCGCAACACAGGGATTACTGGAAAGCCAAACGGCAACTCTGCGCTATAACACCCTGAAAATCGCCCATCCGGTATTTATTGGTACCGGGACGCAGGATATTGATGTACCGGCCATTATGCAGCGTGCATTCGCGCGTGATGTTGCTAAAGCCGGAACGTCAGTCGACGTGCATGAATATAAGGGGATGAACCACAGTGAAACCGTTAATGTTTCACTGCGTGACTCGGTTCCTTTTGTACTGAAAAATCTGCACGCTGACGCGAAAAAACACTAAGCGACACTTTTACATCAACGTCCCGGTGAGCCTGCCGGGACGTCATGCTTCCTGTTATCGGTTATTTTTTCTGTTTATCAATCATGTGCCAGCCATCGACGTGCGGCCTGATTCTCCCGGCGGTATTGCCGTTGTCGATACCCTAACATGCCCCACGCCAGCAGGCCGTACAGCGCGGCCAGCATCCAGAGATGCCACCAGAATGCGCCGATCTGAGAAAAATCGGCACCCATCTGGTTAAGGCGCACTATTCCCTGAATCGTAAAGACGGCAGGTACCCACTGCGCCAGCCAGTTCAGAGGCGCGGGGATCATTTCCACGGGCCAGATGAAGCCAGAAAGAAAGACAATCGGAATGGAAGAGAGCAGCACCGCCTGACTGGGGAGATCTTTGCGCGTAAAGGTTGCCCCCAGCACCACACCGAGCCATAGCGTTGAGAGCAGAAAGGGCAGCGCAAACAGCAGCAGTTGGCTCATGCTGGCTTCACGCGCGATGCCATAGGCGTCAAGACAAAAGCCGAGCATGTAGAGCAGCGAGAGCAAATAGGCACCGCCCACAACCAGTGTACGTGCCAGCAGCAAACGCCACGGTGTGGCATATTGCCAGTAGCGCACCTCGCCAGATCGTGTGCGCTGATTTTGTCCGGCACCGAGCAGGCCGCATCCCATCAGCAAAATCTGGTGCAGTATCAACATGAAAACGCCGGGAACCACGTAATTGACATAGCCCATGGTGGGGTTAAATACCGGCACGGCATTCAGCGAGGTTGCCTGCCACTGTGAGCTTGCTGCGGGTATGCCTTCCCCCTGAGCCAGCAGCCGGGCGATTTTAACCTGTGCGCCTACGGTGCTGCCGACCGTCGCCAGAGACTGTGCGATCGCGCCGTAGATCAGGAAGTAGCTGGCATCGGCTGAATAACTTACCGTGACGCTTTTTCCCTGCATGATATCGCGGTAGAAATGGCGCGGAATATAGAGAATCCCTTTTGCTTCGCCGTGCAGCAGCAGCGCTTTGGCTTCATCCAGCGTGTTGCGCTGCGCCACCAGCCGTACCTCCGGCGTGGAATCGGCCATAAATGCCAGGCGGCGTGAGAGTTGAGTACCATCTTCATCCACCAGCACCACCGGCAGTTCGCGCGGCGTCTGGGCGAGGTAAGGCTGCGGATAGAGAAAGGAATAGAGCAGGATCCCGCCGAACAGAGTGAGCAAGATTGTCGGATCGCGCAATAAGCTGCGTAGCTCAAACCGGATGAGGGTGGCGAGGCTCAGCATGTCACCTCCTTGCCACGGGGTCGGTAGCGCCAGAGCGTGAGCGGTAGCAGCAGCCAGAATAGGGAGAGCGCTGCCAATGCGGGTGCGATCTGAGTGAGTCCTGCACCGTAGCTGGTGATGGCAATCGCGATATCGCCATAGTGCGCGACGGGCAGCAACTGCCGCCAGAACGTCGCGAATGTTTCCATCGCTGCCGCCGGAAAGGTGATGCCCATAAATGCCAGTCCGGGGGCCATTAGCGCCCCGACAATGGAAACGGCACGTGCCGGGTCGCGAATCAGCGCATAGAAGGCCATACCCAGTGCCACGCAGGCACCAGCAGTCACGCCGATCGAGACAACGAGCAGCAGCGCTGAACCGTTAAGTGGGTAATCGAGCAGGCTATACAGTCCATAGCTCCAGACGCCACCCCACGCCCAGCCTATCAGCCAATGCGTCAGGAACTTAGCACCGATAGCGGCGCGGTTCTCCGGCATCCAGTGTGCTCCGTGCCGATCCTCCCGGGCCAGCGTATTCAGGCCGTATAGCGCGAGCAGAATCGACCAGATCGAGGGGATGATCGCGTTCAGCAAAAACTGGGCGTAGTTGGAGTTTTGGTTAAACAGCGCGGTAATCTGCCCGCCAATGGGTACTGCCAGTCCTTTGGCTTCAGGAACGGCGGCTCCTTGAGCCAGCGCCTGCACCACGGCGATCTGCCCGTTGAATGTTCCTGCGACCAGCGCCAGCGAGCTGTTGATGACTTTGGCAACCAAAACGAATTGCCCGTTATTCCAGGCGGTCACGGTGGGTAAGGTTCCCTGCCGAATATCGCGCTCAAAGTGGCGTGGGATGACCACCAGCGCATAGATCTCGCCGCCGCGTAATGAGGCTGAGCCTTCCGCTACTGCCGGGAACGGGTGGTTCAGGTTGAAAGAGGGGGAAGCATGCAGCGCTCTGGCAAACTGGCGCGACATCGTGCTGTTGTCCAGATCAACCAGGCCGATGGGGAGTTCGCGGACAATGGCACCGGATAGCGTCCACCAGGTCATTAGCATCGTGACAAGCGGTAGCCAGAGCGCTAAAGCCATCCCCCAGCGGTCGCGCCATAGTGCGCTCCATTCGCGCATTATCACATTTCTACCAGTGCGCTCATGCCGACGCGCAGCCCGTTAATCGGTTGAATTGGACGCGCCTCCACTTCGAACGTTCGCATGTCGAATCCTTGTCGGGTATCCGTTGCGCGCCACGTGGCGAAATCCCCCATGACGGAAACGTAAGATACCTTAAACCGGAATGTCTGGTTGTTCAGCGCCGGGATACGCGCTTCAAACTCGGTGCCCATCGCAAAGCGCTCAAGAAGGTCTTCGCGTACCGCCAGTTGGATCCAGATGTCGCTCATGTCCAGTAACGTGACCACAGGGAAGCCCTGTGGCGCAATTTCGCCGCTGCGCAGCAGCACATTGCTGACTTCGCCGGTGTGCGGGCTAACGATGCGCGCCTCTGCCAGATAGGCTTCTACCTCGGCGACGGAACCGGCGGCCATGCGGACTTTTTCCTCTGCCGCTGCCTGGGTTTCTTTTCGCGTGCCTTCCAGCGCCATTTGATATTCCTGCCACGCCATCCCTTCGGTATAGCGTGCGGCATCCCAGGAGGCTTTGGCTTCATCCCGCTTTTGCAGCGGCAACACGCCTTCCTGATAGAGATTCTGCACGCGCAGGTAGGTCTTATGGCTTAACTCGGAACCGGCTTTGGCCTTCTGCCATTGATCTTTGGCGGCGGCGATCTGCTGCTCACGCGCGCCTTTTTTGGTTTCCAGCGCCACCGCGTCTGCTGCGGCTTCACCGGCTTTTGCCTGCTCCAGCTTCGCGTCCAACTCCGGCGTCAGGAGCGTAAAGACGAGATCGCCCACATCAAGCTGCTGGCCTTTTTGCACCGGCACTTCTGCAATACGGCCAGCCACTTTTGATGACACCGAATACTGCTGTGCTTCGATTTGCCCCTGTAAGCGAATCGGTTCGGGCTGATAGGCGAGCCAGAAGCGATACGCTATCCAGACAACCACAATCAGCAGGACGGCCTGAAGAAGCCACTTGCGTGTTGAGCGTGAAGAGGGCTGGTGGGGCTGGGTCATGGCGTCACCTGTATGGCGTATTGGGTCTGGTAGTCAGAGAAACGGGTTATCTGGCCGGAAATGGCCATTAATCTGGCGATGGAAACCACGTAACGATAGGCGGCGGAGGCACGCTGTGTTTTGGCGCCGGCTAACTGGTTTAGCGCATCCACGACGTCTAGTGAGGTGGACATGCCCTGCGTAAACGCCTTGTTGCGTAACCGGACGTTCTCTTCGGCCAGTTTTTCTGTCGAAGACAGAGAGTTGAACTCTTCCAGCGCCTGTCGGGCTTCTCGCCACGTGCTTTCGACCACTATTTCAAGGTTTTGCCGCATATCGGCTTCCAGATAGTTAACCTGCATTTCTGCGCTTTTCGCGGCGGCGATATTGTCGGAACGGCCTTCGCGGCTGATGAGCGGGACGGAAACGCCGACGCCCACCATCCAGTCCGGTGTGGTTCTGGCGGCCAGCGTGTCCTGTTCATAGAGTTGATAGTTGCCGAACAGAAACACGCCGGGAGCGTATTTGGCACGTTCGATACGGATGAGATCCTTGGCCTGATCGCGCTTGGCGGAGAGTACCTTTAAGCCGGGATGGGTATTGAGCGTTTGTTTCACCAGCGCGGGCAGTTCGGGAAGCGCTTTGTTGACGAACAGCGGAGAGGAAGGCGATGCGCCTTCGGTTTTGATGAGCTTGGCGAAGACCATTTCGGTGGTCTCCATATTTCGCTGCGCCTTTTGTGTTTCTATACGCGCCATGTCATAAGCAGATTGGGCGGACAGCACCTCGACTCGGGCGATCTGCCCCTGCACTTCCAGCTTGCGGGCGTGGTCATAGTGTTGCGCCATGCCTTTCTCGATATCCTGACGCGTTTTCATCACCTGATGCGCCATTACCACGCCGTAGTAAGTCTGTGCCAGCGCTTCAAACTGCGCCAACGTGCGGACGATCAGCATCTGCTCTGCTTCATTGACCTGCGCGGCACGAATCGACTGAGCTGCATCAATCCGGCCTCCGGTGAATAACGGCCAGACGACCTGAACGGAGCTGGTAACCACATTTTGCTCTGTAAAACGGGTGACAAAAGGATTGCCGCTGGCATTAATCAGCTGATTGAGCGCGGCGAAGATGTCCCGGTGATTCGACAACGGGTTTAAGTCGCGCGCATCCAGCTCGACGGGTTTATCAAGGCGGGTATAGCTTGCGCCCACATTGACCTGCGGCCAATAGAGACTTTTAGCGGATTCTTTCAGGGACTGTGCGCGATCGACCCCGGCGTGTTCGGCGGCAATGCTGTCATCGCTTTGCAGCAGACGGGCCCAGGCCTGATTAAACGAAATGGTTTGCCCCCATGTCGTGGGTGACCAGCACTGCAATAGCAGCAGTGCGATGGGGAAATAAGTCAGAGGCCGGATTTTTTTGTGTGTTATTCGAGGCATGCCAGGTGAAATCATCCTTTTACCCAAATAGCGCCAAATTGATAAACATAAGCCTGCTGAAAAAGCACAAGGCTTGTCCGTGTGCAGATGGTGATAATGGCTGTAAAAACGCGTCTGGCGGCAGGTAAACAAACCGCGTATGGCGTCTGATATGTTCCGTATTATTTTTCGGGGATGATTTAGTGTTGGTCTAAATTCCCAATTATTCAAATATTAGAAGGGGTTAAATTGGAGAATTTATTGAAGTGGAAATAAAACCTGTGGAACCACGTATATTACGCAGATAACAATGATTATTTATTGGTAAATAATTAGCCAGAAAAGGCCCGGAGTGTTCTCCGGGCCCGCGTGACGGAAAACGAAAATTAAACGGCTTCGTTTTCGTCGGTGTAGCGTTTGGCTTTGTAGGCCGGGTGCATCAGGTTTTGGATGGAGAAAATGTCGTCCAGCTGTTCTTCGGTTAGCAGGCCGCGTTCCAGCACCACTTCACGCACGCTCTTACCGGTTTCGGCACAGATTTTCCCGACGATATCGCCGTTGTGGTGACCGATGAACGGGTTCAGGTAGGTCACGATACCGATAGAGTTGAAAACGTAGGCTTCACACACGTCTTTGTTCGCAGTGATGCCGTCGACACATTTTTCCAGCAGGTTGTAGCAGGCGCTGGACAGGATCTGGATGGATTCGAACATCGCTTGGCCGATAACCGGTTCCATCACGTTCAACTGCAACTGACCCGCTTCTGCCGCCATGGTGACGCAGGTATCGTTGCCGATGACTTTGAAGCAGACCTGATTGACCACTTCTGGTACCACTGGGTTAACTTTGGCTGGCATGATGGACGAGCCGGCCTGCAGTTCCGGCAGGTTGATTTCGTTCAGGCCAGTGCGCGGGCCGGAAGACAGCAGACGCAGGTCGTTACAGATCTTCGACAGTTTTACCGCCACACGTTTCAGGGCGCTGTGCATCATCACATAAGCGCCGCAGTCGGACGTTGCTTCGATCAGGTCTTCAGCGGGTACGCAGGGCAGGCCGCTGACTTTTGCCAGATGTTGAACGGCCAGCTTCTGGTACTCATCCGGCGTGTTCAGACGTGTACCGATGGCGGTAGCGCCCAGGTTCACTTCCAGCAGCAGCTCGGCGGTGCGCAGCAGGTTACGGTTTTCTTCTTTCAGCAGTACGTTGAACGCGTGGAATTCCTGACCGAGAGTCATTGGCACTGCATCCTGCAACTGGGTACGGCCCATTTTCAGGATGTTTTCGAACTCTTTTGCTTTGCGCTCAAAGCCATCGCTCAACTGGGTAATCGCTTCGACCAGTTTCAGAATAGAGGTGTACACCGCGATACGGAATCCGGTTGGGTAAGCATCGTTGGTGGACTGGCATTTGTTCAGGTGGTCGTTCGGGTTCAGGTATTGGTATTCGCCTTTCTGGTGACCCATCAGTTCCAGACCGATATTCGCCAGCACTTCGTTGGTGTTCATGTTGACTGACGTACCCGCGCCGCCCTGATAGACATCGACAGGGAACTGATCCAGACATTTACCGTTATTCAGCACTTCATCACAGGCTTGTAGAATAGTGTCGGCAATTTTACGTGGGATGGTCTGCAGTTCTTTATTCGCCAGCGCGGCGGCTTTTTTTACCATCACCATAGCGCGGACAAATTCTGGAATATCGCTGATGGTACTATTGCTGATATAAAAGTTCTCAATTGCACGCAGCGTATGGATACCATAATAGGCATCAGCAGGGACTTCACGGGTACCTAACAGGTCTTCTTCAATACGGATATTCGTTGACATGGATCTTCTTCCTTTTTCTTGTTCGATGTACATAGCATCGTTTTCAATATTAAGACTCTGATTTTTTAGGGTTTGTCTTTCCTGTTTTTTGGTTTTCAGGTAACACGAACCCATCACGATTTGTATAAAATCATGATTAAAAAGCGTTCTCGGGGAGACGAACATGGAATTAGCATCGTTAAATGGCTAGTGGTGGATATATTCCTCCATTTTCTGTCTCCCAATCATAAATAGGTTATTCGGTATTATCCGGGTTGATCTCAACCAGCTTTTCTATTCCGCGGTTCAGCGTTTTCAATTTCGGAATAAATACGGTTTTAATAATGTCATGTGTGACATCACATGCTTCTTCAAAGAACGCGCTGTATTCATCTCGGTGCCCGACAATATACAGTGAGCGTTTGATATTCAGCTGTTCCGGCATATGCGTCAGCACTTCTCTGGAGTGCGCGACGGATTGCAGGAAACTGAGCGGGGTCGTTACCGCCCAACCGATACCTGCCGCCACCATCGACGTTAAGGTATCCGCGTTATCAAATTCGAGCATGTTTGGTACGCGGACATCGATGCGGCGCAGATAACGCTCAATCTGCATCCCAATCTGCGAGTTCCGATTAAAGCGCACCAGCGGCAGTGCGGCGGAAAGCTCACGGATATCCTCAACCGTTTTGATGCGTTTGCGGTAATCCGGCGGCGTGATAATGAAATAGCCTTCGGAAAACAGCTGATGACGCACCACACTATCGCTGTCGATCAACGGGTCGCTGGTGACGATCAAATCCAGCTCGCGTCGCATTAACGCTTCACCCTGCTGCGGGCTGAGCCCGGTACGAATCAGCAACTGCGATGAACTCTTCATCAAACTCTTGGTAAACACCGAACCGCAGGTGATGGCAAACGAATCCACCAGGCCGATACGCAAGTCGGGTTTAATCCCTTTTCCTGCTTCCAGCACCTGCGCCTTCAGGTTCGCAATCTCCTCCGTCAGGATTTCTCCCCGGTTTTTCAACGCAATGCCGTAAGGCGTCAGGACAAAGGGGCGACGAGCCCGGTTTACCAATTTGACGCCGAAATCTTCTTCCAATAACCGGATCGTTTGCGAAATAGCAGAGGGCGTCAGGCCTAGCCGCGCGGCGGCGGCCGTCATGCTTCCTGCTTCCGCCATCGTCACAAAAACATAGACGGCGTACATATCGATCGATTTATTGGCGGACACTGTGCGTTTAACCATGTGAGTTTGCCTACGCTGCAAGGTGAATGTCGTCGAAATATGAAGCGTTAGTCTATCTCATCTCGCTGACTACGACCTCGCTAACTGTTGTCAGAATAGTCGGCTAACTTCAGAAAAAATACAGGTTGCATCACTGATTAATTTTTTCTTATTTCTAGCTTTAGCGGATCTGAAGATGAAGCATGAAGAGGCCTGGAGGCTGCCGATATCGATGGTATTCACGTTGCGGATTCGTGGCTCTCACATTGTCTGTCGGCTTCTTAGTTATATTTTTATGCAGTCTGAGAGACGGTTTCGTGCGCTATAACATCGATATTTTTATGCTATCACGTAGCACGCGCCCGACTCGGGACGGCTCAAACGCCGCTCGCCCCGAGACCCCAGGCTTTTGGCGGAAATTATGCCGCTGGCGCGGTGCCTTCGTCGATATCAGGCTTAACGGACCGCTTGCGACACGCTCCCTGCGTGGCGCAAGCTTTCGCCGCGTCCTTGCGGCTCATCCTAAGTCTGCTATCTCCTCAGCATAATTTTTTACGCCGGATAACGGCAAAAATTAGCGACGAATCCCTTTACTGGTGTACAAGAAACAGTGTGTAGGGGAGGGATAGAATTGGGTAAAAATCATCCCCCTATTTTTTCGTAACATATTGTTTTTACTGTGTAGTAAGAGGTGCGCTACTCACTGTCGTTACTGTTCGTACATGACGTTCCGCCTGTTCACACATTTCCAGCAGTGCTGGAATCAGGTGTGCGGTGGCGTTGAGGCACGCGCCGAGCTGGCTGAGGCTTTCCTGTGGCAGTTCCACGTCGTTTTGTAGCGTGTCGCCGAGGTAATGCAGGCCGTGGCATAAGCCTTCGACCGATTCGGCGGCAATTGCGCCGAGGTCGCAGAGCTGAACGTCATCTAACTGCGCGAAAGGCAGGCTGGCGATCAGGTCGCGGAAAATAGTAATGGTGCTGTCAGCGGGTGTGGCGTGAGTGTCCGTCATGGTCATTTTTTCCTTGAGATAATTAAGTCCGCCACCACACAAGGTTCCAAACTTGGGGGGTGACACAGACAGGATTGGAACCCCGGCTCTCAAGAAGACCGGTCAACCTTGCGGTTGCCCTGCCTGCGTCACCATAAAGAGTGTGCACGCAGCCCCTGAAAAAACAAAGCGTTTTTCAGTCTTGAGAGTTCGGGGTTCCAAGCCCGGTTGCGGATGTTGCCGCAGCACAGAGACTGTATTCCAACGGCGGAAAACGTGGAATAGGGTGGATGGATTTACAGTGGAATTACAGCGGGTTTTGGAATGGTGCTCGCAGAAATAGCTTTGGCTTTGGAAATGAGCAGGATTGTTCTTTTATTTTAATTGGCTGTAGTAAAGGATATTTCGGTGTTTGCGGGAAATAGTGACAGGGGATTGTCTTGAAAAAGTTCGCATTTGTTAACGATGCTGCTGAAAGGGAATATCGAGCGCTTCCTGCTGATATACAGGATGAATTTGGAAAAGACTTGCGCCTCATTCAGTATGGGCAAGAGCCTAAATTGCCAATTGATTTCCTCGATGGGGTTGGTATCGGCGTTATCGAACTAAAAATAAACGGTAGTCCTGCATATCGATGTGTCTATGTTGCCAAATATCTTGATACCGTAGTGGTTTTGCATTCCTTTAAGAAAACGACCAACGGCGTTGATCGTAAAGCTAAGGAGGTGGCCGAACAACGGCTAAAAGCACTTATGGCTGATGTCAGGGAGGCTGAACGCTGTAAAAAACGTTAGCTTGCTGATTCGATTTCAGCTATAGCGATGGATGCCTGATGCAGGCTTGGCATCGACATCTTCGCGCGGAAACCGAGTGCATCCAGCATGTCGAACATGGCGTCAATAGTGAAAAGCTCGATCTTGGCATTTTTCAGTTCTGAAACGCGCGACTGGCTGATACCCAGTTTTTCCGCTGCCTCTTTTTGTGTCCAGCCTTTCTCTTTGATTAAATTAGTGATCATGATCGATAAATCCATTTTCATTGCCATCTTGCTGGCAATCTCAGCGCCATGCGTTACATGAAACGGACTTTCGTAGAATTTTAGCGCCATAATGCTTACCTCCTTATCTCAGTAAATAAAATATCTAATATTTTAGATATTTCGTCAAGTTTACTGGATAGAAAGTGTTCTGTTTACTGATTCGGAATTAGTCAGCTCAACACATGATAGCGATAAAGCATTTTTTCAAGGTCCTGTTTCATGCTGACAAAAAGCAGGATCTCTATGACGCCATGCTCTTCATCAACATCATATAAACAGCGAAAGTCATCTTCTACTGAGAGACGCTCGCGGAGCGCGATTCCCTTATCGGATAATATTGCATTATGCCTGTAGCGGGCAGGATCTTGAGAAATGGCCTGTATGGATGATAAGAATAGGGATTCAGACCATGTAGCGGCTGGTTTAATACCAATATAGTGAGATTTATAAGACTCAGCATCCTGCAAAGACCAGACAGCCGCAGGGGCGACTTTAATGGTGTACGAACTGGCCAAATTGGCTCCTTATTTACGTTCGCGCTTCACGTAATTTTTGTAGGGCTTCCTCGGCGGACATTCCCTGACCGTTTTTAATTTCTTTTTTGGCAGTCATCACCAGTTTCAAGAGTGCGTTAGATTGCCTTTCTCTTTCTCTCTCAAGCAGTTCTGCTTCCCGTTCTGCTGCCGTTTGCACGAAGAGCTCTGCGGAGCCGTTCTTCGTTATATAAACACCTCCCTGAAACAGTTCAGGGTTGCCAAGGCCTTCACGGGCCGACTTCTGAGACATTGTGGTTTTCATATCATCTGCCTTAATTAAAACAATCGCTTATAGAAAATATGGCTATAAGCGGTAGGCTCTTGCCATGTGGTGATAACAAAGACTTTCATCTTGCTGTTGCCTGAGGGAAACAGAATAATTATATCGTAGCCTACACGTAAGGTATAAATTTATGATGAATTTATACCCGCTTCAACCCCTCCCAGCTCAGCCCAAAACGTGCCAGATATTTACGCAGTCGGTCAGCGTCGTTGGGCTTCTGTTTTTGCTGGCGTGAGACGGCGAACAGCTGGCGGCCGGCTTCGGAGAGCGAATTGGCGGTACGACAGACGTCGAGCACGGTTTCAAGCTGGCGCTGTTCAAACAGATCGATGTTGGCGAGTTCTGGCGGTAGTTTGGGTGAAAGTGCGGTTGCTGGCGCATCACTTCGCCAGCTTGCTTGCAGGCGAGCAATTTCCTCCTCTACCAGTGCAACCGTGATACGTCCTTGTTCTGCCAGCGTCGCCATGCGGGCGATGGAGGAGCCGAGTTCGCGGAAGTTACCACGCCATGCGGCCTGCGATGAGCAGGCAAAGGCGAGGTAACGTTGCCGTGCGTCTTTATCGAAGCGAATCTGCGTTTGGTGATCGCGTGTGAAGCGCTGGAGTTCGTAGTCAATATTCGGTTCGATGTCTTCCCGCCGTTCCGCCAAGCCCGGCAGGGGAAAGGTCCACATATTGATACGGGCGTAGAGATCTTCACGAAATTTACCCTGTGCAATCCACTCGTGCAGGTTGCGGTGCGTGCCGGCAATCAACTGAAAATCGCTGCTGACTTCTTTATCCGAACCAAACGGTAAAAAGCGTTTTTCTTCAATGGCTTTGAGTAGCATCGCCTGCTCATCCAGCCCGAGTTCGGCGATTTCATCCAAAAACAGCATCCCGCCGTCCGCTTCACGTAAGAGTCCCATTCTTGCTTGTAATGCGCCGGTAAATGCGCCTTTCACATGACCAAATAATGTCGACATCGCATTGTCGCCGCGCAGCGTGGCACAGTTAACCGCAACAAACCGACCACTGACCAGATGGCGAGATTGGCGCAACTGATAGATGCGTTGGGCCAGAAAGGATTTTCCCGCCCCCGTTGGACCGGTCAGGAGCATCGGCGCGGTAGAGCGCAGCGCGACACGTTCAATCTGGTCGATCAGCGCGTTGAACGTGCTGTTGCGCGTTTCTATACCCGATTTTAGGAACGAGACAGAGCGCTCTTGCTCATGCTGGAAGCGGCTGGTGAGGGTTGAGTAGCGGCTAAGATCCAGATCGATAACGGCATAGATGCCCTGCGGTGCGGGACGATCCGCTTTCTCCCCTGGTGCGGTTTGCAGCAGCTTGGCGGGCAGGTAGCGGGCTTCGGTCAGCAGGAACCAGCAAATCTGCACGACGTGAGTACCCGTGGTGATATGAACGAAATACTCTTCGTTCTCAGTATCGAACGGGTAGCGGCTCGCAAAGTCCAGAAAAGCGCTGTAGACCTCTTCCAGATTCCACGGATCGCGTAACTCAACGGTCTGAAGCGTGACCTGCGTAGCGGGTGACACCACGGCGATATCCTCTGCCACCTGCTGTGCCATCCCCTCGTTGCGTGACTGATGCAGCAGCTCCAGTCGATCGACCGGAAAATCCGGCTGCTGGCATAGGCCGACGGTAGGCCGCCATTTTGTCCAGCGATTCTCCCGTTTACCTCGTTTGTCCAACGTGGTGCCCAGCACACCAATGACGACGCGACGCTTCATGCTATACCTTGTTATAAATTATTATCCTATGAGATAAATTTACCTGTTCTTTTGTTTCGTTGCCAGTTTGCGTGTTTTGTTTTTTACCTATTAATTATCAATTGGTTATGTTTTTATTTTGTATTTTTCAGAAAACTGGCACGCCTTTGGCAGTATCTATAGCGAATAATGACAAACAAAGAGAATGAAAAATGGAAGAAATGAAAACGCAGGATTACGACATGATGTCGCCCGTGAATAGCGCACCAGTAAAAATGTGGACGCAGGGCGTGCCTGTGGAGCCAGAAGCCCGCGATCAACTGCTGAACACAGCCAAAATGCCGTTCATTTTTAAACATCTGGCGGTGATGCCGGATGTGCATCTGGGAAAAGGATCGACGATTGGTAGCGTAATCCCCACGCGTGGCGCGATTATCCCGGCGGCGGTCGGTGTGGATATCGGTTGCGGGATGATTGCGGTGCGTACGTCACTGGTTGCCAGCGACCTGCCGGATAACCTGATGGGGCTGCGTAGCGCGATTGAACAGGCGGTGCCGCACGGACGTAGCGTAACGCGTTCCAAACGCGATGTCGGTTCCTGGCAGAACCCGCCGCAGACGGTGGATGCGCACTGGTCACTGCTGGAACCGCGTTTTAAACGTTTAACGGATAAATACCCACAGTTGCTGAAAACCAACAACTATCAGCATCTGGGAACGTTAGGGACGGGTAACCACTTTATCGAAATCTGTCTGGATGAAGTGGATCGCGTGTGGGTGATGTTGCATAGCGGGTCACGTGGTGTGGGGAACGCGATTGGGTCGTTGTTCATCAAGCTGGCACAGGAAGATATGCAGCAGCACATTGCGAATCTGCCGGACCGTAATCTGGCATATTTCGAGGAAGGAAGCCTGCACTTTGACGATTACATCGAAGCGGTTGAATGGGCGCAGGATTTTGCTCGTCATAACCGTGAAGTGATGATGTCGCATACGCTGGCGGCGCTGTCCCGTATTGTGACGAAGCCGTTTACCACTCAGCAGGAAGGCGTGAACTGCCACCATAACTACGTGCAGCGCGAAACGCACTTTGGTGAATCGGTGCTGATCACCCGTAAAGGAGCGGTGTCGGCGCAGAAAGGTCAGATGGGGATCATTCCGGGGTCGATGGGGGCGAAGAGCTTTATTGTACGTGGGTTGGGGAACGAAGAGAGCTTCTGTTCCTGTAGCCACGGCGCGGGGAGAACTATGAGCCGTACTGCCGCGAAAAAACGTTTCACCGTGGAAGACCAGATTCGTGCGACCGCACACGTCGAGTGCAGAAAAGACAGCGACGTTATCGATGAAATCCCGATGGCGTACAAAGATATCGATAAGGTGATGGCGGCACAGTCATCGCTGGTGGAAATTGTGCACACGCTGCGTCAGGTGGTGTGTGTGAAAGGATAAAATCATGATGGAAAAGGATTATCGCGTCGATGCTGCCATGCGGACGCGGATAAAATTAGTCTTACAGGATGTGGAAGAACGTTATCAGGTGAAGGTGCTGTATGCCTGTGAATCGGGGAGCCGTGGCTGGGGATTTGCCTCCCCAGATAGCGACTACGACGTGCGCTTTCTCTACGTGCATCGGCCGGAGTGGTATCTACGTGTCGAAGCACAACGTGACGTAATAGAGCTGCCTATCGACGATGAGCTGGACGTCTGTGGTTGGGAGTGGCGCAAAGCACTCGGCCTGCTTAAGCGGGCCAACCCGACGCTGATCGAATGGCTGGATTCACCCGTTGTCTATCAAGAAGATCGGGATGCTACATCCGCACTGCGGGCGACGGTGCCGACGTGGTTCTCGCCATCCAAGGCTCGCTGGCACTATCTGTCGATGGCGCGTAAAAATTTTCGTGGTTATCTACAAGACGAGACGGTACGCCTTAAAAAATATTTCTATGTGCTACGCCCGCTGCTGGCTGTGCGTTGGATAGAAGCAGGTAAAGGCATGCCGCCGATGCGCTTTTCGCAGTTGCTTGCAGGGACGGTAGACGATCCGCGCCTATTGGCTGAAATCCATCAATTGCTGGAAATAAAGCAACGGTCGGGTGAGGCGGAATACGGCCCACGTCGCGAGGTTATCCACGCGTTCATCACGCAGATGCTGAGTGATGCCGATAGCCTCGCGGAATTACCAGACAGTAAGTCCGATGACGACACGATGCTGGATGCGCTGTTGTACCGGACGGTGATGGCGTAAGGCGTCCGTGGATAAACGGAAAGAGAAGAGGACAGGGAATATGGCATCGTACGATTTACTACTGCAACAGCTGGAAAAGTTAGTGGCCTTACCAGATAACTATTATCGGCCCGCGCAGGCCGAGCCACTGGGGTCTGCGTCACACCTGATAGCACTTACGCGCCACTATAATGGCCATATTCGGCAGCGTGCGGTGCTGTGTCTGGGCTTCATGGACGAGGTCTCGGCATTGCCAGCGCTGATTGAACGAGTAAATGATTGGGCTGAACCGGTGCGCCGCGCGGCTAAGCAGAGCGTGCGGCTACTGTTAACGCCGGATAACACCGCGCATTTCGTCGCCAATTTTCCTGCCATTTTCTGGCTGTTGCAGTGCCAGCGAGAAGATCATCAGCCGCTGGTAGATGAAATCGTGAGCTTTCTGGCCGAGGAGGCGCACGTGCCGTCGCTACTGGCGGGGCTGTCTTCGGAAGACAAAACCGTTGCCAGACTGTCGCTGGATATTGTGGTTGAGCGTGGGCTGTTTCCGTTGAAGCAGATCTTTGGGCAGGTGATGTGGCATCGCGACCCGTTAGTGAGAGCGAACGCGGCGCGGTATTTTCTGGGCGCGGACAAGGACGTCGATCACGACGTGTTGACCATTCTGTTGAAAGACTCGTTCGCTCCCATCAAGCAGGTAGCGTTGCAGTATGTGATAGACAATGCGTTCCCCGTGTCGGCGCCTCTGCTGATTGCCTTACTGTTTGATAAGAATGCATTGGTGCGTCAGCGAGCCTCAGTGCTACTGCGCGAACGAAACGACGATCCGGTTGCGCACTATCTTGCGGCACTGGACCGGGCGAGTACCGTTACCGTGCGAAAAATCACGCTCTGGGGGCTGGATGAGCATCGCTATGACGGTATTGTGGCGCTGGCGGAGCGCAACCTGGATGAGCGCTATCCCAGCCTTTATCACAGCGCTTTGCGTATTCTTATTCTGCGTACGGGTGACGATGCGCGTGAGCAGCTTTTGGCTGCTTTGCGTCACCCCTCGCTGGCTATTGCGAAGGTTGCGCGGAAGCTGTTTTACCAGCAGAAAATTTATCTGTCGCTGTCTGAGCTTCAATGTTGTCTGGACAGCGCGTCTTCCAGAGAACACGTCGAGGTGTACTACTTTCTAGCGCACAAGCTGAATAAATGGGATTGGCTGGTGTTCCTGCTGGATAATGCTAAGTCAGAGAATATTGCACTAACGCAGGCTGGCGTGGCGTACTGGGTACAGCGGTTCAACCGTTCGGGTATGTTACCAAATACACAACAGCAGGCACGTTTACGGACGCTGCTTGATGAAAATCCGCACGTCATTTCGCGTGAAAGCCCCTATATTGCCTTGTTTTTGTACGGCTGATTTTCGTATGAAAAAAGTACAGGAAAAAGTGGAGAGGATCGCGTAAATTGACAACACAATTGACACCACGGGGGCGGAAATGAGTACCATCCATTTCAGAATCGATGAAGAAACCAAGCAACTGGCGATGCAGGCTGCTGATCGTCATCAAGTGAGCCTGACGGAGTTGATGCGACAGCGTGCAGAGGAATTGGCAGAAGAAGAGCGTCAGTATCAGCGCAACGCAGGTGATGAATGGCTTGAAGCGCAGATTCAGGAGGCGTTTTCTCGTTATGATGCGGGTGAAGGTGAGCTCGTCAGTAATGAGGACGCCAGCCAGAGAATGGAGGCATTGAAAGCGCGAGCGGCGCGGGGTGATCTGTGATAGTTAAGGTCCGATGGGAGAAGCAGGCACTGGCAGATCGCGAAGGAATATACCGCTATCTGTATAAAGAGGCGGGGTTGGATGTTGCGAATGCGACGGATGAAAAATTTATCTCATCGGTATCGTTGCTCGAAGCCACGCCAGAAGCCGGTCTTGATATCGGAAAATCGGGGGAACGGCGGAAATTGGTCCTGACGCGATTCCCCTTCATCATTATTTATGCACTCAAGCGAGAGATAAACGAAGTACATATCCTGCGTATATTACATACCTCCCGCAAGCTATCGGCGTCTTACCGATAACCTCTTTACCCCAAAAAATACGCTCGTGATGATACGCCATCTGTGACAGATTGGGCGGGTAGGCATCTGGCAGATGGATTTGTTTACCTTCGTACAGGGCAACGTCGTTGCTATGACGATGCCCATCTTTTCACTTACAATAACTGAGTGAGGGAGCCGCTATTTTCAGTGAATACTACGTCCGCTTTTGCACCGTTGACGAGTGACATTTGAGGGGGAATATGGCCAATGTCCACATCATACAGCACAGGAATAGTGAGATCCCCGAGAGCAGAACGTAAAGCGTCTAAATAATGTTGTTGTGTGGGGTCACTTACGTCGGGTGCTGCACTTCTGCCTATCAGAACACCTTTCAAGTCATTGAACCAACCCTGTAAGCGTAAACTAAATAATGCTCGCGTTAGCTCACAGGGGTTCATTTCCACGTTTTCAAAATACAGAATGACCCCTTCGTCGTGATGCTGTGCCCTAAACAAAGATAGGTTACCGAATGGGGTACCCGCTAACCTTGATATGATGTCTAGGCATCCACCAATCAGGCGTCCCTGAAAATGGGCAGAAGAAGTGGTGCCATCAAGGTGCTTCCACCTTGTCTTTTGCGTCAGATTAAAACCCGCATCGGCTGTGGTACCCCATTGATTTTCATCAATTTGAAACGCAGTTGATGCGTATTGTTTAACTACTGTTCCCCGGTCGCTCTCCAAAATATCCCATATGGCTTGTGTGGTGGGATCTAACTCTTTGGCACCAAGATCCATGAGATTAGGTCCATGTACCGTTGACCAACCAGAAAGTGTAGTCAATGGGAAATGAAATGTACTGAGATCTGAAAAGCCAACAAACCATTTAGGCTCTGTTTTCGCTAACAGATTGAAATCTAAGAGCTCAAGCAATTCGATGGCCAGATCACCTCCCCATGGCGGCATAACAGCCTTGACTTCTGGGTCGGTTAGATAACACATCAGCTCCTTCGCCCGTGATGTTTTACTGGCACTTTTATTTTTATGCTGGGTGCGTAAGCACTCCCCTTCACGGACTCTAAATCCTTTTTCCTTCAGGTTTTTTATGGCAAGTTCCAGTCGAGGATGCAAATGCTGAGGGACCCCAGATGATGGCGCAGTTATAGCAATCAGATCTCCTGGAACCAGTTTGGGTGGGAAGCGGATACGCATGTATTTAAATCCTTATTTTCAAAGCAATTCATAGTCCATAAATTAAACTTAACTACCCGATTTCGTTAGTAATATAGCGTATTGACCCCTACCTCAAAAAAATATGCTCACGATGGTATGCCATCTGCGCCAGGTCGGGTGGGTAGGCGTCTGGCAAATGGATTTGTTTGCCTTCGTATTGGGCGAAGTTGACGTCGCTGATGGTGCTTTTCAGCTTTTTGATACGCGGAGAGAGCAGCATTTCCAGCGAGTCGTTGAAGCTGATGAGCCCCATATCAAAGGCTTTGTCATGCAGGTTGGACAGGCAAAGGCCGTTGCTGGGGTTGAGGCGGTGTTCCGCAGCCGTTTTCCACGGGCGAATGTGGCTGGCGACCAGCAGCGCAGGCTCTTCCAATCCGGTCACGCAGCAGCGTTCGCCGTAGTTGCTGAGCACGCGTTTGCGGAAGAGCTGTTGCCCAATACGTGTTTTCACCTGAGCGAGGCGTTCTCCGCCGTGATAATCAGGGATTTCGCTATCGTTGGTTTGGAACGGAGAGGGGGCTGCTGTCGCTTCCGCTGCTCCGGCCTCGAGCGATACCATCGCCCGTTGGCACTGCTGTTCAAATAACTCGGGATTGCTGTCCATCTCTTGCCACAGCGCCCGGTCGGCGTTGGACGCGCCGCGCAAACCGGTGCGACCGGAATCAATAATAAACGGATCGAGACTGGCGAGATTGACCAGCTTCATCGCCAGTGCGGAAGGCGTACGGTTGAGCAACTTAGCGTAGCGAATGATGTCGGGATTACGCGAATGCAGTCTGCCAAACGGTAGCTGGCTGTACAGGGTGAAGGCGATCAGTAACTGATCTCGCGTCCAATGGTTGGTGGCAGCCATGCGTGTTTCGTCCGTTCGTTAGCGCATTCGGTTAGTGATTGCGCTAACTATGCCAGGTCAGCCGGTAAAATGCATGTGCTTGACTCCGGCTGGATAATTGGTGCCGGCTGCGCTAACGTTCTGACAGTTTCCCTATCATGATGCCGAGAGACTATGTCCCGTTCTTCTATTCCCTTATTTCGTCCCCTGTGCGCGCTGGCTCTGCTGGTGCTGGCGGGCTGTGCCAGCCAGACCGCGACGACGCCGGAATCGCGGCCTGCTGATGTGCGTGCTCAGGTACT
The DNA here is from genome assembly GCF_037136835.1 of Pectobacterium sp. 1950-15. Classification (NCBI taxonomy): domain Bacteria; kingdom Pseudomonadati; phylum Pseudomonadota; class Gammaproteobacteria; order Enterobacterales; family Pectobacteriaceae; genus Pectobacterium; species Pectobacterium sp. 1950-15. The sequence goes on along the minus strand of NZ_JBBBQR010000002.1, from coordinate 222,891 downwards.
CAAGCTGCTGCCGGACAACGTGAAAGATCGTCAGGGTTGGGCGACCGATATCGCCACGGCATTTACGGTACAAGGGCTCGAATCCAGTAATGAAAATTTGTGTTCAGTACTGGCCGTAACTGAGCAGGAATCGACGTTTAGCGCCGATCCACAGGTGCCGAATTTGTCGAAAATCGCCTGGCAGGAGATTGACCGCCGTGCGGAGAAAGTTCATGTTCCCGCATTTCTGGTGCGTACCGCGCTGCTCATCAAATCCCCTAGCGGAAAAAGCTACAGTGAGCGGCTCGATAAAGTACGCACGGAAAAGGAACTCAGCGCGATCTTTGATGATTTCATCGACATGGTGCCGATGGGGCAGACGCTGTTTGGTCGGCTAAATCCGGTACATACCGGCGGGCCAATGCAGGTGAGCATCGCCTTTGCTGAGGCTAACGCAAAGGGCTATCCGTATACCGTGGATGGATCGCTTCGTCGCGAAGTATTCAGCCGCCGTGGCGGGATGTATTTTGGCATCAAACACCTGCTGGACTATCCAGCAAATTATCCGCAGTCCATTTATCGGTTCGCGGATTTTAACGCAGGACGGTACGCCAGCCGAAATGCGGCATTCCAGCATGCCGTGAGTCGTCTGACAGGGGTTAAGCTGGCGCTGGACGGGGATGTAATCAACTACAGTTCGGATAAAGCCAGCGCTACGGAGCTAGCAGTGCGTGCATTAGGGAAACGTCTGGACATGAGCGACAGTGTAATTCGTCGTGCGCTGGAGAAGGGCAATAGCCTCGATTTTGAAGACACCAGCCTGTATGAGCGCGTCTTTGCGCTGGCGGATAAATTGGGCACGAAAGCGCCGCGCGCCATCCTGCCGGGAATCACGCTGGAAAGTCCGAAGATCACGCGCAAACTTACCACCGCATGGTTTGCCCAACGGGTTGATGAGCGACGCCAGCGGTGTTTAGCGAGAGCACGCTAGATTGTGTCCTTGTGAGGCGCACTTTATCCCTTAAAGCGGATAACTATTGATTTATCCCCCATAAGGGATATTGTTATGTTTATCCCTTATGGAGGATAAAAAATGAAGATCACTTCTGCTGGCATGTTGGCCCACGCTATGCGTGATGAACGGAAAAAGCGAAAACTGAATCAAAGCCATGTTGCCGAGAGTATGGGAATAAAGCAGTCCACCGTATCTGATTTTGAGAATCACCCAGAAGGGACACGGCTTGAAACATTGTTTAAGCTGCTGGCGGCTCTGGATCTGGAACTTCACCTTTCCAAACGAGGGGAGCAGCAATCGGGCCAGACATGGAGTGAGGAGTGGTAAACGATGAATATTCTCACGGTGGCGCTTAATGGTATTCCTGTCGGGGCGCTAGCGAAAGGCGTAGGGAGTGACATGACGTTCACTTACTATCCTGATTGGCTGAGCCGTCCCGGTGCGCGTGCCATTTCCCTTTCGTTGCCCTTACAGCGAGCGACCTATCGTGGCGATGTGGTTTACAACTTCTTTGATAATTTATTACCAGACAACGACAGTATTCGCAGCAGGATCCAGGCTCGCTTTCGTATCGCGACGAAGCAGCCTTTTGATTTACTGACTAGCATCGGTGGTGACTGCGTTGGCGCGATTCAGATCTATCCGGTCGATACACCTGTTGCATCGGTCACCGATGTACATGCAGAAGCACTCGAGGATGATGAGATTGAAGCGCTGCTGCAAGGTTACCGAGAAGCGCCATTAGGGATGGCGACGGATCGGGAGGATTTTCGTATCTCTCTCGCCGGTGCACAGGAAAAGACGGCGCTACTTTGGTATAAAAATCAGTGGCATCGCCCGCAGGGAAGTACGCCGACCAGCCATATCTTCAAATTACCGATTGGTTATATCGCCAACAACCGCATTGACCTCAGTGACAGTGTTGAAAATGAGTGGTTATGTCTGAAAATCGCCGAAAAGTATGGTTTCACGGTTGCCCAAGCGGAAATTGCCCGGTTTAACTCACAAAAAGTATTAATCGTTGAACGCTTTGATCGACGTTGGTCATATCGTGATAAACCTTGGCTGATGCGTTTGCCGCAGGAGGATTTTTGTCAGGCATTGGGTATTGCTCCAGCGTTAAAATATGAGTCTGATGGTGGCCCCGGCATTGAGAAATCAATGGCGCTCCTGCTCGGTTCACAACAGGCGATGAAGGATAGAGATACCTTTTTCAAGAGTCAGATACTGTTCTGGATGCTGGCTGCGATTGACGGCCATGCGAAAAACTTCAGCGTATTTATCGAACCAGGCAGTGCATACCGCATGACGCCTTTATATGATGTTATATCCGCTTTTCCCCTAATGGGAGCGGCGGGAATACCGGTTCAGAAGGCGAAAATGGCGATGGCGGTTCTTGGTCGTAATCGTCACTTCCATTGGTATAAGATTTTGCCACGGCACTACTTTTCTAGCGCCAGACAAGTGGGCTACCCGCAGGAACGCGTTGCCGCAATGATGTCAGAGATGAAGGTGAACACGGAGCGGGTTATTGCGGAAGTGGAAACGCTTCTTCCTGATGATTTTCCCGAACGTATCAGTCATGCTATTTTTGCGGGCCTGCGATCGCAGGCCGCTCGACTTCCTTAACGTTTATCGTCACACGTATAAAAAGCCATTGTTATAGCCACTTAGATCATTTATCGCATAGAGATTAGCAACGCCCTCCGCCGAGGGCGTTACCGTTATTACGGTGGGACGTGTGTCAAACCGGCCACTGGTTGAGTTTGATGCCGCGTTCTTGCGTATTCTCGCGAAAATCTTCCAGCATCCCAAACACGATGATCCCGATGACGGTCGCGACGAAAGGCACGAACTGCTGTAACCCCTAACGCCACAGCAGCAGGAACTGTTGCTAAATAGAGGGAATATAGGGGAAATGATGAAGAGATACGGAATATATATACCCTAAATAATTCGAGTTTCAGGACAAAACGTTAGCGTTTTGAACAACGCACATCCAGCTTGAAGTATGACGGGGATAGTCTCAATAATGTGGTGGAGCCGGGCGGTACCGCCCGGCTAAGAGAGCAGAAGACGCTTGTTGCGCTTCTTTATGATCTACCTTGGTAACCGTGCTTGCGGTAAAGACTGTTGTAGCGTCTGCTGTGGTGCGCTGTCGTCAACCTTGAAGCGGCTAACCAGTGATTCCATTTCAATCGCCTGCTCATCCAGCAACTGGCTGGCAACGGAAGCCTGAGAAACCAGCGTCGCATTCTGCTGTGTGACCATCTCCAGTTGGCTGAGCGCTTCGTTAATTTGCGCGATACCCAGTGACTGTTCATCGGCGGCGACCGCGATTTCATTCACCAGATCGCGAACTTTACGCGTGCCAGAGACGATATCGCTAATCCCACGGTTCGATTGGTTCACCAGCTTCGTGCCTTCGCTGACGCTGGCAATACTGTCGGCGATGAGCGCGCGTATTTTGCCCGCTTCATCAGCACTACGTTGTGATAACTGACGAACTTCCGCCGCAACAACCGAGAACCCACGGCCATGCTGGCCCGCGCGCGCGGCTTCAACCGCTGCGTTCAGCGCCAGCAGGTTAGTCTGAAAAGCAATGGCATCAATGGCTGTCACCACCGCGTTTACGCGCTGGCTGGCGTCCTGAATTTTTTCCATCGCGCTGCTGGCAGATTCGGTAATAGTGCCGACGCGCTGCGCCTGATCGTCCACTTCTGTCGTCAACTGGCGCGCTTGTCCTGCAAAGTCAGCGGTTTGTTTTACCGTGACGGTAATCTCTTCCATGCTGCTGGCGGTTTGCACCAGCGAAGCGGACTGTTCTTCGGTACGCTGCGCCAGATCCTGATTGCCGTTAGCGATCTCGCTGCTGGCGCGCCCGATGGTCTGTGAGCTGTGCTTAATACTCACCACCATATCGGCGATGTTTTCCAGCGAGGCGTTATATGCCTGATTCAGCTGCGAAAGTTCGTCGGTGCCCGGCACGTGCAGGCGGCGTGTAAGATCCCCGCCCATTTCGCGAATGGTTGTCAGGGTTTGCTGCAGTTGTTCGTTGATGCTGCGCATAACCATGGAAGCAAGACCGAGCGCCATGAGCAGAGAAATGAGTGCGCCAGCCAGATAGCTAATCCAGGACTGACGGGCCTCGGCGGCTAAGGTATTCACCTGTGTTGCCAGATCGTTGGCGGCGAGCTGTTCAACTTTTTTCAACTCATCGATTTTCGCCGTTTGCTGGTTAAACCACTGGCTGGCATCAATACCAAAGTTACCGCCAGGAGAAGCGATGGCCTTATTGCGCATCTGAAGCGCGTTTTGTGCGGATGGATTGCTGAGGGCCTGTTCAAAAGCCTTGCGCAGGTCGGCATTGGCGAACATGTTATAGGCCGTGGTATACGCTTCTCCTTTGCCAACCATTTGGTTCAGGCGTTCAAACATACCGGGAGCATAACTATTGGCGGAGAAGGTATTAGAGAGCACGGCACGTTCGAGTCCGGCCTGCTCTTTAACGTTCAGCAGGTTGTAATAGGCCGCCAGACGCTGGGCAATACCGCCGTCACTGACCAGATGAGTCATATCCCCGACAATATTCAGCAGATAGCTGACGGAATCGGAATAGTAGCCGAGCGCCTGAGTGACAGATATCGATATGCTATCGACATTGCGACGATGTTCGCCAATCTGTTGCACTTTCTGCGCAATTTTGCCGAGTTCTTCGCTGACTGCCGCCCCTAATTCATCCTGACTCAGGTTAGCGGTGGTTTGCTCTAGCACCTGCTGTGCCCGATCGGTGGCCTGTCGCTGAGTAGCAAGCTCTGGACCAAAATTTTTCCCCTGACTGCCAAAATACCCCGCGCTCAAACCGCGCTCACGCTGTAGCTGGTGGGCGAACTCGCCCGCATCGCGCGCCAGCGTAATGAGTTTCGCCATCCGGATCATTTCATTTTCGGTGCTACGGCGCTCCATTACACCGGAAAAACTGAACCACAACAGAGCAAGGATGGGAGGGATAAGGGCAAGAATGAACTTACTACGGATTGAGATGTGATGAAGGGATTTCATAGGTGCGCTCCATAGTCTGCAAGTAGTCCGTTCCTGACATGTGCAGTGTGCAAAAGTAGACAGGGGTTTATTTTAGTTTCGGCGATACGAAGCAATGATTTAGCATTGATGATACTTCATCCATAAAAAAAGTGCGTCTACTCTGGTTGGACTTCTTTCACAAGAAGATTTCACTATTAGGGTATGGTACTACCTCGTTATCTCACTTTTTAATAACTAAATATGGGTATTTGCTTTACGAGTTCAGGATGCGATAAGCCGCTTCCCGGTGTTGGCCGGGAGCTTCTGGGCGAGTCTTAATGCGAGTGAAAAAACAGGCATCCAAAAGGGTAATAAAGCGTAGCCCAAAGAATAGGGCTACGCGAATGCAGAGAGCGAGACTATCAGGGGTGACTTGTCATTGAAGGGTAGCTTTCTCCGTTACCGTTAGTGGCCACGATCCGATAGTAGTAACGACCAGATGCCGTGCCAGTAGGATCGCTGTAGCTATTTTCCGTTACGGTTGCGATAGCCTGATAAGTACCATTTTCGCTGGTGGAGCGCATAACCTTATAGCGTTCGCTACCGGATGATGGCGTCCAGAATAGCGTATTTATCCCGTTGCTATTTTGTGCCCCCAGATGCAATGGTGCGTTAGGCACCGCTTTGGCGTCACGGGTGTCATTCAGGTAGAGCACAACGGTGGAACGTGGCTCAACGAGGACGTTACCGGATAGGGTTCGCTGTGATACCAGATTTTCCGCGCTCTTAAAGCCCACAGGCGTTTTCAGGCTGTAACGATTGTCGGAATTGGCATTGATGCCGATCAGATAGTGGCCGAAACGCGCGGCATAGAAATCGGCTTTGCCCCGGAAAGGTTCATCGTTGGAAGCATCCTCAGGCTTAATACCTAGCGGCAGTAATTCACCCGCATAGGCGTTAGTGGGGGGATTCGGTGGCGTATACGGTGTTTTCTCCGGCATGTCGATGCGATTAGGCCGCGTATAGCTTGTCGTTGAACGGAAGGTCGGGGTTGTTTCGAGTACACCGTACTGATCGTGGCTTGGTGTACTGAAATGGAAACGTGCCAGACCGTTGATGCCAGTTCCCGCTTTGGCCTGCCAGTAGGTGCTTAGCCACAGGCGTTCATCTCCTTTCTTGACCGCCACGATTGCGTTTTCTTCATCCGCCCAGGCAAAATCCGGCTGGCCTGCGCTCATCGGCAGCCGTGTACCGCTGTCGCGGGCCGTTTTGATCGTCTGGTAATCGGCAAAAATATCCAGCGCTTCAAATGCAGACTCTGCGCCGTCGAGGTTGGCAAAGAACTGATTATCCTCCAGCATTTGTTTAGCATAGCCAATCAGCGTAGCGTCGTTACTGGCAGCGGCAACGCGCAGTCCTTTGGCGCGTTCATTGGTATTTACCGCATCGACGTAAGCGAGGTAGCCTGCGAAATTACCATCGCTTTCGTGCGCGCCACGCCAGGCTAACAGGCCAATGGCTTCCATCGCACGGTAGTTGGCGCCATTGCTTATGTCGATCGCCGGACGACGAAACGGCGCACGAGCGTTGGCCATTTTTATCATCTGCTTGCGAAAATCTTCATTGCCCGTCACGCGATAATATTCGGCGAGGTAGGACTGGACTTCACCGTAGCCTGCTCCGAGATAACCCCATTCTCGGGTCTGACCTTTATCGGTAACCTGATAATAATGGCTTCCGTATGGTTTCTGGCCGCCATCGGTTGGTCCATTAAGGTCATTCCCCATCCAGGGCAGCATGCCTGCCGCTTCTTTGATATAACGCTGTGCAATGTTATCTGCAAAGGCGCGTGAATCGCCTAATGTCAGCATCCCTTTGTTAGCGAAATAAATATTGGTGCTGGCGATGAGTGACTGATTCGTTAACGTCCGGCGATCCTTCTGGCGGCCAAATTCTCGGCTGGCAAACAGCATATCAGCCCAGGCCACGCGGCGTTTTTTAACTCCCGTGTTGCCATAGTTTACTGACTCGTCAAGGCGTGAGGCCGTCAAGGCATTCCGAAGGTAATAGATAGCCTGACCCTGAGAGCCAAAATTACCACCCCAGTTCTTTGTCGCAATAGGGGTATCGGCGTAGTACTGCGCTGCGTAAGCATCGAGCGTGGCGACAACTTTCTCCACCAGAGCCGGGTTTTGATACCCTGCCAATTCGGGAACGGACCAGGCGCGTGCCAGATAGCGTAAATCCCCGCCAGACAGCGCATCGGTTGTCGAGGGCTTGCTGATAAGCGTTTGGATACGATTATTCACCGCAGTGCGAAACCGACCATTTGTGCCGATGATGTCATCACTCGGTGAAGGGCGGGTCGTTGCGGCGGGCTCGCTACCCTGTTTTTCCCCTGCTACGTTGAGGAAGGGATCGACATGCGTGTAGGCGCGATAAATGCTCCGGCTTGGCTGGTTCATCGCATACTGATAAGGGTTGGCTGATTCAGGCCCCCCTGAGCCGAATGGATAGAGTCGTCCCGTTGAAACGATTTTCAGGGTAACGAACGTGCTGCCTTTGGTCATAGCATAAGGTAGCAGTGTGGTGGAGTAGAAAAAGCGTCCCGGTAGCGGCTTATTCCAGTGAGCGACGCTGAGTGGGGCGTAATCGCCTTCGTGGCGATAACCTATTTGGTATTCGACGCCGTCTTTGATCATATAAAGGTAGAGACGGCCAGTATTCAGATTGCCATCGTCTTCCCCCCACAGTTTGACGGAAACATAATTGCGACGTAGCGGATCGATCTGCATCGTAAATGTCAGGCTACCACCATAGACACCGGTTTGTTGGAACGGCAGTAATTTACGAGCGGGTTCCCCCAGCGCACCCGAGACGGTCTGGCTGTTTTCGCCATTGAGGTCGTGGCCGCTTTCCGACGTTTTATCGCCAAAGGTAATGCTATCAACGAGGCCTGTCGCCTCTACATTTGCTGCTGAGGCTGAGTTTGCTATGGCGCTTACTGCGTTGAGGGGGGGCGCTGAGACCAAAGCCAGAGCGACCAGTAAGGCTTTCCTGAGTCGTGCAGATATCATCGTGTAACTCCTTTTCCCGATTTCCATCGTCCCTATGTGAAGTATCAAATTCTCGTGACAGATTAAATACTCGCCTATCGTGCCGTGATTGTTTGCTGAATTAAACGATGACTTTTGTGTGTAATGCGCGCTTTCTCATCGGCATTTTTGTGATTCTATTCGGCGGGTGACTGCGCACCCGCCGTGAAGAGGTAAAGAAGGGATCAGAACCATTGGCCGAAGCGGCGGATATAGGCGCGTTTGACCAGTTGCGCGACGGTGCAGTAGCCAATCAGCGTGGCGGCCAACCAAGGGAAATATTCCCACGGCAGCGGCTGCAACCCGACCAGCGGCCCTAGCGGAGAGAACGGCAGGTAGATGCCCATCGCCATCACCAGCCCGGTCATCAGCATCACCGGCAGCGCTGCTGTACTCTGAATGAACGGGATTTTTTGAGTACGCAACATATGTACGACCAGCGTTTGTGACAGCAACCCCTCAACGAACCAGCCTGACTGGAATAACGCCTGATGCTCCACGCTGTTAGCGGCAAATACGAACCACATCAGCGCGTAGGTAGTGATGTCAAAAATTGATGACGTCGGCCCGATACACAGCATGAAGCGACCGATATTTTTGGCATCCCATTTGCGCGGTTTACGCAGGAATTCCTTATCCATTTTGTCCCACGGCAGTGACAGCTGGGAGATGTCATACATCAGGTTCTGAATCAGCAGATGTATCGCTAGCATCGGCAGGAACGGAATAAAGGCGCTGGCGACCAGCACTGAAAACACGTTGCCGAAGTTGGAACTGGCGGTCATGTTCAGGTATTTGATGATATTCCCGAACGTCTCGCGCCCTTTGATGACCCCTTCCTCCAGCACCATCAGGTTCTTTTCCAGCAGAATGATATCAGCCGACTCTTTGGCGATATCCGTGCCGGTATCGACAGAAATCCCGATATCGGCATCGCGCAGGGCGGGGGCATCGTTGATACCGTCGCCTAAAAAGCCGACCGTATGATCATTGCCTTGCAGGGCTTTCAGCACGCGAGATTTTTGTAGCGGTGTCAGCCGGGCAAAAATGGTGCGCTGTTCTACCAGTACGCCGAGCTGTTCATCGCTGAGTGCATCAATAGCATTCCCTTCCAGTACCTCACCCGGTTCCAGCCCGACATCACGACAGATCTTGCTGGTAATAATCGCGTTGTCGCCCGTCAGGACTTTAACCGTCACGCCGTTTTCATGCAGGGCGCGAATGGCGGCAGAGGCGCTTTCTTTCGGCGGATCGAGGAACGTCAGCAGGCCGCAGATTGTCAGGTCGCGTTCATCCTCAGCGCTGAGCGGCAGCGTGCTGCCTACCGGACTCAGCTCACGGGTGCCGATCATCAACACGCGAAACCCTTGCTGATTGTAGCTTTCTGCCAGCATTTTCAGCGTGTTGCGGCGTTCATCATCCAGTTCATAGCGCTGCCCGTTTTCATTTACGTGTGTGGCGACAGACAGCATTTCTTCTACCGCGCCTTTGCAAATCAGGCGTTGCTGATCGTGTTCATCCGCAACGATGATGGACAGGCGGCGGCGAATAAAGTCAAACGGCAGCTCATCGATTTTGCGATAGCGGCCCAGCGCGGCAATGGCGGGGTTATGGCGACCAAACTGCATGATGGCCTGATCCATCAGGTTTTTCATGCCGCTCTGGTGTGCGCTGTTGAGCCAGGCGAGTTGCAGCACGCTCTCATCGACCTGACCCTGTGTATTCAGGTGATGCTCAAGGATGATGCGATCCTGCGTTAACGTGCCGGTTTTATCGGTGCACAGCACATCCATCGCGCCAAAGTTCTGAATCGCGTTCAGGCGTTTGACCACCACTTTACGCCGCGCCATGGCAATCGCGCCTTTTGCCAGATTGGAAGAGACAATCATCGGCAGCATTTCCGGCGTCAGGCCGACCGCGATCGCCAGCGCAAACAGGCTGGCCTCCATCCAGTCGCCTTTGGTGAAGCCGTTAATCAGCAGCACGACGGGCACCATCACGATCATAAAGCGGATCAACAGCCAGCTTACGCTGTTCACGCCGCGATCGAAGGCGGTTTGGGAACGGGTGCCGACGATGGATTTTGCCAGCGAGCCAAAGTAAGTATGGCTGCCGGTCGCCACGACGATGGCCGTTGCTGTACCGCTGGAAATGTTGGTTCCCATCAGGCAGATGTTGGATAACGCCAGCAGATCGCTTTCGCCGACACAGCCCGTGGGCTGGCAGCCTTTGGCGCTGATATCGCTGAACACGTCGTATTTTTCGATCGGCAGTGATTCGCCGGTCAGTACCGCCTGACTGACGAACAGATCGCGCGATTCCACCAGCCGAACATCCGCTGGTACCATATCGCCGGCGGAAAGGGTCAGAATATCGCCGGGCACCAACTGCTGAAGCGGGATTTCCTGCATGACGGCGGTGGCGCTGGCATGAGGGCGACGCAGTACGGTGGCCGTGGTCCGCACCATGGATTTCAGCGCTTCTGCGGCTTTATTGGTGCGAAATTCCTGCCAGAAGCGTAGCAGGCCGCTCAGGCTCACCATCACCAGAATGATGAGCACGCCAGTGAGCGACGTCTCTTCGTTATGGCGCAACGGTAACCAGTAATCGGTGAAAAAGCTGATTGCAGCCAGCGCTGTCAGCACGTAAATAAACGGGTTATTAAACGCGGCGGCTAACTGTACCAGCGCGTGCGGCGCTTTCTCGTGGGCGACGCGGTTTTCGCCATAGGTTTGCTGACGTTCAATGACGTTATCATGGCTTAAACCATGCAGATGGGTATTCAGGTTAGCCAGCGTTTGATCGAGGCTGTTTTGTGCCTCGCGGGCAATCGCAAAGGTGGTCTTGGGGGTTTTACGGGCGCGGCGATACCCCGTTTGTGTGATCATATCGGTCATGATGCTGCTCTCTTAATGTTGCCTGTCCGCCACGCACGGGCGCGCATCCCGGATAAAGGGACGTAAAGCGGAGAAAAATAAAGGTATTAAGGGAGGTAAACGGCGCAGGCAGAGAGAACAGAGGGGTCGGGGAAGAAGACGGTCCTTATTCTAACGGATGCGGTTTACCGGGCCATCGAGGGTGCTCGTCCATGTTGTCTCCTTATCGCCGTATGGCGAGATGTAAAATAAACAGCGTCGTCGGCTGATGAAACACATAACAGAGTACGTAGAAATTGAGTACGCAGAAACACTGTACGTAGTTTAGTGGTGCAACAATAACCCCGTTTGCCTAAACCGCACGTCAACGTTTGTTCATGAGTCAGATCGAATGGGCTTGTCGCCTGTCAGCAGGCGCTGTTACGGTGCCGTGGGTGAGACGTTCGGAAGGGATGGTATCAGAAGCTGCCGTTATCAAAAGCCGTAGCGATCGAAAGAATGTATTGCCCCGCTGGGTAGCCAACGGGGCAGATGAGAGTTAATGAATTCTCAGTAAATGGTCCTGATTGACTTTGAAGAAACGCACCGCATCGCGCAGTTGCTCCCCCTGTTCCGTCATCGCATGGGCTGCCGTGGCGGATTCTTCAACCAGCGCGGCGTTCTGCTGGGTAACCCGATCCATTTGTTCTACTGCCACGCTAATCTCTTTGATGCCGATGTGCTGCTCGTTGGAAGCTTGAGAAATTTCCGCCACGATATCGGTGACCTTTTTCACCGACTGCACAATCTCCGACATCGCCTGGTTGGCTTTGTCTGCTCGCGCAGAGCCGTCGGTAATCTTCTCGACGGTGCCTTCGATCAGCGTTTTGATCTCTTTGGCGGCGTTGGCGCTCTTCTGTGCCAGCGTCCGTACTTCGCCCGCCACAACGGCAAAGCCTTTCCCTTCGCTGCCCGCTCTGGCGGCTTCTACTGCCGCGTTCAGGGCGAGGATATTGGTCTGGAAAGCGATCCCTTCGATCACGGCGATAATATCGACGATCTTCTGTGAACTGTCGGAGATTTCACGCATCCGCTTGAGCATGTCGTCCACGATAAGCCCGCCCTGAGAAGCCGTTTCCGAGGTTTGCTGTGCCAGTTGGCTGGCTTCCTTGGCGTTATCCGCATTCTGTCGCACGGTATGTGTCAGTTGCTGCATATTGGCCGATGCCTGAATCAGCGAGGCTGCCTGCTCTTCGGTACGCTGCGACAGGTCGCTGTTGCCCTGAGCAATCTCACTGGACGCCAGCGTGATGGACTCGCTGCCGTTCATGATGGTATGTACGATGCTCATCAACTGCTGGTTCATATAGTTGATGGAGGCCAGCAGGCTGCTGTTGTCCCCTTGGCGCAGCCTGATTTCTGTTGTGAGATTACCGGAGGCAATCTCGGTCATGATTTCCTGTGCGTAATGCGGGTCGCCGCCGAGCTGGCGTGAAATATTGCGTGAGATAATGGTGGCGATAACGGTGGTCGTCAGCAGAGCGAGCAGCAGCAATCCCCAAACATAGTACTGCGATGTCCGATAAGTCGAATCGGCGCTGGCGACGATATCTTTTGCCGTCGCCACTTCCATATCCACCAGCTTGGCCAGATCTTTCATTAACTGGCTACGATACTTAGAGGAGCTTGCGCCGCTGATTTTGCTCGCCTCTGCCAGATCGCCCCGGTTCACGGTATCAATCAGCGTGGCATTGACCGAGTTAAAGCCGGAGAAATTATCGCCGATGATTTTAATCAGCGCTTTTTTATCCTCGCTATTGGCAACGGTTTGGTAATTCTTAAACGCAGCAAGGAAAGTATCGGCGTTTTGCAGTAATTCTTTGCGGTGGCCTTCACGCTCTTCGGGCGTTTTGGAGTCGATATACTGTATTTGCTGTAATCGCGTTTCAGACAACGCGCCACGCATTTCCAGACTATATCGCACGCCGGGTAGGCTGCTGCTGCTTAATTCATCAATACGGCCATTATTAACGCTAAGCTGGAGTAGTGAAACCACCCCTAATAGCAACATCATGGCTATCAGGACGGAAAATCCGAGTAATAACTTGGAAAATACTGTGAGTTGAGAAAATTTCATCGCTATTCTTATTGATTATTAGAGAGAAGGTAATAGTGATAACGGCAAATAAAATAAGATCTTTATAATGCGTAATTCGATAAAGAGAGTAGAGGATGTAAACGGGATTTAATAATAAAATAGTACATTTTCGCAATACTAAATTCCATTTATTTTTGTTTTTTTATTGGTTTATTTTTAATGGGAAGAGTGGTTGTTAAACATTGTTTTAATAAATGTTTTTATTTTTAATGTGAAGGTTGGATAATTCACAAATAGGAAAAATAAAATGTGATAGCCATCAATAATCGATAATTATTTGTTGATTAAAAGTAATGATAATAAGTAACAGGATTCATTAGTTAAATGACAAATTATTTCTTTTTATTTCTTCAACCATAATGACACAGCGGTAATGTCATTACCGCTGCACGATGATGCTTTGCGCCAAGCATGCCTTAGTCCAGATAGAACACCGGTTCCAGCGCGTCGCTGACCGGGCTGTTATCGGGATTGGAGGGCATGACGTCGCTCATGTGTTTCCACCAGCGCTGGCAGACTTCCGTTTGTGCAATCGCTTCCCAGCGTGCTTCGGATTCGACTTCCACATAGCCGAACAGCAGATGGCGTTGCTTATCCAGAAAAATGCTGTAGTGGTGCGCGCCGTGGTTTTTCAGCACCTCGGCCAGTTCCGGCCAGATAGGATTGTGACGACGTTGATAGTCGTCGTGGCAGTCAGGAAAAACCGACATCACAAAAGCCTTACGTAACATGGATGAGTCCCCTGTAATCGTTAGCAGAACGCCACGACGCGAGGCCGTGGCGATTTGAGGTTGAAAGCCTTTTATGCTGAAAACAATCTTATGCCGAAAACCTGCTACAGGCGCAGCGCGGCTTCCATGGGGGTAACGCCGAAACGTTTACCCAGTGCGATCAGCTCTTCGGTCGAGATCGTCTGCTTCTTACCGCCCATCGATATCACTTTCACCATCACTTCGGCGGATTTTTCTGCGGTATCGATCAGGCCGAAGGCGTCGTCCAACGTCGGGCCGGTGCCGAAGATACCGTGGAAGGGCCACAGCACCAGCGAATGACGCTGCATTTGTTCGGAGGTGGCATCGCCAATGGCATCGGTGCCTGGCACCATCCACGGTACAATTCCCACGCCGTCCGGGAAGACGACCAGACATTCCGTGCTGCCTTCCCACAGTTCGCGGGTGAATTTAGCGGTATCCAGCTCCAGCACATAGCTCAGGGCGATCAGGTTGGTCGCATGGCAGTGCATGATGACGCGATCGTGCCCGTGGGTCACCCCCATACGCACAATGTGCGACTGGAAATGCGAGGCGAGTTCAGACGTTGGCAGGCCGCCGTTGGTGAGTCCCCAGAAAATACGATAGCCTTTGCCGTCGCTATCGACCTGCAACACGACCAATGAATCGGCCGGATCTAACTGAACGTTGCGGAAAAATTTGCCGGAGCCAGTGACGATAAACCAGCAGTTGGCCAGCGCGGGCATCGGCTGTGATAGCGCTTCATGGCGCGGCTGCGGGTAGAAATCGCTTTCATAAGGCGTCACATCCTCAGCCGTCAGGCGCAGGCTGACGTTACCGCCGTTACGTTCGTCCCAGCCTTTGAGCCACATGTCGCTGGTGGCTTTAATCATTCCCTGTACAAACCAGGAAGAGAGAATTGCTTGCATAGTCTTACCCTTGACGTTGAGTGAGGATGGTTTCTTCATACTGACGCACCTGTTGCAGCCATTCGCTGCCTGGGATGACGTCATGACGCTGGCAGTAGTGCTCCCACACGGCCTGCCACGGTAGCGATTTTTGCTCTTCCAGCAGGGCCAGACGCGCGGTGTAATCGCCGTTTTGTTCCAGCTTGCGCAACGTTTCTGTGGGTTCCAGCAGCGCGCGCAGCAGGGCTTTCTTCATATTGCGCGTGCCAATAACCCAGGCGGCAATGCGGTTGATCGAGGCATCAAAGAAGTCGAGCCCGATATGCACGCGATTAAGCAGCTTATGGCGTACGATTTCGTGTGCGATAGCCTGCGTTTCGTCATCCAGCAGTACCACGTGGTCGCTGTCCCAGCGTACGGGACGGCTGACGTGCAGCAGCAGGCGCGGGACGTAGAGAATGGCACTGGAGATCTTGTCGGAAATAACTTCAGTCGGGTGGAAGTGTCCGGCATCCAGACAGAGCGCAGTGCCGCGGCTGGCCGCGTAGCCGAGGTAGAATTCGTTGGAGCCGACGGTAAAACTTTCCGCGCCGATCCCGAACAGTTTGCTTTCCACCGCGTCAATATGGTGCGCCTGATCGAGCGGCTCGGCGATGATCTCATCCAGCGCGCTGAGCAGCCGCTGGCGGAACGCCAGACGATCGATGGTCAAGTCTTTCATGCCGTCCGGCACCCAGATGTTCATCACGGACGGCGTGCCGAGTTCGCGACCAAAGTAGGCAGAAATCCGGCGACTGGCCTGACAGTGCTCAATCCAGAAGCGGCGTACTTTTTCGTCCGGGTGCGATAGGGTGAAGCCGTCCGCGCTCAGCGGGTGAGAAAAGCAGGTCGGGTTAAAATCCAGCCCGAGCTGGTGGCGTTTGGCCCACTCCACCCAGGTGCGGAAATGCTCGGGGGCAATTTCATTACGGGCGACGGGTTGCGCGGATTCCAGATAGATAGCGTGCAGGTTCAGCCGCTTGGGGCCGGGAATGAGCGCAAAGGCTTGTTCCAGATCGGCACGCAGTTCATCCGGCGTGCTCGCTTTGCCGGGGTAGTTACCGGTGGCCTGAATGCCGCCGGTCAGTGGCCCGCCGGTGTTCTCGAATCCGGCCACATCGTCACCCTGCCAGCAGTGCATTGACACCGGGATCTGATCGAGCTGTTCCAGCGCGGCCTCTACGTCAATGTTCAGGCTGGCGTAACGCGCTTTCGCCAACTGCCAGGCGGTTTCAATTGGTGTGCTCATTGCGTGGTCTCCTTTTTGCCCTTCGGGGCGGTTTCTGGCTGGCTGAGCGCCTGAAAACGACGCCAGTGCCCGGCAAAATCACTCTCCGCACGCGGGGTATAGCGATGCAGAGGGAAGTTATGAGTCAGCATGTTCCGGAATGCGGCAAGGTCGGCGACGGCGCCCAGCGCCATCAGTTGGCAGCCGATATTGCCAAGCGTCGAGGCTTCGACTGGCCCGGCCAGAACCGGAATCTGGCACACATCGGCGCACAGCTGGTTCAGGAAAGCGTTCTGGCTGCCGCCGCCGACAATGTGCAACTGGCGGATCGGTGCGTGGCGCAGTTCGCCCAGTTCCAGAACGACCTGTCGGTAGAGCAGCGCGAGGCTGTCAAAGATGCAGCGTGCCAGCTCGGCATCGCTGTGGGGCACGGGCTGGCCGTGCTCACGGCAATAGTCGCGGATCGCCTGATGCATGGACGGCGGATTGATAAAGCGCTCGTCATTAGGATTAATCAGGCTGACGAAGGCAGGCAGGGCGGCGGCGGACTGAATTAGCGCGCCTAAATCCTTGATGTCACGTTCCTGACAAACCCGCTGTAGCAGCCACAGTCCCATGATGTTTTTCAGCACCCGATAGGTGCCGTCTACGCCGCCTTCGTTGGTGATATTGGCAGCCAGCGCCTGCGGGCTGTTAAATGGCGTGTCGCTCTCAATGCCTATCAGCGACCAGGTGCCGGAGCTGAGATAGGCGCTGTCGCGGCTCTGCAATGGCGCGCCGACCACCGCACTGGCGGTATCGTGCGTGGCGACGGCGGTGACGGGAATTTGCCGTCCGCTTGGTGCTGTCCAGTTTCCCACGGCGTGCCCCGGCTGCACTGGCCCGCTCAACCAGTGACGTGGTACACCCAGATAGTCCAGCAGCGTGCCGTCCCAGGTTTTCTTTTCGAGGTTAAGCAGTTGGGTCGTGCTGGCGTTGGTGTATTCGCAGATCAGATTCCCCGTGAGACGATAGTGAAAATAGTCAGGAATCATCAGCAGGTGTGCCACCTGATTCAGGTTTTCAGACGGCGCATCACACAGCGCTTTAAGCTGGTACAGCGTATTAAACGGCAGGAATTGAATACCGGTGCGCTGATAGATCGCCTCACGCCCCAGCTCGGCGGTGACGGTAGCCATCACGCCGTCGGTGCGGTGGTCGCGATAGGAATACGGCAGGCCGACGCGCTGCCCGTCCTTATCCAGCAGCACATAGTCCACGCCCCAGCTGTCGATCCCGATGCTATCGGGGATGATCCCCATGGCATCGATTTGGTGTAATCCGATGAGGATATCGCGTTCCAGCGCGGCCAGATCCCACTGGTGATGATTGTCCTGAAACACCAGCGTATTGCTGAAACGGTGAATTTCTTTCAGCGTCAGATGCTGCGTTGCGGTGTGCAAGGTTGCCAGCATGACCCGACCACTAGATGCACCTAAATCCACCGCCACGATATTCTTCACCGCCATAGCCGCACTCCTTATTGTTGGATGTGTTGCAGTGTAAAGAGCGGTAACGGCAGCCACCTTCCTATGAGTGCCATCAACAACTGGCGGCTGGCAAAATGACAAAGCTGACCGTGAAAGGGCTCACAATCTGGGAAATTATTCAGGAAATAACCACGAAAAAATCAGGGAAAAAGCGGTGTGATCCTTACCACACTTCAATCAATTGGGCGGTGCGATCTTAAAAAAAGAGCAGCCAGATGGCACGTGGGTGACGGTAATTGAAGGTCGGTTCTGTGGCTTCTGGCTACCCTTTTTCAAAGGCCGCATTTTTGCCAGAGGCCGAATGGAGAACTGAAATGACGTTACTTCTTGGTGATGATTTTTTTACTTCGCGTGCCGTAACGGTGGCGGTAGAACCGCGCACGCCGCAAACGGCGTTTCCTGAGCACTACCATGATTTCTGGGAAATTGTGCTGGTGGAACAGGGCGCTGGCGTCCATGTGTTTAACGATCAGCCCTATGCACTGTGCAGCGGTTCGGTGTTCTTTGTTCGCGATAACGATCGGCATCTGTTTGAAGACGTGGAAGGACTGTGCCTGACCAACATGCTGTACCGCTCGCCGCGCGGGTTCCGCTTCCTTTCCGATATCGCCGCCTTCTTGCCGTATGGCCCGAACGGCGAGTGGCAGGGGCAGTGGCAGGTCAATGCTGTGGGGATGCAGCAGTTGAAGCAGTCACTGAACAGTCTGGCAGAGCTGGCGCAGAGCGATGCGCCGGAAGCGATTGCCGCCAGTGAAAGCCTATTTCTGCACATTCTGGTGCAGTTGCGTCAGCAGTGCTTCCAGACGCAGGCCAACGGCTCCGAACGTCAGGGGGTGCAGGCGCTGCTGGGCTGGCTGCAAAACAACTACAGCGAAGAGGTGAACTGGGGCAGTCTGGCCGATCGGTTCTCGCTGCCGCTGCGCACGCTGCATCGCCAGCTCAAACAACACACCGGTATGACGCCACAACGCTATCTGAATCGGTTAAGATTACTGGAGGCTCGTCGGCGGTTGCAGCAGAGTGATGACTCTATCACTACCATTGCGCACGCCTGTGGATTTAGCGACAGCAATCACTTCTCGACGCAATTCCGCAAGGCATTCTCGCAGGCGCCTAAGTCACTACGCCATCAGGCGTTTTCTCGTGAAGAGTAGGTAACAGCAACCGCGGGTGAGGGAATGGCGACAGCAATACGGGGTTTGAAATTACAGACTGAAGACTATTTCCTCACCGACAAGAATGCCGTGATGGTTGCCGAACGGCACCCGCAGCCAGCGTTTCCGCTGCATCATCATGATTTTGACGAACTGGTGATTGTCTGGCGCGGGAATGGCCTGCACCTCTGGAACGATGTGCCTTACCGCATTACCCGTGGCGATATGTTCTATGTCTCCGCGAACGATCGCCACAGCTATGAGTCCGTCAACGGGCTCGAGCTGGACAACATTCTCTATATCCGCAATCGCCTGACGTTATCTGCCGACTGGCAAATGTTACTGCCGGGCGGGGAACGTCCACAAAGCCAGCGGCACTGGTGTTTAGGCTCCGAAGGCATGGATACCCTTCGTGAGAAGGTGGATGCGCTGAGGCAGGAGTGTATGAAATCCGATGCGCTGTCGCTGCAACTGAGTGAAGCGCTGCTGTTGCAGATTGCGCTGCTGGCGGCGCGCTATCGTCACACGCCGGATAATCCACAACTGGCCGATGCGCACCAGCTGGATATGTTGATGAATGCGCTGCGTGCCAGCATTGCGACACCGTTTCGCTTTGAAGCCTTCTGCGAGCACCACCACTTCAGCGCCCGCAGTTTACGTTCGCGCTTTAAAGAACAAACGGGCATGAGCGTGCCGCATTACCTGCGCCAGCTGCGGCTATGCAAAGCGATGGAACTGCTGCGTTATGACCTGCAAACCATCGGCGACGTCGCCGCGCTGTGCGGTTTTGAAGACAGCAACTACTTCTCTGTGGTGTTCCATCAGGCGTTCGGCGTCTCGCCCAGCGCCTACCGCCAGCGCTTCCTGAATGTGGAGTGACAGCGCTTAGCTATTGGGTGCGATGAATCAATGGCGGGTTAATAGTGGTAGCGGCAGGCAGCGATCATCATGGCGTCATCGGTGATGGCATAAACCAGACGATGTTCTTCGGTGATACGGCGCGACCAGAAACCAGCAAGATTATGTTTAAGTGGCTCTGGTTTTCCTTTTCCCTCAAAAGGTGTTCTGCGCGTTTCTTTTATTAATTCATTGATTTTTTTGACCATCCGCTTATCGATGTCCTGCCAGTACAGGTAGTCTTCCCATGCTTCTTCTGACCAGATTAGCTTCACTCAATGATATCTCTTTCTTCGCCATTGCCAGCCTTAAGGCTCTCGATTGAGTTCATCAGTCTTTTTGCATTTGCTGGTGAACGCAGTAAATACGCGGTCTCCTCTAGAGAGTTATATTCTTCCAAAGACATGAGCACGCAGGCTTCACCATTCTGTCGAGTGATAAGAATGGGAGCACGGTCTTCGACCGTTTTCATCATGGTCGCCGATAGATTTTGTCGGGCTTCACTGTAGCTAATTGTACGCATTTGTACCTCCTGATATGTACTTATCATTGTACAATGACGTTGCGTTTTTAACCACTCAATCCTTCGTCAACAGCGCTACTCCGCCACCGTTGAAAGCAGCAGGCGCGTGTAAGGGTGTTGCGGCTGATTGAAGATCTGCTCGACCGGCCCCGTTTCTACGATATCCCCGTCTTTCATGACCGCGATGCGGTGGCTCATGTGCTGCACTACGCCCAGATCGTGGGAGATGAACAGCATCGTCAGCCCCAACTGGCGTTGCAACGCGACCAGCAAATCCAGCACCTGCGCCTGTGTGGTGACATCCAGCGCCGAGACCGGTTCGTCGCAGATCAGAATCTCGGGTTCCGAAGCCAGCGCCTGTGCGATCGAGACGCGCTGGCGTTGCCCGCCAGACAGCGCTCTGGGACGACGGCTCAGCAGGTCGGGCGTCAAACCGACATACTCCAGCAGCGTCAGAATGCGCCGCTGTTTCTCATCGTCGCTGAGATCGCGGCGCAAACGCAGCGGCTGGTTCAGAATCTGTGCGACGGTAAATTGCGGGTCGAACGAACTGAGTGGATCTTGTGTGATCGTCTGAATGCGTGCGCGCAGCGGTCGACGTTCACGCTCTGTTAATGTGCTCCAGGCATTGTCCACGAGTCGGACTTCGCCGCTGTCCGGCTTTTGCAGCGCCAGAATGACTTTGCCCAGCGTGGTTTTGCCTGAACCGGATTCGCCGACGATGCCCAGCGTTTCACCGCGCTTGATCTGGAGAGAAACCTGATTGACGGCCTGCATCCGGCTGCCGTCCGGGCGTTTGAACGACACCGCGATCCGATCCGCTGACAGAACAATAGCGTCATCGGTGCTGGCGTGATCCGCTGCCAGTGAAGCCGGTGACGGGGCAATACCGTTCTGTAGTGGGTCGGTACCCGCCAGCCATTTTCCCCGTGTAGAAGCGGTGGGTATCGCCGCCAGTAATTTTCGGGTGTAGGGATGTGTTGGCGCTGACAGGAGTTGCCGCGCCTCACCGCCTTCGACTAGCGATCCTTGTTGCATGACGATGACACGATCCGCCACTTCTGCGACAACGGCAAGATCGTGAGTGATCAGTAAAACGCCGTGTCCTGCCTGCGCTAAGGCGGTGAACACCTTCAGCACCTGTTTTTGCACCGTGGCATCCAGCGCGGTAGTCGGTTCATCGGCAATCAGCAGTTGCGGGCCTGCTGCTAATGCAGAAGCAATAAGCGCACGCTGGCGCAGTCCGCCAGACAGTTCGTGCGGATACTGCGCCGCGCGATGCTCTGGATCGGGAATACCTGCTTTCGTCAGGAGTTCGGCTACGCGTGCAGGAACCTGCTGGCGAGGCAACAGGCGGTGGGTCAGAATCGGTTCGGCGACTTCCTGCCCGATCTTGCGCAGCGGGTCGAGAGACACCAGCGCATCCTGCAAAACAAAGCCGACTTCACGGCCGCGAATCGCTCGCCAGTCGCGATCGGTTAGATAACGTAAATCACACAGGCTGCCGTCATGGCGAGTGAGTTCAATGGCGTTGGCCTGTACATCAACGTTTTCACCGGCCAGACCCACCAGCGTGCGAGCGGTGACAGATTTTCCTGAACCCGACTCGCCGACCAGCGCCAAAATTTCGCCGGCATTTACCTGAAAAGAGAGGTTCTTAACCGAACGAATGGGGCCGAAAGGGCTGGGAAACGTGACGCTCAGGCCGTCTACGCGCAGCAGCGGGGTTTTCGCGGATGCGTCTGAAGCGGTATGAGAGGGGTGAGAATGTGTGTTCAGGCTCATCGTGCCTCTCCTTTTGCCAAAATGGCCTGTAAACGACGTCCCAGCAACGTAATAGAAATCACCGACAGTGCAACGACGCTGGCGGGCAGCAGGCTAACCCAGGGGGCGATATCAAGGAAGTTACGTCCGTCAGCCAGTAGCGCTCCCCACTCGGCGGTCGGTGGAACGACGCCCAGCCCCAAAAAGCTCAGCGCCGAGGCGGATAGTACCGCGTGACCAACGCCGATGGTGGCGACAATCAGCAACGGGCGCAGCGTATTGGGAATGATATGGCGGAAAACGATATACAGCGGGTGTTCGCCCAGTGCAATCGCATGCTCAACATAGCCGGATAGCCTGACTTGCAGCACCTGAGAGCGGATCAAACGGGCATAGCCGGCAATCCCCGCCAGCCCAACGGCCAGCATGGTGTTTTCCGGACCGCGTCCCAGTACAGCGATCACCAGCAGCGCCAACAGCAGATCGGGAAACGCCAGCATGATGTCCAGCAGACGCACCAAAACCTGACGGATGCGCAGCGGCGCGAGGACTGACAAGGTGCCAAACAGCACGCCGCCGAAGCAGGCGATCAGCATCGCGCCGACGCCGATACCCAGCGACAGCGAGGTGCCGTGAACGATACGGGAAAAAATATCGCGCCCCAGTTGATCGGTGCCGAACCAGTAGGTGCTATTTGGCGACTGGAATACCGCCCCCATATCCATTTCATCGGCAGTGCGGCTGGTAAACAGCGAAGGGAAAAAGACCGCCAGTGCCAGCAGGAAAACGATCGCGGCAGGCAGTAGCGTCGCGGTGCTCAGCCACGGGCTGCGATAGGTTTTTCTGGATGGCGTCTGCGTAAAGGGCATCGGTTCACTACTCATGGGCGCTCGCCTTCTTGCGTAAGCGGGGATCGATGATGAGATACAGCGCATCCACCAGCAGGTTGATGACGACGAACAGGAACGCGGACAGCATGACGACGCCCAGCACCAGCGGCATGTCGCGGTTTTCAATCGCGCTCAGCGTGACCTGTCCAATACCGGCACGGCCAAAGACGGTTTCAGTCAGCACGGAGCCGCCGAGTACGCTTGCCAGTAGCGTACCGGTCAGCGTTGAAGCCGCCAGCGCCGCGTGGCGTAAACCGTGGCGAAAACGCAGTCGGATTTCGCTGACGCCGCGCGTGCGCACGGTGAGCGAGAACGGCTGGGAGAGCGCCTCTTCCAGACCGTCGCGCAGTACCTGACTCAGAATCGCGGCAATCGGCAGGCTTAGCGTGATAACCGGCAACACCAGCGACATCACCCCGTCGTTGCCAGTAACCGGAAACCATTGCAGGCGAAAGCTGAACAGGCTCAGCAGCACGATCCCAATCCAGTAAACCGGCGTGCTAAGCAGTGTCAGTTCCAGCCACGACACGGCGGTACGCAGCGCACCATAACGGCCTGCGGTCAGCAGCGCGCTGGTAATCGCGAGGAATAGCGCCAGAATCAGGCCGCCGAGCGCCAGCGGCAGGGTTTCATGCATCGCATCGCTAATCACGCTACCAACTGGCAGACGGTAGAGATAGCTGACGCCAAAATCGCCCTGTAGCGCCTGCCCGCAGTAGCGTAGATATTGCACCCACAGCGGCTGGTCGAGACCGAATTGTTTGATGAGTACGGCGCGATAGGCTTCATCCACCACGTTATCGCCGCCGCTAAGAATAGCGACCGGATCGCCGGGGATCAGTTTGACGGCAATAAACGTCAATGTGGCTGCGCCCCAGAGCACAGCCAGAATGGTGAAGAGACGTTTACCTAACGCGTACAGATTAACGTTTAATCCAGACATCATAGAAGTTCGGTTTTGCGTTGGTAGCCCAGCTTATGCCCTGTACCTGTTTGGACAGGCCGAGTTGGTAGGCGGGAATGTACAGTGGAACCACATACGCCTGATCGATGACCTCACGCTGTATTTCGCTATAGAGCTGTTTACGTTCCGCTTCGCCCGCGCCAATCGCTTTTCTCAGCTTGTCATTCAGCACGCTGATGCGCGTAAAGTTGTTGCCGTTCGGTGGCGCATAGGCTGAATCAAAGACGGTACGCAGAATATCCGGCTCTGCACGCACGAAGAAGTTGGAGGCGATATCGTACTCATTGGCATTGGTGCGCGTGGTGAACTCACCCGCATCAACTGGCGTCAGTTGAACATCGAAGCCTGCCTGTTTCACCTGATATTGCACCGCCTGGAACAGCGCGACATCTGCGGCTTCAACGTTGGTTGAGGCGTAAACGAATTTGACGCTCAGACGATTGCCATCTTTGGTTCGGAAGCCTTCGCCGTCTTTCTGTTTCCAGCCTGCGTTATCCAGCAGTTCGTTGGCTTTTTTCACATCAAAGCCCCAGCGGGATGCAACGCTCGGATCGTAATACAGCGTGGCCGGGCCGAGAACGTTATCGGCGGCTTTCAGCGTACCGAAGAAAGCGACTTTCACCGCTGCGTTGGTATCTACTGCGCTCTGGAATGCCTTACGCACTGCGACATCCTGGAAAGGACCTTTGGTGGTATTGAGATAGAGCACGCGGTTAACGCCCGGGTTCTCATAGGTAATCACTTCCAGCTTCGGATTGCGCTTCACCGTTGGGAAATTGGCTGGCGGTACGGCGTCAATTGCCTGAATTTGGCCGCTGCTCAGTGCGCCAAGGCGAACCGACGCTTCCGGCAGATATTTGAACACCAGACCGTCCAGATAGGCTGGGCCAGTATGCTTGGCATAACCCGGTCCCCAATTGTAATCAGGGCGTTTCGTCAGCTTACTGCCGCTGCCTTTTACAAAAGAGTCGAGAATAAACGGCCCGGAACCCACCACGGTGTTACTGGTATTTGGTGTGTTCTTCAGGTACGTCGGGGATTGAATGCCCAGATAGGGCAGGCTCAGCCCCTGTAGCAGCGCCGCAAACGGTGAGCTGTAGTGGAGCACAATCGTATAGTCATCCGGCGTTGAGATCTTGTCGATTGGGCCTAACAGTGATTTTGCGTAGCTGGAGGTGGTTTTCGGATCGAGAATACGCTCGATGTTGTATTTCACCGCTTCCGCGTCCAGCTTGGTGCCGTCGCTGAACGTCACGTCCTTACGCAGATGGAAGGTGTATTCGGTGTTGTTGTCGTTAATTTTCCAGCTTTCCGCCAGCCAGGGCGTAAAGCGATTGTCTTCCGCCTGTCCTACCAGTGAATCCACCACGTTACGCGCAATCAGCGCCGTTACGCCGTAGGCCGTAATGTGCGGGTCGATGATCGGCGTATCGCTGCCCAGACCAACATTCAGAATACCGCCAGCCACCGGTTTTTCATTGCTTTGTGCAGCATAAGCGCCGGGATTGAGTGCGAAAAGTAACGAGAGTAACCCTGCGGCGAGAGTCGTAACTTGCGGATGATTTTTTTCCATTCCCTGTGTCCTTTACCAATGACATGAGGCCATACACGGCGGTCTTTTTGCTACTCTAGAGGGCTGCCTTATGCATGTAAAAGAATAAAAGTGGATTTTCAATTCCATAAAAATATATATGCGGGAGGCGCTTACGTTCGCTATTGCATCAGGTTTTTCCTTAAAACTCAGTGGTGGTGTCGGTTTTTATCACTACCATTGATTGAAGTACCGGTTGATGCACATCAACGGTTGGAGAGTAATCCACGTATACGGAATCTTTAAGGAGGGGCTATGTCACTCACGCTGCTTGAGAAGATTGATCCGTGCTATCTGGCCTGCACGGTGCTTTATTGCCTTCTCCTGCTGGTTTGGTCGACCGCTATCGATGGCTGCATGAACAGGCGCCGTATAGCGTGTTGGCACAAGGAACAGGGGACGTCCTCACTTTATTTATGCTAATCGCTTTGCGCTCGACTGCTTCGGGTATCGCGAATCAGAGATGCTGGCGCTGCCTTCTCGACTGAGTGCGGAGGCCTCATTCCGTCGAACGGTAGCAATTGAATATCATTTTTCGCTGACATGAGTGGAAATTCGGATCGGATTTATGTGTGATGTAGTGTGAAAGAATAGGTTATTAAACTGTTATGCTTTCACAAAAAAATAACCAGGCTATTTCTTATTGATAATATTACTGGTGAATTATTATTCGTTTTCCTCGTAGGGAATATAAATTTCGGATGCGTTAGAGAATCTGGTTTTCAATTTTTGAATAAAAGTTTCACAAAAAAACAACGCGTGATTTCTTATTTTAATTTTTATAAAAATTAAAACCGTGTTCCTAATAACAAAATAACCTAGAGAGATTATCCGATAGACCAATTAACCTCTTTATAAGTGCGTAATACCTATGTAAGAATATAACCTTTAATGGTTAGATTGGTAAAAAAATGAACTTTTTTGAACAAACATCTCCATCCCGGAGACGCTATGGATTGGCTGCTTTTATTGGTTTGATTGCAGGTATTGTTTCATCTTTCGTCAAGTGGGGTGCTGAAAATCCGCTTCCTCCACGTAGCCCTACGGATATGTTTAGTAGTGCTTGTGCTCCTGAATCACTGATTAGAGCTGCCGAGCACATTGATTGCTCTCGTAATTTTCTTAACCCTCCCTACATTTTTTTACGCGATTGGCTTGGCGTTGTTGACCCTAATGCGGCTGTTTATACCTTTGCTGGCCACGTATTCAATTGGGTTGGTGTAACGCATATTATTTTCTCTATTGTTTTTGCCGTAGGTTACTGCGTTGTTGCAGAAGTATTTCCTAAAATAAAATTATGGCAAGGTCTGTTGGCGGGTGCGCTGGCGCAATTATTCGTCCATATGATTTCATTCCCATTGATGGGGCTTACGCCATCTCTGTTTGTTCTTCCTTGGTATGAACATGTATCAGAAATCGTGGGTCACCTGATTTGGTTCTGGTCTATTGAGATTATTCGTCGCGACTTGCGTAATCGTATGACTCATGAACCGGATCCAGAGATTCCGCTGAATGCTTCACGCTAGGCTGTGATTTTATTTTAGATAATGTGAAAGAGTGCGATGCTTATTATTTAAGTATCGCACTATTAATAAATCAACCTCTTCGATCTTATCCACAAACAATGCCTTTTTCGCCATGTATAACGATGAGAAAAGCGTTCGATGGGGAAATGATGGATTCAGGCATAGGCAGAAACAGAAAGTGTCATCTATTCTGTTTCATCGGTCCAAACGTCTTCATATCCTGCTCGATCGATGATGAATTTCGTCCCTTCGGGTAAAAAGAGATACGGTACGACTTCAGGCAGCGTGTCCTCTAAGTGGCTGGTGTGAAGGGCCTGATAAAAACCACTCTCGGATGAGTGCTCGCCACAGTGGATAAACCAGCTTATCGTGCCGTTTTCTGGCAATGCGATCCGGGTTCCGTAAATGGGCGAGCGTTGTAAGGTCTCTAGTGCAATCGCAACCATTTCTTCTGGAGGCTGCTGCGGTAATTGGTACTTATCGCAGGTCTGTTTCTGTCGCGCATTGGGTAGGGTTCGATCTGCTTTTTGCATGATTAGGTCCGCTGTCGCTTTTCGTACATGTCGGGATGTTCGAGATACGTTATTTCACCTGAGTGGCTAGCTATCCAGCCACCAATTTAAAAGCGTGTCGTCTTCATCGTCGTCAATATTCTTATAAATGTTCGCGAAGTACCATTGAACGCCTGTTTTTTCGCGAAAAGCGTCAAAAACGTCGGCGATCTTATCCATTCCATTCCTTGCTGGAACGGCTAATGTCAGATTTCCCTGAAATACGCCATCTAGCGTCCCATTCAGTTGACGGGCTACATCATTTTCTAAACTGGCGATATCTTCAGAGGGCAGCTCATCGGCATAAATATGAATGCAAAAATTACCGCCTCTTTTCAAGATTTCCGGGTGTGCATGTTTGTCTTTAATTCGGAAGATATCTCCACGAGCCAGGTTTAACGCAAGACCGGGGGAAGACAGCAATTCGTAAGTGTCCTTCTCGATTTCTCGGACAGGTAACACTTCAAACACGGGCTCATCGTCATGTGCTACATAGATATTAACTAACATGGGTTCAGTGATTACCACGACTTGAGTCAGTGAAGTAAAACGGTGTCACGATGTTAGCCGAAAAATACGCTTTCGTATCTTGTTTCACTTGGGGGGCAGTTTTTCATTACCGCAAGCTTCGTGCGATTGAGGGCAAGTCTGAGGCCATTGTTGTGGGTTATATTCGATCTGAATATGAGCGTAACGAAGCCTTTTGCTGAGTGTGGTACGCGAGATTATTACTGTTTTGATTACGTTGTATTAGGGAAAGCAGGGAGCCGATTATTGTTTTATGGTCACATGAAACGGGAGAAACAACCCAGCATGCAGATAATTTTGGCGCGTTTCTGATGATGTCAGAACGGATTGAGTAATGTGTTGAGGTGAAATTTTTTTATCGTTAGGTCCTCGCCTTTTTTACATTCAGGGTGTGAATCAACAGTGATGTCTCGGAGTGGAGAGAAAACCGTATAAAATAGTAAACAGGTTAACGGTGCTTTAAACGAAAAGCCTCGTTCAGTTCTACTTCGTCTTCGGTATCCCCATCTTCAAAGCATTTGAAAGATTTCTCGCTGAGTGTTTTCCGCATGAGTGCGTACAGATCGACAGATTTAACATTAACCTGTAGCCACAGCGCGCCATCGTTCTCGTCGATCAGGCGGACGTCGTACTCAGCGCTATTGGCTAGGGCTTTGTCTTTCAAATAAACATCACCGTTTTCGGCACGAATGCAGGTCTCACTGCGTTTAATCGTACTTATTACATCTTGAGCAGTCGAGGCATCATCAAAGATTAGTTTGTACTCATAGCTCATGTTCTGGGTGTCCGCTGTTAGGTCTCACTATCTTCATCAGAGCCCTGCCTCAGTATTCTTGCCATTCTGGATTTGCTATTTATTTTTACCTAAATCTCAGGCAGGTCGATATTATTTTGGGAAAGAATCATGGCTATTTTTCTTATAAACTCAACCGGAAGCGTTGTTGGTGTTCCATACATATCGACTATTCCGACCTCAACGACACTATCAACAAGAGAAGAAAATTCTTCAATATCTTGAGATGCAATTGATTGGGCAAGATCTCGCGGCATATCATCACCCCGGCCATTGAGCGGCAGTAGCGCCCCTGTTCTTTCCCATTCAAGCAGACTGCCACTCTCAGGATAACGACTAAGGTGAGCTAGCAACGCATCTATCGAAGGGTGTTGAATCAATTTTGCGTGGCAATAAGCCTGTAAACAGGCGGATGCATAGCGCTGTAAATCCCGTGGGGAAAGCCCTGTCATGTTACTCAACGTCGTTGAAGCCTTCATTTCTTTTTGTTTCCACAAAATTAAAATTCTCGAACGTCGGATATTCATCCAAAAATTCATCGCTGCGAATGAAGCTATCGAGTGGCTTATGCTTTTTGGTCGCGAAAATGATGGCATTGATTTTTTCATCATTTTCCGAATTCACAATTCGCCCGATTAATATCAACGGCCAGCGTAGTTTTCCGAGCTGTTGTCATCACGTTCGGTAATCGCTCTGTTAGCACCGAACGTGATGATAAGGCACTTACGCGGCCATGCCTAACCCGACAATATTCGCCGCCAGAATAATGACCATACCGCCGAGAACCAACATGCGTACCGGTTTCTGACCCGCGGCTTTCCATTCCTTAAACAGTAAGCCGACGATACCGCCGCACAGGACATAGAAACTCATGTGCAGCATCCAACTGATATAGGTGTAATCGGCCGGAATGTTGGCATGTCCCCAGGCATAGAAGAAAAACTGCAAATACCACATGATGCCGCCCAGAATGGCGAAGAGCGCATTGGCAATCAGTAACGGTTTGGCCTGTGCCAGATCGGCTTTTAATGAAATGCTTTTGCAGGTAGCCAAACGGATGAAACAGAAGCCCAGATTCACGACGGCACCGCCGCCCATAATCACCACGTAGCTGGGAAGGGCGACATACAGCGCATTGATCCCCAACGTCTGTGCGGCGGTGTGCATGGGTTTTGCGGCGTCCATTGCAAAGGACATACCTGCGGAGAAGATGCCGCACATCACGGCCAGAATCAGCCCTCTTTTCAGGTTGAATTCCTCGGCGCGAATGCCGAGTACACGCTCTTTCAGTAAACCCGCGTAGCTAACAATCGCAACGCCTATGACTGCGACCAGCACGCCCAGTAGCGTCATGCGGCCGCCTGCCGAGCCAAACAGAACCGAGAACTTTCCTTGCAGGACGGGCGTCATCAGCGTGCCGATAATCAGCGTTACGCCGATGGCGATCCCGATGCCCATCGACATGCCAAGGTAACGCATCGTCAGGCCATAGTTGATATTGCCGATGCCCCACATGGCGCCGAAGAGAAAGATGGGGAGTAGGGTCGCCATATCGAACGAACCGTAATAACGCCAAAAATCGGGAAGTAGCCACCAACTGATGCTCCAGGGCAGGATAATCCACGAGAAAAACCCGCCCAGCGACCACATGGTTTCCCACGACCAGTTTTTGACCTGCTTAAACGGTGCATAGAAACAGGCCGCGCTGGCCGCACCGATGAAGTGCCAGAAAATACCAAGGAAAATAGGATCGCTCATGCGTAACCCCTTGTTTTATTTTGTGGTAAGCCTGTATCCGGCTCTGAAGGTAGAGTGCAGTGTATGATTGTTGCCAGACCTGCTGGCGCCAGACAGTGTAGGAAGGTGAAACAGGGCGAACCTTCAGATGCGTGCCATGAGGATTGGGAGAACGGCATCGGTTTGAAGGTAGGAGCAGGCAGGATCACAAAACGCGGAATTTATCTCTGGGGCACGGTGGGGAAGTGCATTCTGTAAAGGGAACATTTTGCTCAAGAATTGATTAACACCACAGCAGGACTTTTCGCTATGATTTCCCTCTTTTCCACCTGCATATAGTGAGTTATGGAACGTTTTATTGAGAATCTGATGTATTCATCGCGCTGGCTGCTTGCCCCTGTTTATCTCGGGCTGTCGCTGGGATTGCTGGCTCTGGCGATCAAGTTTTTCCAGGAGGTGTTCCACGTCCTGCCTAACATCCTGGATATTGCTGAAGCGGATTTGGTGCTGGTGTTGCTGTCACTGATCGATATGACGCTGGTTGGCGGGTTGTTGGTGATGGTGATGTTGTCCGGTTACGAGAACTTTGTCTCGGCGTTGGATATCTCCAAAGGCAGAGAAAAGCTGAACTGGCTCGGTAAGATGGACTCCGGCTCGCTGAAAAATAAAGTGGCTGCCTCTATTGTCGCTATCTCGTCTATCCACCTGCTGCGTGTGTTCATGGATGCCCGCAATATCCCGGATAACAAACTGATGTGGTATGTGATTATCCATTTGACGTTTGTGCTGTCTGCGCTCGTCATGGGGTATCTGGATCGCATGTCGCGTTACGAAAAAAGTAAAACAGCATAATCAACGCCGCACGGTTTGCGTAGCCAGAAGAAAGAAGCGATCCTATTGTTAACGAAGTGATTTTATCAACGCGCTTTGTCTAATGGAGGATATTATGCCGCAAACCGATCGCATTAACCGCCGTGTGGTTTTGGCTCAACGCCCGCACGGCGCGCCGACACAAGAGAATTTTCGTCTGGAACAGCAGGCAGTTCCATCCGTAGATGCGGGGCAAGTGCTGCTGCGCTCCGTGTTTCTTTCCCTCGATCCTTATATGCGTGGCCGCATGAGCGACGCCCCCTCTTATGCTAAACCCGTCGAACTGAATGACGTGATGGTCGGTGGAACCATCAGCCGCGTGGTAGAGTCAAAACACCCGGATTATCAGACGGGTGACTGGGTGCTGTCCTTCAGCGGCTGGCAGGATTATGCAGTTTCTGACGGCAAAGGATTAACCAATCTGGGGCAGTCGCCGACCAATCCTTCCTACGCGCTGGGCGTGCTGGGGATGCCGGGCTTCACCGCGTATATGGGGCTGACGGATATCGGCCAGCCGAAAGCGGGTGAAACTTTGGTGGTAGCCGCCGCGACTGGTCCGGTCGGCGCGACGGTTGGTCAGATCGGGAAATTGAAAGGCTGCCGCGTTGTTGGCGTAGCTGGCGGGGCGGAGAAATGTCGCTACGCAGTTGAGGTTCTGGGGTTTGATGTTTGCCTCGATCACCGGGCGGATGATTTTGCCGAACAGCTGAAACAAGCCTGCCCGCAGGGCATCGATATTTACTTTGAAAACGTCGGCGGGAAAGTCTTTGATGCTGTGCTGCCGTTGTTGAATACCTCGGCACGTATTCCGGTGTGCGGATTAGTCTCTGGCTACAATGCAACAGGCCTGCCGGACGGGCCGGATCGTTTACCGCTGCTGATGGGGACGATCCTGAAGAAACGCATTCGGATGCAGGGATTCATCATTTTTGATGATTATGGTCATCGCTTTGATGAGTTCTGGAAGGATGTGTCGCCGTGGGTGGCAGAAGGTAAGATCAAATATCGGGAAGAGATCGTCGACGGCTTGGAAAACGCTCCCGACGCCTTTATCGGCCTGCTGCACGGCCGCAACTTCGGCAAATTAGTGGTCAGAGTCGGACCGGATGCCTGATACACCAGACTCGCCGCTGCGGCGGCGAGTTTTGCACTCGACAGAGTATGTTACCAGTACGGGCAGATAGTCACACGTGTATAGAAACTTCCTGAGTAATACATGAGAATAACAAGGTAAGTAATTATTCTTGGTGGTGTTCGTTTGACCAAAAGAAAAGGGATAGACAAAGGGATGATAATGAAATTTGAAAAACTATCAGCATAACTTCTCGGGTTTTCACAAAAATTTTTAAGCGAGCTGTCACCAAATAGCCACCCAGGCTCGATTGATGAAAAAGCATTAATTAAGAAAAAGCACAAGATCGAGTAAGCGTAGAAATAAACGTTGTAGGTATAGTTTTTTTTCAGCATTTTTAGGTTTTTTTAGTTGGCTATTGAACAAACACTAATGCGTGTATAGAAACGGTATGAGTGATACATCAGGATAGTAAGGTAGGTGAAGATTCTAAGTGGAGTTCTTTTAACCAGAAGAAAAGGGATAGATAAAGGAACGATAATAATACTTAAGAAACCATCAGCATCGGCTCTCGGCACTTCACAGAAATCTGCAACTGAGTTGCTATCTATCATCCATTCATATTCGATGGTAGAAAAAGCGTTAATTAGAAAAAAGCATAAGGCAGAGTAGGTATAAAAATAGACGTTGTAGATATAGCCGGTTTTCCTTAACATTTATCAATCACCCAGCCGTTTTTAGCCGCATATTAATGATGTTTTTTTATAACCCCAGGCTACTATGCGAAAGGGGCATGGTTTTTTTAGCAAAAATTAAATCTAATATAAAAACTCCAAAAATAATAAAACAATAAAATAATATAAGTAATTACCCTGGGTAAACTTTTCTTTACAATGAAGAAAGGGATAGATAGCGGGATGATAATAAACGAAAAGAAACCATCGGAATCGCCTTCAGGTATCTCACAGAGATTTCTTATTTCTACCCCATCAACCATCCCTTCATAATCTCTTATTGAGGTGATCAATATAATCAAGGCACAGAGAATCGAATAAAAATAAAATAGAATATTGTAAGTCATGTTGCTATAGTTTGGCATGTAAGAGTTCTCGGAATTTTAATTACTGTCACTATTCTGGGGCGGAGTCGTAACCTCATAAAGCAGTTTTGTTATTTTTTCTCGATGGTTTAGCATCGATCTACCGTATGACGACCAGTTCCTTTCTTCATAAGAGATTTTTTCTACATCATTTATCGATCGAATAAAATCACTGTGGCTGCGTTCAATACCTCTGTTATAGCGTGAACCTGCAAGGATGAACTGCTCGTCGGTTAGGTTCAACGTGTCAGCACCAGGGTAGTCGTAATTGATTAACTCGTAAAGATGGCGTGCGACCATTGTCAGGTTAAAATTATCCTTATTTAAGCAGATGGAGATGTATGTTGCTTCAGCATTCCTTAGTGCACTGGGATTCTTGCCGAAAATTTCGGCAACCACCCTAATTTGCATGGCGATAATACCTATTGATGTTTTCTCTGGGGACGGTATGATTTTTTCCTTTCCTGGCCAACCACTGTAAGAATGCACCACCTGCCTGCCAAATAATGTTGGATATTTGAAATAGTCAACCATTCCTCCGGCTTCTGCATGGGCAACCGATGCGAGAAGAATAGAAGGTATTTTATATTGTCGGGCTATTTCTTTTATTTTTTCTCGATGGAAAACGATATAGCCATCTTTGTATTTGTTTAAATAATCATCACCACCAAATGTTTTCCACCAAGCAGCATCAAGCGAAGACCAGCGCGGATAGTTCTTTCCCCAATCGGAAAAACTAAGGTCGCATTCGTTGATAATATCATTGAATTTATTCATGGCTTATCAGTACATATTTTCAGTTAATATGCTGTACCCTGATGTACCTGCGATATTGTGCTGGCAGGTAATACTCTCATAACGCAGGCTTAGAGTTTCAAACGGCTGCATATCGTTATGGGTCAATGAGTTGGGGTTTTGGTTAGAGAGGTTGACAATAGAGGCATCTCTCAATGTGATTGTCATGTAGTTCTCTTGGGTCCCGCTGGCGGAGGTACGGTAATACCTCAATTCAACTTCCGTTAGCTCATTGTTGGCGATGCTGGTGAGCAAGAGCGGTGTGGATTTATCAACGACTTTGGTCACAGAAAAGGGGTGATGATTGACGTGTCGATCTCTTGATAGATCGTAATTTGTGGCATAAACAAAAATTTCATCTTCGTGACCAGATATATGTTTATTTCCTACCGAATCGATACTTAAACACCCTTCAGAGATCAGTCCCTGAATTTTTCCGGTGATCTTCATGAAAATAGAATTAGCCATTCGTGCAACTCCCTGTTAAAAAATCCTTGTTGGGAAAGTTATAACGTAAATTTTGATTGAACAAAAGAAGAACTCGACTATTTAATAGGAAATATGATTCCTATCAGAAAGATCTCTTTTCCAAAATTCTATAATTGATTGTTTTTAATGGTAATTAGCTGAAATGGATAGGGGTTTATTACTCTGCTAATTATGTTTTGATGATGGATTTATTATATCAATAATGGTCAATTAAATAAAAAATGGGCTAAAGAAATTAGTGATTTAATTAAGGTGAAGGCGTTATTGATAACTCGCCGCTTAAGCGGCGAGATGTATTATTTATTCCGGTTTTATTATTTTCCGGCGCTAAGCCAGTCTGGGAGATCGTGCAATCCCATTGCCTGACGTACCAGAGTGGGTTTAATGCCGGGCAATTTATCCGCCAGCACCAGACCGACATCACGTAGTAGTTTTTTCGCCGGATTGTCGCCGTCAAACAGCTCACGGAATCCCTGCATGCTGGCGAGCATCACCGCTGCGCTGTGTTTGCGGCGGCGCTCATAGCGTCGTAGGTAAAGATGTTGTCCGATGTCTTTGCCCTGTGTCTGTAAACGCTTCAGTTCCGCAATCAGCTCGGCGACATCCATGAAGCCCAGATTGACGCCTTGTCCTGCCAGCGGATGAATGGTGTGCGCCGCATCGCCGACCAGCACCAGTCGGTGTGCTGCGAAACTGCGAGCGTAGCGTCCGGTCAGCGGGAAAGTCTGACGCTCGCTTTCCAGCTCACACAGCCCCAGACGCATATCAAACGCCATGGCGACCTGACGATTGAATTCTTCTACAGACAGGTTCTGCATCGCCTGAGCCTGTTCCGGTGAAAGCGACCAGACAATCGAACAGAGGTGCGGATCGTCCAGTGGCAGAAACGCCAGAATACCGTCGCCGTGAAACGCTTGACGTGCGACGGATTGATGGGGCTGTTCGGTACGAATGTTGGCGACCAGTGCGTGATGGCCGTAATCCCAAAAGGTCAGCGGAATATCCGCATGCTGACGCAGCCACGAATGCGCGCCGTCCGCAGCGACCACTAGCCGAGCGGTCAGCATGCTGTCGTCCTGCAAGGTAATAAAGGCTTCATTCTCGCCCCAGGCGACCTGTTTTAGCGATGCGGGAGAGAGCAGGGTGATGTCGCTTAATTGGGCGGCGCGCTGCCACAGTACCTGCTGAATCACTGGATTTTCAATGATATGGCCAAGGTGGGAAAAGCCGAACTCTTCGCCGCTAAAACTGATTTTGCCGAAGCTGTCTTTGTCCCATACCTGCATGTCATTGTAAGGGCTGACGCGTTGCGCCACGAGGTTTTCCCAGATGCCGATATGGCGCAGGAGACATTCACTGGCGGCATTGATGGCGGAGACGCGCAGCGCATGATCTTTCCCGAGCGGCTGAGGTTCGGCCGCCTGTTTCTCCAGCACGGCAATACGCAGGCCGCTACCCTGTAAGCCGCAGGCCAGCGCCAGACCGACCATACCGCCACCGGCAATAACCACGTCGAATGATTGCATTTCCGTATTTTCCTGTTGGCGAGCTTAATTAACGTTCTACCCAGCCCAGTGTGCGACGGGCAAAGGCGTCGCGCATCAGCGGCAGGTTATTCATGGCGATGAGGCCCAGATTGCGGCTAACGGCCAGCGTGGCATAGCGGTTGGCGAATAGCCTGACCAGCCCATCGGTGATCGCCACTGTGGCGTGTTGATCGGGCACGCGCCGCTGCTGATAGCGGTTGAGGACCGTGTACTGACCGATATCCTGCTGATTTTTTGCTGCCTCGACGAGGGTTTCCGCCAGCGACATCACATCGCGAATCCCCAGATTAAAGCCTTGTCCGGCAATCGGGTGCAGCGTCTGTGCCGCGTTACCCACCAGTGCTAGTCGATGGCTAATATGCTGGCTGGCCGTGAGTAAGCGCAGCGGGTAGCTGTGGCGTTCGCCGATGTGGGTGAACCGCCCCAGGCGCCAGCCAAAAGCCTGCTGTAGCTGCTGGCAAAATTCAGCCTCGCTCCATCCATCGACCTCATGTTGACGGTGTTTATCATGGCACCAGACGAGTGAGCAGCGACCGTTACTCATCGGCAAGAGCGCCAGCGGGCCGTGCGGGGTAAACCGCTCGAACGCGCGGCCGCGATGAGGTTCGGCTGTCGTCACATTGGCGATCGTCGCGATCTGATCATAATCATGCTGCTGCCATTGAATGCCGCAAGACCGCGACAGCATGGAGCGCGAACCGTCGGCGGCGACCAGCAGTTGGCCTGCTAGCTCGGTACCGTCGTCCAACGTGAGCGTCGCATTATCCTGCGTCCGCGTAACGGCAACCACTTTGGCTGGGCAGTGCAGGCGTACGCCCGGCGCTTGTTGTAGCAGGGAGAACAGACGCTGTCCAACGTCGTGCAGTTCAACCACATGGCCTAAGGCCTGAACGTGATAGTCCGAGGCTTTCAGGTTCACCACGCTGGCGTGCCCGCGTTCGCTGACGTGAATATCGGTTATCGCCGTGGCATTGCCCGACAGCGCTTGCCAGATGCCCAGTGTTGCTAGCTGCTGGCGTGTGCCGTCAGACAGCGCGAGGGCGCGTGCGTCAAAACCCGGGTGTTCCTTGTCGAGCGGCGAATACGCCTCGATAAGATCGACCGGGATTGTGCCCTGTGAAAGCCGCGATATCGCCAGTGCCAGCGTCGCGCCAGCCATTCCGCCACCAACAATCATGACCGCCATGCTGTTGTCCTTTGCAATAATCTCGTTGCCCTTTGAAAATGCGGCTTAGTGTTGCTTGTCATGCCATTGCGCCATCAGCGCTTCAATGTCATCGGCGTCTTTAACTACGCCAGCCGTCAGGTTTTCGTTGCCGTTTTCGGTGATCACGATGTTATCTTCGATACGCACGCCGATTCCCCGGTACTGCTGCGGCACTTTGGCATCGGGTGCGATGTAAAGACCGGGCTCAATGGTCAGTACCATACCCGGCTCAAGCGGACGGCCCCGGTCGGTTGTGCCGTAATCCCCCACGTCATGCACGTCCAGACCCAGCCAGTGGCTGAGGCCATGCATGAAGAACTGGCGATGTGCCTGTTCGGCAATCAATTCTTCCACGTCACCTTTCATCACGCCGAGTTTGATGAGCCCGCTGACCATCATGCGCACCACTTCTTCGTTTACTTCGCGGATGCTGCGGCCTGGGGCAAACAGCTCCAGTGCGCGCAACTGCGAACGCAGCACGATGTCGTAAATGGCGCGCTGAGGCGCAGTAAACTTGCCGTTGACGGGGAAGGTACGGGTAATATCGCCAGCATAGCTTTTGTATTCACAACCTGCGTCAATCAGCACCAGATCGCCGTCACGCATTTGCGTTTCGTTCTCGGTGTAATGCAGGATACAGGCGTTCTCACCGCTGCCGACGATGGTGTTGTAAGAAGGGTAGCGTGCGCCGTGGCGGGTAAATTCGTGGTGAATTTCGCCTTCAAGCTGATATTCATACATGCCGGGACGGCATTTTTGCATGGCGCGCGTGTGGGCCAGTGCCGTAATTTCACAGGCGCGGCGCATGACGCTGATTTCCGCAGGCGATTTGAACAGGCGCATCTCATGCACCCACGGACGCCAGTCGGTCAGCGTGGCGGGGGCTGCAAACCCCTGACGGGTGCCGTTGCGCAAAGTGTCCAGCGCGGCGAAGACCAGCTTGTCGGCATAATCGTATTGCCCTTGCGCGTGATACACCACGTCCAGACCGTTCAATAGTAGGTGCAGTTGTGTGCTGATTTCGCCAAACGGCAGGGCGCGATCAACGCCGAGTTTGGCGGGTGCCGCTTCCTGACCGAGACGGCGACCAAACCAGATTTCGGCCGTCAGATCGCGTACGCGGTTGAAGATCACGCTGTGATGATGTTTGGCATCGCTTTTTACCAGCAGCAGGACGGCTTCTGGTTCATTGAATCCGGTGAAATACCAGAAATCACTATTTTGACGATAAGGATAGTCACTGTCGGCATTGCGCTGCGCTTCCGGCGCAGAAAAAATAATCGCCGCGCTGCCCGGTGTCATTTTTTCCAACAGACCCTGACGACGACGAAGAAATTCTTGTGGATTCATCACCTGCTCCTGAAAGTAGTCCGTGCGGTTACCTTTCCCTTCCGCTCCGAATAAGGCATGCCTGACATACGACGGCTTGCATAAAAATCAATGCAGCGTCGGTTTTTGCTGTTCGGGCGCAGTCGCAACGCGTTGGCTGGTAAATTCGTTATGGCACAAAATGGCAGAAACGCGAACGTACTCAATGACTTCTTCCAGCGATTGCTCCAGCTCTTCCTGATCTTCATCTTCGTCGTAGCCAAGCTGTGCGATGTTGCGCAAATCTTCAATGGCTTCTTTCAGTTCGCCTTTGGCTTTGTTCAACTGCGGCTGAACCACGCCCAGCCCAAGCAGGAAGTGGTTGACCCAGCCTGCCAGCGCGTCGGCGCGATCGAAGACGCTCACTTCATCTTGTGAGTCGTCAGGCAGGAAAAGCTGGAACAGAAAGCCATCATCTTCCAGTGCTTCACGTGTGGCCTGATACAGGTCCTGAAGCGGTTGCGACAGCGTTTGGGTAAACGCCATGCCTTCATTCGTCAGTTCAAAAACCAGCGTTCTCCAACTGTCGTCATGGTTTCCACCACACAGCATCCCACTGATCAAACCGTGCATTTCTGCTGCGGTCAGCGCGACTTGCTGTTGGTGAAGCAGTTGGTCAAGGCCTTCATAGGCGGGAAACGTATTCTCTATAGACATGCGGATTCGTCATCGTTGGCTGGATTGGTTCGTGCTATGCTACCACCAAGCTCCCTTTCGATACCAGAAAGGGCTTGTATCTTAGATCTCGGCTATATATAGTGGCGCCCGCTTTAACGAACCCGATGTAACGGGTAATGCTCATGCTATGCGGCACGCGGGCGCAAGAACGACAAAAGGCAGGAAGGTGGTATGTCTGCACAACCAGTAGATATTCAAATTTTTGGCCGTTCGTTAAGAGTGAATTGTCCGCCAGAACAACAGGATGCGTTGAATCAGGCTGCGGAAGATCTTAACCAGCGGTTGCAAGATCTTAAAGTTCGCACTAGAGTCACAAACACAGAGCAACTGGTGTTTATTGCCGCGCTGAATGTGTGCCATGAACTGGCGCAGGAGCGGGGTAAAACCCGTGATTATGCGTCGAATATGGAACAGCGTATTCGTATGTTACAGCAGACCATCGAACAGGCGTTGCTGGAACAAGGGCGGATCACGGAACGCCAGGGTGCGCAATTTGAATAACGTCGTATTTTGACAAAAGTACGGTGTTTTTACGCGATAAGACGTGCTAAGGTTTATCGCGAGTAACGAATAAAATTTCTCTGAGATGTTTGTCAGCGGGCCAGTCCCCTGAGCCGATATTTCATACCAACAGAATGTAATGCTCTGCGGTTGGTGAGCACGCTCGGTTCGTCCGAGAAGCCTTAAGACTGCGACGTTATGTTCACCTTGAACCAAGGGTTCAAGGGTTACAGCCTGCGGCGGCATCTCGGAGATTCCCTTTCTTTTATCATTCTTGACCCGTGGCGAATGCAGCCCATGTCATCTTCTGATTCATCGACATCTCCCGATACATCACTTTCTTCTACGACAGCATCACGTCAGCAGATTCGTCAGGCTGTGCGACAACATCGGCGTTTACTAACGCCAGAGCAGCAGGCGTTATTTGCACAACAGGCGTGTGAGCGCGTCATGGCACACCCGAAAATCATACGGGCTGATAGCGTGGCGGTATTTTTGTCTTTTGATGGCGAACTGGGTACTTCCCCGTTGATTCAACAGCTGTGGCAGCAGGGAAAGCGTGTTTATTTGCCGGTTCTACATCCGTTTCGCGCCGGGCATCTGCTGTTCCTGCGCTATGCGTCGGACACCGAATTGGTACGCAATCGTCTAAAGATTATGGAGCCGCGTCTGGACGTGCGTCAGGTACTGCCGTTACCGCAACTGGACATCCTGCTGACGCCGCTGGTGGCGTTTGATCATCAAGGGCAGCGGCTTGGTATGGGCGGCGGTTTTTACGACCGTACGTTGCAGTACCGCAACCAGATGTCTCGCGGGCCTTACCCGATTGGCCTGGCTCACGATTGTCAGCAGGTTGACGCACTGCCAGTGGAAAGCTGGGATATTCCGCTGCCGGAAATTATTACTCCCTCTCGCCATTGGCAGTGGAACACGCGCTAGCTTTTGATCGATTCGGGCGAACGATCGTGGCCCAACATCTGCTGTACCAACTCCACACAGTGCAGGAAGCGTGAGTCGTAGTCCGACTCTTTGATGTAAACGTACGGGATATTATTGTCAGCCAGCATTGTTTTCAGCAGGTTCTGGAACTCCGAGCGGGCGGTGGTGCTGCCTAGACTGCGCAGTCCGTCGGCCACCCACGGCGTGTTGTTTTCCAGCAAAATCACCAGATCGAAGCGGTATTCGTCGATCAGCGCCTGAACGAACGGGTGTTCACGACCTTCATATTTCTTGCAGAATGCCTGCGTGGTGACGAAATCGGTGTCGATAAAGGCCACTTTATTGGCGTATTTGACTGCAAAGTCAATGTACTGTGCCTGACCCAGCGCGATCTTGTCGTAGTCGGAATATTGCAGTGCCATTTCGTCGCCGCCCAGATGAGAGAACACGTAATCGCGACCGTATTCCCAGGCGCTGGTGGTGTTGAAGATATTGGCCAGTTTGTTCACCAGCGTGGATTTACCGCTGGATTCGCCGCCAAGAATAGCCACGGTACGCACAAAGAACGGTTTCACCTCGGTCGGGATATAGTCCCAATAGCGGAAGGGATCGTGACGAATCTGCGAACCGCTGATGTTCATAAAGGAGCGCTGCGGGTCGATCAGGACGGCCTCAATGCCCAGATGCTCACGGTATTGCGGGGCATCCTGTTCTTCGCTGGTGTAGACGAAATTGGGCGTGATGCTTTTTTCCTGCATGAACGCCTGAATCCCTTTACTCCACACATCCCAGCCGTGCGGGTAAGGCTCCATCCCTTGCTCATTAAAGGCATGAATATGAATGTTTTTCTGATACTTAAAGGTCTGTAAGAGCCAGCGCAGGCGGTCACTGACGGTAGGCTGCTGCGACATCGAGCTGTTTTCAAACAGCAGTCGGTCGCGTGGTTCGTCATAACCTAAAATCACATGCAGTTCATCGACCTGGCTGCAGGCGCGCTGAATCAGATAAATGTGGCCGGTGTGTAGCGGATAGAACTTGCCGAAGACGACGCCAATACTCTTTTCGTAGCGCGGGAATTCCAGTTCAAGAAAGCGATGCAGCGCTTCCAGCTTCTGCGCGCTAGGGCTTTTTATTTTGGCATTAAGTAATTGACTGAGATAGCCTTTGGTCATATCGGTCGCATCGGCAACCTGCTGTAGGGTGCAACCCTTCTGCCGGATGGCGGATTTCAGGTAATCAAATGATGACATGGTGCAGGACTCTTGTTTAGCTTACTAAACAAAGTACCACAAAACACGGCAACCTCCGCTACTCTTTCACACCGCAGTTAGCTCAGGGCGAACAGGGGAAAAGGCAGCAGAGGGCTGTCTGGGGTCTGTTTAGAGATCGTCTAAGATCGCCAGCGCGTCGGCCAGCTTTTTCACGCCGAATACCTGCATACTGGCAGGCGTTTTCTTCGGCATATTGGCATGAGGAACGATGGCGCGTTTGAAGCCGTGTTTGGCGGCTTCGGTAATCCGCTCTTGTCCGCTGGGAACCGGGCGGATTTCGCCCGCCAGACCGACTTCACCGAATATGACGAGATCCTGTGGCAGCGGGCGGTCGCGGAAGCTGGAGACCAGTGACAACAGCAGCGCCAGATCGGCGCTGGTTTCGGTGACTTTGACGCCGCCGACGACATTCACGAACACATCCTGATCCGACATCTGCAAGCCGCCGTGGCGATGCAGTACCGCTAGCAGTATGGCTAACCGATTTTGCTCCAGCCCGACCGCTACGCGGCGCGGGTTGGACATCATCGATTGATCCACCAGCGCCTGAATCTCAACCAGCAGCGGGCGCGTGCCTTCCCACACCACCATAACGGAACTGCCGGACGTCACTTCATCCCCGCGGCTGAGGAAAATCGCCGACGGATTGCTGACCTCGCGTAGTCCTTGCTCCGTCATCGCGAATACGCCCAGCTCGTTAACGGCACCGAAACGGTTTTTATGGCTGCGCAGGGTGCGGAAGCGGGAATCAGCATCGCCATCCAGCAGCACGGAACAGTCGATGCAGTGTTCTAATACTTTCGGCCCGGCGAGCGATCCGTCTTTGGTGACGTGGCCGACCATCACGATGGCGACGCCGCGCGTTTTGGCGAAGCGCGTCAGGTAGGCTGCGGTTTCACGCACCTGCGCTACGCTGCCGGGAGACGATTGAATATCGGCGAGGTGCATGACCTGAATGGAGTCGATCACCATCAGCTTCGGCTGTTCCTGCTCGGCAATCAGGCAAATCTGTTCAATGCTGGTTTCCGACAGCATATTGAGATTCTGGGTCGGCAGATTAAGGCGGTGTGCCCGCATCGCCACCTGCTGCAAGGATTCTTCCCCGGTGACGTACAGGGTTTTCATATTTTCTGACAGCTTGCAGAGCGTTTGCAGCAGCAGGGTACTTTTACCCGCGCCGGGGTTACCGCCGATCAGAATCGCGCTGCCGGGGACGACGCCGCCGCCCAACACGCGGTCAAATTCCTGAAAACCGGTAGAAAAACGGGGCAGGGCTTCAAGGCTGATTTCCGAAAGCTTTTGTACCCGGCTGACGCCGGCACTTTCGCCTGCATAGCCGGAGAGACGGTCGGAACGTGATACGGACGCCGATGCCAGACGCACTTCGGTAATGGTGTTCCAGGCATGGCAGGCGCTGCACTGCCCTTGCCAGCGCGGGTAATCAGCCCCGCATTCATTACATACAAACGCCCGTTTGACGGCTTTTGCCACGTATCACCTCCTACTGATTAACGCTTTTCGTGTCTCATACTGCCGCTGAGAATGCACAGCACGCCTGTCAGGTCGGCATGGCGAATGGTGACTGCTGACTGTTCATTGACTTTCGGCTTGGCGTGGTAGGCAATGCCTAAGCTGGCGGCCTTGATCATCGGCAGATCGTTCGCGCCGTCGCCGATGGCAACGGTCTGATGCATTGGGATTTCCAGCTTTTCCGCCAGCTGTTGCAGCGTGGTCGCTTTATATTTTGCATCGACAATCTGACCTATCACTTCGCCGGTCAGCTTGCCGTCTTGCATGCCTAATTCGTTGGCAACGGCGGCAACCAAACCGAGTTCGTCACGCAAATAATCGGCAAA
The DNA here is from genome assembly GCF_037136835.1 of Pectobacterium sp. 1950-15. Classification (NCBI taxonomy): domain Bacteria; kingdom Pseudomonadati; phylum Pseudomonadota; class Gammaproteobacteria; order Enterobacterales; family Pectobacteriaceae; genus Pectobacterium; species Pectobacterium sp. 1950-15. The sequence goes on along the minus strand of NZ_JBBBQR010000002.1, from coordinate 178,721 downwards.
GTAGGTAAACCCGCCCGATGCAATGGCTACGTGCCAGCCTGCTTCCTGAAGCTGGCTGACCATATTACGCAGGCCCGGCATCAGCGGCAGCGTTTTACGTACTGTTTTTAAAATATTTGCGTCGGCACCTTTTAATGTTCCCACGCGCTGACGCAGGCTGGCCGCAAAATCCAGCTCGCCGCGCATCGCGCGTTCGGTGACTTCAGCGACCAGTTCGCCTGTGCCCGCCAGCTTGGCGATCTCATCAATACATTCGATCTGAATCGCGGTGGAATCCATGTCCATTACCAGTAATCCCGGTGAACGCAGCGTCGGCGCGTTACGCATGGCCGCAACATCGATCCCCAGTTCATGAGCCAGCTTGGTGGCCCGTGGCGTCAGCGTGCCGGCTAAACGCACGACCTGATAATCGCCCACGTTCCAGGCGCTTACGATCACCATCGCGCTGCCCAGTTTACGCTGGTAGCGAGAAATCAGGTTCTTATCGAGGACGTCGCTATAAATAAGCCAGCCAGTATCGCCAGCGCGGTAGTCAAGCGGCATCACTTCGTCACCGCTCAGTGATAATGGCAGTCCCGGCCAACAGTTGATCTCATCAGGAAGATCACGATAGGTCAGACTATTCGACATGGAGAACATCCTCTGCTGGCAGTAGTGCGATAAAGTCGTGCGATAAAGAGGGATGTGGCGTCGACCAAACATATCCCTCCAAAAACTGGGCAACAAGCTATCCTATCGTCGGCGCTTCTGGCAACATGAAAGTATCCAAATCGTGTAAGGATTATCATGGTTCGCGCCCGGGTGAAATTTCGTCTACACCGCACGGCAATTGTGCTGATTTGCCTCGCCCTGCTGGTGGTATTAATGCAAGGGGCGTCCTATTTCAGTTTGAGCCACCAGATGGCGCGATCTGAACAGGTTGAAGATCTGGCGCGCACGCTGTCCAGACAGGTGGCTTACAGCCTTTCTCCGCTGATGGGCAGCGTGGATGATAATAGCCAAAAGATTAATACCATTCTCAAACAACTTACCGATCATAGCCGTATTCTGGATGCTGGTGTGTATCAGCAGGACGGCTCGCTGGTGGCGCATGTTGGTGAACAGGTACAACTGCGAGATCGGCTGGCGTTGGACGGCAATCGGGTCGGCAGCTACTTTAACCATCAGCTGGTGCAGCCGATTGAAGGGAAAGAAGGGCCTATCGGCTTCCTGCGTATCACCTTAGATACCCATGTGCTGGCGACCGAAGCCAGACAGGTAGACAACACCACCAATATTCTGCGCCTGATGATTTTGCTGTCGTTGGCTATCGGCATCATTCTGACCCGAACGCTGTTGCAGAATCGTCGTACTCGTTGGCAACAGTCGCCTTATCTTCTCACGGCGAGTACACCCGTGAAAGAAGAAGAGGACGAGGCAGAGAGCGATACGCGGCCGAACGATGGGACGGTAGTGAAAAAGGACGAGGAAGAGAAAGGCCTCTGATGTGCCCGACGGCCACCCCGTACAAACGCCGTGTTTGTACGGAGGGCGGTGTGGCTATTTCAACTGCTGCTGAAACTGGAACCAGTGAGACTGAAATTTGCTGATGACGGAGAGATGATCGTTTTGGGTATAGCGGTCAGACGCCGTTGCAGAGATATAGTTACGAAAGCTGTCAAACAGCGAATTAGCAGGCGTTGAGGCTGCAAGAGAAAAGATTTGCTGCCGTTGAACCTGCGTGGCCGATGTGCCTTCCGCATTTTTCTGTAGTTCCAGGAACGTCGTGTTTGTCTTCTCGGTGTCTCCCGCGTCGACGCTGCGCTGATACTCATCTTGCAGAATGTTTTTTTCCAGGTTACTCAGCGCATCAGACTGGTATTTGATGAAATCCTGAATATCTTTATCGGCTTTCTGGTGGGCGCTGCTATCCACATAGCGGTTTTTCAGTTCTTCCAACTTTGCGGCTTTTAGCGTGATTTCGATGCTATCAGTGGTATAGCTCCACGTTGTTACATCAGATGGTTTCGACAGTGCTTGATGAACCAGACCGACAAAATCCTCTTTACTGATGCCGCTGTCTTCTTTGAGGTTATTTGACCAGAGCTCAAGTGCCATTTCGTTTGTGCCGATGGGGTCAACCGATAACTTGATGTCTGGGTTAGTATTGGTCGTGTTGCTTTGCTGAATGAGATTCCGTGTTTTAAGAATATCCTCTAGCGCTTTACTTTTCTCCTCCTCAGTCAAGGAGGAAGAGGGGGGGGTACCTGCATTTTCTTTCAATCGTGCCAGCGCTTCCGCAGAAATTTTTATACTGTTGGGGAAGGTGACGGTTTTTCCGGTAATCGGATCGACGACTTTTATGCTGTCACGGTTGGTTGTAATGGACTTTGCCGTTGTCGATTTTTCTGTCGTTGACTGTGCTGTAGCCGATGGTGTCGCGGTGCTTTGGGCCTGAGAATTGCTATAACCCGTATTATTTACAGACAAGCTCATACTCTCTCCTTAAGTGCGATCAAGTGGTTAAATGTTAACCTGAGTGTTATCGGCAAATGTAACCCAACTCTTTAAAAATGTTTCCATGTGTGATTATTGCGGTTCGGTACTGAATAACGGAGAAGGAATACGGGCAATCGTGCTCTGCCTGCGGTTTATGCCATCACCGATTGTGTCTGCACGTTAAATCAGGGAAAATGCTCGGCTACAGTTTATTTCCGCTTTGCCTGACGATCTGCCATCGGTGTGTTGTTGACTTGATGCTGACGCCGGGTGGCTAACAAAAGAAACCTGAAAATCATGTCTCCAAGTGAATACGCCCGCGAAGTCTCTAAAAGAAGAACGTTCGCTATCATTTCTCACCCCGATGCCGGTAAAACCACGATTACCGAAAAGGTCCTGCTGTTCGGACAGGCGATCCAGACTGCCGGTACGGTAAAAGGGCGTGGTTCGAACCAGCATGCAAAATCCGACTGGATGGAGATGGAAAAGCAGCGTGGTATCTCAATCACCACGTCCGTAATGCAATTTCCCTACCGTGATTGTCTGGTTAACCTGCTCGATACCCCAGGGCACGAAGACTTCTCCGAAGATACCTATCGTACGCTGACGGCGGTGGACTGCTGCCTGATGGTGATCGACGCCGCAAAAGGGGTCGAGGATCGTACACGTAAGCTGATGGAAGTCACGCGCCTGCGCGACACCCCGATTCTGACGTTCATGAACAAACTTGACCGTGACATCCGCGATCCAATGGAAGTGCTGGATGAAGTCGAGAGCGAGCTTAAGATTGCCTGCGCGCCGATTACCTGGCCGATTGGCTGCGGCAAGCTGTTCAAGGGTGTGTACCACCTTTATAAAGATGAAACCTATCTGTATCAGACGGGTAAAGGCCATACGATTCAGGAAGTGCGCATCGTTAAAGGGCTGGATAACCCGGAACTGGATACTGCGGTTGGCGAAGAACTGGCTGTACAGCTGCGTGAAGAGCTGGAGCTGGTGAAAGGTGCATCGCACGAATTTGAGCTGGATGCGTTTCTGGCAGGCGAACTGACGCCGGTCTTCTTTGGTACGGCGCTGGGTAACTTTGGCGTTGACCACATGCTGGATGGCCTGGTTGCCTGGGCACCCGCGCCGATGCCGCGTAAAACGGATACCCGTGAAGTCACGGCGGCGGAAGAGAAATTCACCGGCTTTGTGTTCAAGATTCAGGCCAACATGGACCCGAAACACCGTGACCGCGTGGCGTTTATGCGCGTGGTGTCCGGGAGATATGAAAAGAGCATGAAGCTGCGTCAGGTGCGTACGGGTAAAGACGTGGTGATTTCAGATGCGTTGACCTTCATGGCGGGTGACCGTTCCCACATTGAAGAAGCCTATCCGGGCGATATCATCGGGTTACACAACCACGGCACCATTCAGATTGGCGATACGTTTACGCAGGGTGAAGACATGAAATTCACCGGCATCCCTAACTTTGCGCCGGAACTGTTCCGTCGTATCCGCCTGCGCGATCCACTCAAGCAGAAACAGCTGCTGAAAGGGCTGGTACAGCTGTCTGAGGAAGGCGCGGTGCAGGTCTTCCGTCCATTGACCAATAATGATCTTATCGTGGGTGCGGTCGGTGTGTTGCAGTTTGATGTGGTCGTTGCCCGTCTGAAAACGGAATACAACGTTGAGGCGATTTACGAGTCGGTGAACGTTTCTACTGCGCGCTGGGTTGAGTGCAGCGATGTGAAGAAATTCGAAGAGTTTAAGCGTAAGAACGAACTGCATCTGGCGCTGGATGGCGGGGATAACCTGGCCTATGTGGCTCCGACGATGGTTAACCTGAACCTGACGAGGGAGCGCTACCCAGAAGTGACGTTCCACCAAACGCGCGAGCATTAATCTTTATAATGCACTCATTTTTATAACAGCATCGGCTCACAAAGACATGGATTGATGCGCCACGGTTTCACGAAAAGATCGGTGGCTGTGGCGTTTAAATCGTGACCATATTGTTAAAATAATCATCACCCGGTTATGTTTGGTTTGAGGCCAATTATGCCGGGTGTTTTTATTTTTAAATTAGTTAAAAATCAATGCGTTAGTTTTTTATTTTTTCCTGCGTTATGTCGTCCCTCGGTGCAACAGACAAATCTGAATTGCGATACATATTCTCTCGAACCCCTGTGATTTTCCATTCTGTGGGCTATAGTTAACAACGTGTTAACTGATTTAGCTTGTTCAACTGTTAACGTAATTTAAGTTGGTTCATTATTTTGATTTGTTTCGTATTTGCAACTCAATGCTCTGATTTTTTTCATGCAAGAAGAGGGAATCATCGGAGCGTGGGTAACGTCATTATCACCTTGATTTGCTAATGACTGTGCAGGCGCTAACGTGACCCAAATAGCTTATTTCGGGTTTATAGAGAGCATAAGAAGGAAGACATCGATGAAAAAGACCACATTGACACAATCGCTGATCGTAGTTGCTCTGGGTTCGATTCTGGCTGGCGGCGCCATGGCGGAAGAGACGTTGGGGCAGAAAGTAGAACGTATCGCGGATACAACTGGTGCAAAAATCGATAGCTCCGCCAATAAAGCCTCTGGCTACATGAGTGACAGCGCTATCACAGCAAAAGTGAAGAGTGCGTTGCTGGAAGACAAATCGATTACCAGCAGCGACATTTCGGTTGAAACGTCAAACGGCGTCGTTACGCTCACGGGCTTTGTCGGCAGTCAGGCATTGGGTACCCGAGCGGTGGAAATCACTACGCAGGTTGAGGGCGTCCAGTCTGTCAGCGATAAATTGCAGGTGAAAGATGCTCAGTCTCAATCGGTTGGCGCTTACGCCGATGATGCTGTGATTACCAGCACGATTAAAGCCAAACTGCTGGCGGATGATATTGTTCCGTCCCGTAAAGTGAAAGTGGAAACACAGGCAGGCGTGGTGCAACTGAGCGGCGGGGTGGATAACAAAGCGCAGTCTGAGCGCGCAGAAAGTATTGCGAAGGCCGTTGACGGTGTGAAAAGCGTCAAGAACGACCTGACGGTTAAATAATCATCGCCATTTCACACGGGGTTATCCGGCATAGCGGATAACCCTACCTAATCCGCATAATAAAACACCATCTGTGGATACGCAGTCAGGACGCAAGAATCGCGTCAGGATGACCACCATGATTTTTCATTTTGTCTGGTAAGGAGAGCGTATGTTTCGTTGGGGCATTATATTTTTAGTTATCGCACTTATCGCGGCAGCACTGGGTTTCGGCGGACTGGCCGGTACAGCAGCTGGCGCGGCGAAAATCGTCTTTGTGGTCGGTATTATTCTGTTTCTGCTTAGCTTGTTCACTGGTCGAAAACGGCCGTAGCACAGCGTATTCTTTCATTCTTTCTGTATAGAAAGAAATGTCATACAGAGCACACAGCCGCGCCACGCGGCTGTCACATTTTATCGGCACACTATCTTTACTGGCATACTATCTTTTACTGATACTGCCCGCATATTTGCTGCATTTCGACAGTTTATCAGGAGGGTTATGATGAATAGCGATATCGTTGTTGGCAAATGGAAACAGTGGAAAGGAAATTTCCTGGCGCTGTGGGCCGATTGGTTTGACAGCGACTGCGCTTGGCTGGAAGGGAGTAATGATTACTTGTCCGGCGTTTTGCAAGAGGGTTACGGAAAAGCGTACGACGAGGTATCCTCAGAGAAAACCACGTTACACTGAGGCCCTACCGCAACGACAAATCCTATTCTGCCATGATGCTTTGGCAAGATATCATTTGCTCGTCGATTAGGTCGCCTCATTCTGGTGGACTTAATCTTGACGGAGAGAAGCGACGTGCCTTCCGAACGATACCGGTTTATCGACACCCACTGTCATTTCGATTTCCCCCTCTTTTACGATGATGCACCGGAAAGCTTGCGTCTGGCACAAGGCGCAGGGGTTGAGCGCATCATTATTCCCGCCGTGGCTTCTCAGCATTTTGAACGCGTGTTGACGCTTGCCCGTACTTACCCTCCGCTTTACGCGGCGCTTGGCCTCCACCCGCTTTATATCGCCGAGCATCAGGAGGACGATCTGATTCGTCTGGAAGACGAACTGCGGCAACAGCCTGCCAGACTGGTCGCGCTCGGTGAGATTGGGCTGGATCTCTATATGCCGGAACCGCAGTTCGAGCGGCAGCTTACCTTCCTTGAGGCTCAGCTTCGGCTGGCGAAAAAATACGATCTCCCGACGATCCTGCACTCGCGGCGCAGCCACGATAGGCTGGCACAATTGCTCCGCCGTATCGACGTGCCGCGTACCGGTGTGGTTCATGGGTTTGCGGGCAGTCTGGCGCAGGCGCAGGCCTTTATCCGACTGGGTTATTACATCGGTGTCGGGGGAACCATTACCTACGACAGGGCAAATAAAACGCGTCAGGCGATTGCGCAACTGCCGTTAGATCGGTTGCTGCTGGAAACGGATGCTCCCGATATGCCGATGAGTGGCTATCAGGGGCAGCCAAACCGACCCGAGCGTATTTCGTGTGCGTTTCAAACGCTGTGTGAGCTACGCACAGAACCGCCAGAGGAGATAGCCGAGGCGCTCTGGCAGAATTCATTCAGACTGTTTGGACGGCTCACTCCGGCATAACGCTGCTACCGTTATGTTGCAACCCTTCCCCGAAAGCGGAGGCCTGTTTGCTTCCGCTTTTCTCTTATTTCTGTGCAACAACAGACAGAACAGTCATTTCGATTTCATATACCAACCACTAAATTGTGATGGAGATCACTTTTTAGTGTTTTGGACTGTTCGATGTTGTATGTATTTGTGACATAAATTAGCGACCTTTTCGGGCCACTCTTTATAATCGGCTCGCCAGCACGTGCTTACTGCTTTGGCGAAATGATTTTTTATTATGCTTTCACTTTTTTCACGCGTTATAGGGAACTGCACATGCAACTCGTTATGAGTCTCATCGGCATGATTGTTCTGATTTTATGCGCGGTTATGTTATCGAATAACCGTAAAGCGATCAGATTGCGCACCGTCGTCGGTGCTTTCATTCTTCAGATTGGTATCGGCGCGCTGGTGCTATATGTACCAGTAGGACGCAAAATTCTGGAGGGCATGACGAGCGGTGTAGCAAACGTTATCGCCTACGGAAATCAAGGCGTTTCGTTTATGTTTGGCGGTCTGGTCTCCGACAAAATGTTCGAAGTCTTTGGCGGTGGCGGGTTTGTTTTCGCACTCCGTGTATTGCCGATTATCGTCTTTTTCTCTTCTCTGATCGCCGTGCTGTACTACATGGGCATTATGCAGTTGGTCATCAAGGTGCTCGGTGGCGGATTGCAGAAACTGTTGGGAACCTCCCGTACCGAATCGCTCTCAGCAACGGCCAATATTTTTGTCGGCCAAACGGAAGCGCCGCTGGTGGTTCGCCCGTATATCGCCAACATGACGCAGTCAGAGCTGTTTGCGGTGATGTGTGGCGGGTTGGCCTCGATTGCAGGTGCCGTGATGGCGGGCTATGCCCAGATGGGCGTGCCGCTGGAATATCTGATTGCGGCCTCCTTCATGGCGGCACCGGGCGGGTTATTGTTCGCTAAACTGATGGTGCCGGAAACGGAAAAAACGCACGACCATGACGAAATGGTAGGCTTTGTCGATGAAGACGATCGCCCGGCTAACGTCATCGATGCGGCGGCAAGCGGTGCGGCTTCCGGTATGCAGCTGGCACTGAATGTGGGGGCGATGCTACTGGCGTTTATCGCCCTGATCGCCGTGTTGAACGGCATTCTGGGCGGGATCGGCGGCTGGTTTGACTACCCGCAGCTGTCGCTGGAACTGATTCTGGGCTGGTGCTTTGCGCCTATTGCTTTCCTGATTGGTATTCCATGGAGTGAAGCCACTGTGGCGGGCTCGTTCATTGGGCAAAAGCTGATTGTTAACGAGTTCGTGGCTTACATGAATTTCAGCCAATATTTGAAAGCGGATGACGTGGTACAGGCCGCTGGTTTGCAGGTTCTGTCTGAGCATACCAAAGCTGTGATTTCGTTCGCGCTGTGCGGCTTTGCTAACCTTTCGTCTATTGCTATTCTTATTGGAGGTTTGGGCAGTATGGCACCGACTCGGCGTCAGGATATTGCCCGCTTTGGTTTGAAAGCGGTCGCGGCAGGTACGCTTTCTAACCTGATGAGCGCCTGCATCGCAGGGTTCTTCCTGGCCCTGTAATGTAACCAGGCATTCTTGCAGTAGCGAGATGATGGGCGGCGAAAGTCGCCCATTGTTCGTTTAAATCCCTACGTTATTCAGGGATTAAGCGCAGTCTACGCAACGTTTACCGAATGCGGGTGCGATATGCTTGCCTGAGTGGAGTGACATGCTTTCTGCTTTTATCGATGATGTTGAATGGATTACTTTTCCACGGGCAACGGACGGTGCCGCCTACCCAGGTATTACTGCTCGCTGCCATTTCCATTTGTCTGCCTATGACGACGCGCTTTTTGCCGAGGCGAACATTCCTTTTTCCGATGCACTGGAGCGTGCTGTGCCGAAACGCCGCGCCGAATTTCTGGCTGGGCGCTGTCTGGCCAGACGCGTCTTGAACAAGCTGGGACATCCTGATTTTATTCTGCATAGCGCAGAAGACCGCTCGCCGCAGTGGCCGGAAAACATCGCTGGTTCGCTGAGCCATAACAAAGACAGCGTACTCTGTGCTGCCCATTTGCGTAGCGATGCGCTCTCGTGCGTGGGGGTGGATATCGAAGGATTTATGTCCGACGAACGTGCGCAATCGCTGTGGCCCGGCATCATTGGTGATGAAGAATTCCAATGGTTTCAGGAGCGGGAAGAAGCCTTTAGCTGTTTGCTGACGATCAGCTTCTCGGCGAAGGAGAGCCTGTTTAAGGCGCTTTACCCACAGGTCAGGCACTATTTCGATTTTCTGGATGCCCGACTGGTGGCGTTGGATATCACTAAACGCGAGTTTGAGCTGGAACTGCTGACCGATCTGACGCCGACGTTTTACGCCGGACGCCGCTTTAAAGGCGCGTATCTGCTACGAGAGTACGACGTCACCACGTTTCTCTGCTGCTAAAAAAGCCCGCGTGAGCGGGCTAGAGTTATTGATCAGAACCTATCGGCATCAGAACTTATAGCTCACGCCGCCGTATACCGTACGTCCAGACAGGAAGTAGTCGAGATTAGTGGCAACATAGTCCCGTTTTTCGTTGGTCAGGTTAGTGACGCCCAGCTTCAGATCCACGTTTTTAACTGGCGTGTAGGTTGCACCGATATCTACGGTATTAAAGCCGCGTGTTTTATTTGTTTCTTTATCACGTAAATATTGATTCCCCGTGTACTGGTAGGACACATAAGTTGAGAGGTTATCCAGTGCCTGCCAATTCAACTGCGTGTTAACCGTATTTTTCGGGGTTTGCTTCAGACGCTTTCTGGTGGTGCGATCTTCGGCATCAACCACGGTCCAGTTGGTAGTCCAGTTCAGGTCCTCTGTCACATCGATCCAGAATGAGGTTTCGATACCCTGAATGCGAGCCTTGCTGACGTTGAAGTAAGTAACCGTCGGGGATTTATTATCCCACGCCTCGGCTTGGATCATATCCTTGATATCATTATTAAACAGAGTAACGCCTGTGCCGAAGCGTTCTGCTTCATAGGCGGTGCCGATTTCATAGCTGATAGAGGTTTCTGCTTTTAGGTCTGGATTACCTATGCGTTGGCATCTTGTGCGACAGTCAGCTTTGGAATAGCCTTGGGTGAACTGGGCTAGCGTAGGTGCTTTAAATGCCTTATTGACGCCGCCTTTGATCACCCAGTTGTCGGTTAAACTATAAGTGGCGTAGGCTCGTGGGCTGAACTCGGTGCCGTAGACTTCATGGTGGTCGACGCGGCCGCCAAAGGTGAGGGCTAAATCCGCGATCTTGAATTCATCTTGCAGGAAAAGAGCGCTCTGATTGACGTCTACTTTCCCGCCTTTCATGTTCATGCTGTGTTCCAGCGATGTGATGCGGTATTCGCCGCCACCGGTTAGCAGATGATCGCCCAAATAACCGGAGATTTGTCCATCAACTGTCTGATTATTTTGAGTAATATCGGCAATGCCTTTATTAAGCTCAGAATTATCCATTAAGTCGATATTTTCGTAGTAGTAGCGTAACCGCGTATCGAAATTATCCCAGCTACCGTTATGTGTGAGTCCCAGACCGAGGCGATCAATTTTTTGTGTATTACGGACGGTTGCGCCAAAGTTATTCCAGTCGACGAAGCGGTCATCTTTGGTATAAGTCGCATCAAAATCCAGACTTTGCTGGGAGTCGATCAACCACGTCAGATTACCCAGCACGCTGTAGTTATCGCGTTTTTCCAGGGCATCCGTGTTGCGGTTTTGTGATAGATCGGTACGCCAGGCGTCACGTTTTCCGCCATCGACAATCAAACTGCCCAGCAGCGTATTCTCTATTAATGGCCCGCTGACGTAGCCATTCAGACGATTGTGGTCGCCGCCAGAACCTTCGGTCGGTGCCTGAAAGTTATAGCCGATCTCACCAGCAACGTTCTCCCCTGGCTGGCGCAGAATCACGTTTACCACACCACCTAATGCATCGGCACCGTACAAGGAAGACATTGGGCCACGAATCACTTCGATACGTTCAATCGCCGACATCGGAATGGAGCTAAGATCGAAATCATTCCCCATATCGGTCGCGAGTGATTCTTGGGAGTTGATACGACGACCATTTACCAGCAGCAACGTGTAGTCTGCCCGCATACCGCGGATTTTGATTTCGTTACGGCCATAACTGGTAGAGGGATTGATGTTAATGCCCGGCAGCTTTTTCACTGCGTCGGAAACGTTATTCACCGACATCTTTTCCAGTTCGGCGCGAGTGATGACAGAGACGCTGGCGGGGGCGCTTAGCGTGGTGTGTTTCGTCTGTGTTGCCGTCACGACGATTTTTTCATCTGCCGCGTTTTCTGCCTGCGCGAGCGCAGGCAGTGCCAGTAACCCGGTCACCAGCAGGGCGCGATACACCTTACTGTGTGGGAAATAATGATGTGAAAAACGATTTTCCGGTTTTAGCTGCATGTCAAAGACCCCATCAAAGAGTGGAAAAATATCCCCGTAAATAGATTGCGTGCTGTATTACGTGCATTGCCGATCCACTCATTGAGTGAATCGAACGGTTTATTGCCCTGTAGCCTGTGCCGTTTGGCGTGCGGCCGTCTTTCGGCTGCGTTCAGCCAGCTGTGGAATCAGGCGTAGGGTTAGCAGCATGGCGGCCAGCGCAAAGACGGTGCTGGCGACGGCGAGCTGTGAAAATCCATCAATTTTTCCCTCAACCGAGGTGCTCAGATAAGCGGCAGAAGCGACGCTGGCAAGCCCCGACGCCACGTTCGCCGCGGTTCCCTGATAGGACATGAAGGCGGCGCGCTGATGCGGCAGCGGAATACCTGCGGTAATCGCCAGCGTGCTGCTGGAACGGGCCGCGCTGAGTGCCATGAACAGGGTGAACACCAGATACAGGGAAAGTGAAAAAGGAAAAACGAAACCGCAGAGGATGACAACGGCCAGTAGCAGCGTCGTCACCACGATCGTCCGGCTGGCATACCCCCGATCCAGCAGGCTGCCGCACAGCTGCATGGTCACCATGCTTGCCAGCCCGCCGCAGAGATAAAGCAGGGAAATATCATCCCGCGGGAAAGCAAGATTGAACTGAAAGTAGTTGGAAAAATGGGGGATCAGCAGGAAATGACCGAACATTTGTAGCGACATGATCGTCAGCCCCAACAGGAAAAGGGGGGAGGCCAGCAGATCGTGTAATACCGAAGTGGGCGCTGTCGTGGGTGACGAACCTTGCTGAACTCGGTGCGTCGGCGGCATGGAAGGAAAGAGCCGCAGCACTAACAGCGCCAGCAGCAGGCCGCCGAGGCCGAAAATATAAAACGGCGCTTGCCAGTTAATACGGTGAGCTAACTCCAGTGAGAGCGGCATGATGATAATGGCCGCGAGTGAAAAACTCATACCGACGTAGGCCAGCTGCTTGCCGCGCTCGTTGGCCGGCACAATATCGACAACCGCCGCCATCAACACGCCAGAGGCCGGCCCAGCCACGCAGCCCGCCAGAATAAACAGCACTAAAAGATGGGTTTGGCTGGTGGCAAACATGCAGGCCGCTGTCAGGCCGAAGCGCAGCGTCAGCAGAACGATCAGAGCATGTTTACGGTTAAATCTGTCCAGATAAGGGGCGGCGAGGAAGCCGACAATGGCGGAGGCAAACGTTGCGCCGCCGCTAATGTAGCCGATGTTCTTGGCATCCATAGACAGGGCGCTGATGAAATCGGGACCTAACGGCATCACCATCATCAGGCTGCCGAGGGAAAGCATGTTAATTAGCAGCGCCAGATGCACAACGGATCGGGTGTGCTGGCGGTACATGCTTTCATCCATGACAGGCTCACATTTAGACACAGTTAGTAAAATATTCGCGCAGTCTAGCGCAGCTTAATTCCCCTGACAATGAATGATAAGTATTTTCATTATCATCTGTGATGTGGATTTTATAATCAATACATTCCTGTTGCTAACCATTAACCGTTATGAAAGATGCCCAAAAAAATTGATTAACATCAATATAACCCCTAATTAATGGGCGTGAATAACCATTCTGTGGAAGGATTGACCGAACACGTTACTTCAGTGTAATTTAACTGCGCTTGATATAAATGATAATGATTTTAATAATCATTGGTATTTAATTTGCGAGCGCAGGAGCTGCCTTGTGGATACACTGATTACAGAAGCTGAAACATTTAGCGGGCTAACTTATTCGGAACAGACCGCTTTTTTATATGCATCGGAACACCGTAGCCTTTCTACTTCCGGCTTATTTGAACGTATTTCGTCCCCTGTTTGTGCTCCAGATTCGCACGATGACAGGCTGAGCTCTGCAATCGCGCAGGCGTTCCAGCGGGCGCGTCAGGCAGGGCAGTCGCTGCCTATTGTGGTAGGGGCGATTCCTTTTGATACCACGCAACCCTCTTGTCTCTATATCCCTGATAATTATACCGTTACGACGAAATCTGAACTCGTCAGCCGGGCTCGTAAGCACACGGCGGCGTCACCTGCCGCACTAACGTTAAACAGCGTCCCGGATGAATGTCAGTTCAAGTCCATCGTGGCTGAGGCCGTTGAGCGCTTCCGACGCGGTGAACTGAGCAAAGCGGTACTGTCGCGCATTTTGGACATTGAGCTGGCGGGGCCTGTTAAGGCGCAAACGATCCTCAACAACCTGATGGTGCAGAACGCGGGTGGCTATCACTTCTCACTGCCGCTGCCAGATGGTTCCATCTTACTGGGTGCCAGTCCGGAGCTGCTGCTGCGTAAGCAGGGAAACGTCATTGTCTCCAATCCGCTGGCGGGATCGGCGCGACGAATGAACGATGAACATCTGGATTACCTGAATAGCCAGCGCTTGCTGAATTCTGGCAAAGACAAGCACGAGCATAAGCTGGTGGTGGACGACATCCGCCAGCGCCTGATGCCGCTGTGCTCGTCCTTAACGATTCCATCGGCACCTTCGCTGATGCACACCGCTTCTATGTGGCACTTGTCTACCGCCATCAGCGGTGCACTGGCGAACCCAGAGATGACGGCGCTTCAGGTCGCCTGCCAACTCCATCCTACCCCCGCGCTGTGCGGCTTCCCCACGCAGGAAGCGCGCCAGCTGATCGCCGAACTGGAACCGCACGATCGTGGCGTATTCAGCGGCATTGTCGGCTGGTGTGATGCCAACGGCGATGGCGAATGGGCGATAGCGATTCGCTGCGGCACCATCAAAAATAACAACGTCCGCCTGTTTGCCGGCGCGGGCATTGTTGAGGCGTCCGTCCCCGAGGATGAATGGGCTGAAACCGCCGCCAAATTAAACACGATGCTGAATGCGTTTGGGCTTAACTCAGGTGTGGATGGACTATGAGCATTGAATTTACGCCCTGGCCAGAGGAACTGGCACAGCGTTATCGCGACAAGGGGTACTGGAGCGGTCTGCCGTTAACGGATGCCTGGGAGCGCCACCTGGCGACGCAACCTGATGCCGTTGCGGTGGTGTGCGGCGAACGCCAGTGGAGCTATCGCGAGCTGGATCGGCAGTCTTCCTCGTTGGCATCGCGCCTGACGGAAAGCGGCCTGCGCTGTGGCGACACCGCGCTGGTGCAGTTGCCGAACGTGGCCGAGTTTTACCTGACCTTTTTTGCGTTGCTGAAAATAGGCGTTGCGCCAGTTAACGCGCTGTTTAGCCATAACAAGCTGGAACTGCTGTCATACGCCACACAGATCGAACCGCGCTTACTGATCGCATCGGCCGGACACCCGCTGTTCGGCAACGGTGAGTTTCTGGATCGGCTACAGACGCAGGTTCCCCGTCTGCAAACGGTGGTGATGCTCGGCGACAGCCCGCTGGGACACAGCCTGTCAGACTGGTTGCAGCCGTGTGCGTCGACCAACCAGTATCGGCCGTCTGCGTCGGGGCAGGTGGCTTTCTTTCAACTTTCTGGCGGCAGTACCGGTACGCCGAAGCTGATTCCCCGTACTCATGACGATTACTACTACAGCGTGCGTCGCAGCGTGGAAATCTGCGAGCTGACGCCACAAACCCGCTACCTGTGCGCGTTGCCGGCACCGCATAACTTCCCGCTAAGCTCGCCCGGTTCGCTCGGCGTGTTTTACGCTGGTGGACGCGTTGTGCTGGCACTGGATCCGGGGGCGATGACCTGTTTCCCGCTGATCGAACGCCATCAGATCGATATTACCTCGCTGGTGCCGCCCGCCGCCGCGCTGTGGATCCAGGCGGCTGAGCAGTTTGGCGGGGCGCTGCATAGCCTGAAGATCTTGCAGGTGGGCGGTGCGAAGCTGAGTGAAGCTGTCGCCCGCCGCATTCCGGCGGTACTGGGCTGTCAGCTACAGCAGGTACTCGGGATGGCGGAAGGGCTGGTGAACTACACCCGACTGGACGACAGCGACGAGCATATCTTCACCACGCAAGGCTATCCGATGAGCCCGGATGATGAAGTGAAGGTGTTGGACATCGACGGCAATCCGGTACCGAGAGGCGAGGCGGGGCTGCTGGCGACGCGCGGCCCGTATACCTTCCGCGGCTATTACCGCAGCCCGGAACACAACGCCCGCGCCTTTGACAGCGAAGGGTTTTACCACTCGGGCGATGTGGTGCAGATGACTGAGGACGGCTATTTGCGCGTGGTCGGGCGAGAAAAAGATCAGATTAACCGCGGTGGTGAAAAGATTGCCGCGGAAGAGATCGAAAACCTGCTGCTCAAACATGACGGTATTCTCCATGCCGCGCTGGTGTCCATGCCCGATCCGGTCATGGGCGAAAAGAGCTGCGCTTTTCTGGTGGTCAGCGATCCCTCGCTGAAAGCCATCACGTTAAGAAAATATCTTCGCAATCAGGGTATTGCTGAATTCAAACTGCCGGACCGCTTCGAGATGATCGACACCTTGCCCGTTACGCCGGTCGGCAAGATTGATAAGAAATCACTCCGTCAGCGCATCCAGACCCAACTTAGCACTCAAGACAAATAAGGATTTTGTGATGGCAATCCCTTCTATTGCTTCTTATCCCCTGCCGCGCGCACAGGATTTCCCTGAGAACAAGGTTTCCTGGGCGTTTGAACCTGAACGCGCGGTGCTGCTGATTCACGACATGCAGGACTATTTCGTGAATTTCTATGGCGCGGACAGCCCGCTGGCGCAGCAGTTGATCGAGAACATTGTGGCGTTGCGAACCTACTGCAAAGCACAGGGGATTCCGGTGGTGTATACCGCGCAGCCGAATGCACAAAGCGCGGCTGACCGGGCGCTGCTGAACGATATGTGGGGCGCCGGGCTGAATAATCACCCTGACAAGCAGCGTGTTGTGAGTGCGCTGACACCGGATGAGCACGATACGGTGCTGGTGAAGTGGCGCTACAGCGCATTCCACCGTTCGCCGCTGGAACCGATGATGAAAGAGATGGGTAAAGATCAGCTGATTATCTGCGGCGTTTACGGGCATATCGGCTGCATGATTACCGCGACGGATGCCTTCATGCGCGACATCAAGCCGTTCATGGTCGGCGATGCGGTGGCGGATTTCTCACTTCAGGAACACCAGATGGCGCTGAAATATGTGGCGACGCGCGCCGGACGGGTGGTTAGCACGGCAGAACTCACAGGAGCAAAAATGGCACAGGCACTGACGAAACAAGGACTGAGAGCACACCTGCTGACCTTGATCGACGAAGAAGAAGATCAGTTCGATGAAGATGAAAACCTGATCGATTACGGTCTGGATTCGGTGCGCATGATGGCGCTGCTGACCGAATGGCGCAATCAGGGCGTCACGCTGAGCTTTGTCGATCTGGCGCGTAACCCCAGCCTGAATGCCTGGTGGGCGCTGATCGAAAAACAGCAGGGAGCCGCATCATGAAGCCGTTGAGCGTTGCGCAGCGCGGGCTGTGGTTAGGCCATGCCCTGAACGATGATAAGGCGACGTTCAACACGGCGGAGTGTATTGCGTTTGACGGCAAAGTCGATATCGAAGCCATGCTGAGCGCGATCCGTCAGGCGGTCATGGAGTGCGAGTGTTTGTACTGCCAGTTTGTTGAGGTTGCGGGTGAACAGGCCGAGCAGCCGGAGATCGGCTTTGTGGCTTCACAGCTGCCAGTGCCGATCGGCGTACTGCCGATTATTGAACTGTTGCCTGCACCGCTGACGGATGAAGCGCAGACGATACGCCAGTGGGCGCGTGAGGAAATCGCCCGGCCGCTGGATTTGCTGAAGGAATTACCCTGCCGCTTTGCGCTGCTGTGCGGTGAAAAACGTGATTTTCTCTACAGCTGCGTGCACCACATTGCGCTGGACGGCTTTGGCACCACCATGCTGTTTCAGCGTATCGCCCAGATTTACAGCGCGCTGACGGCGGGGCAACCCGCGCCGGTGGCGGAGTTCGGTTCGTTCAGCGAGGTGCTGGAAGAGGAACAGCAGCGTGATGCCAGCGGGCAGACGGCGCAGGCGCGCGATTTCTGGCTGGAAACACTGAACGTGATGCCGGAGCCAGCCAGCTTTAGCGAGAAGAAAGCACCGATTGCGGCGCGTTTTTTGCGCCAGAGCAGCGTGTTGCCGACGAATATCTGGCAGCCGCTGACCGCGCTGTGTGAAGGCAATAAAATCAGCTGGCCGGATCTGTTTCTGGCGATGCTGGCGACGCACCTCAAACTGGTGTCCGGCAGCGACCGACTGACGTTCGGCATGATGGTGATGAACCGTATCGGTTCCGCCTCGCTGACGGTGCCGAGCATGCAGATGAATATTGTGCCGCTCTGTATTCAGGTGGATGAGCAGGCGGATTTTGTGGCGCTGGCGCAGCAGGTTGCCCGCACCAAGCGCACGCTGCGTCGGCATCAGCATTATCGCTATGAGCACTTACGTCGCGATCTGAACCGTGTGGGCGGCGAACAGCGGCTTTTCGGTCCGCTAATCAATATCATGCCGTTCGATCATCCGCTCAGCTACGGATCGCTGTCGTCCAACACGCTGAATCTCAGCGCCGGACCGGTAGAAGATCTGACCATCGAGATCCATTTCAAACCCGATGGCACACCGGTGCTGGATTTTGATGCCAACCCGGCCTGTTACAGTGCGGAAGCACTGGCCAATCTGCAAGAAACCCTGTTTACACTGCTTCAGCGCTGGCTGGCGCAGCCGCAGCAAACCTGCGGCGAACTGCTGGGAAGCTGGCTGCGTGAAGAACGTGAGCTGGCCCTGATCACCAGCCGCGAGCCTGAACCGTTCGTGGAACCGGTTCTGACGGCGATTGCCAAGCAGGCGCGTAAAAACCCGAATCATCCGGCGTTGACGCAGCGCGATCGGCAGTACAGCTACCAGCAACTGTTGGATCTGAGTGGTCAGGCCGCTGCGGCGCTGCATGAGCGCGGCGTTCAGCCCGGTGAGCGCATCGGCATTATGCTGAACCGCAGCCCAGAAACCATCATTTGCCTGCTGGCCGTGATGCAGTGTGGCGCGGTGTATGTGCCGCTCGATCCTGAACAGCCGCACGAACGTCAGCAGCACATCATCCAGATTGCCGGGCTACGCACAATTGTGACGCAGGCGGACTACCAGCATCGGCTGGCATCGGTCTTTTCCGGCGAGATTGTTCTGGCGGGGCATCTTCTGTCATCCAGCACACAGGCTGCCGCGCTGCCGCCTGTGGAGGCGAGAGACGGACAGATTGCCTATGTCATGTTCACCTCGGGATCGACTGGATTGCCGAAGGGCGTGGAGATCGGCGTCAGTGCGCTGGATCACTTCATCGCGGCGGCACGTCAGCGCTATGGTCTGCGCGCGGCGGATCGCGTGCTGCAATTTGCCCCATTTAACTTTGATGCCAGTATCGAAGAGATCTTTGCCACACTGACCAGCGGTGCAACGCTGGTGCTGCGCACCGATGAGATGCTGGAATCGATTCCGACCTTTGTCGAACAGGTAGAAGAACAGGCGATTACCCTGCTCGATCTGCCGACCGCATTCTGGAATGAGTGGGTGGTTGGGCTGAAAACCGGCACGCTGACCATGCCTTCCGCACTGCGCGCCATCATCATCGGCGGTGAAGCAGTGTACCCCGAGCAACTGGCGCAGTGGCAACGCCATGCGCCGGATACGCTGCGCTTAATTAACACCTATGGCCCAACGGAAACCACGGTGGTGGCGACCAGTTGCGATCTGCAAACGCAGTCTGCCGATGTGGCACAGCTTCCTATCGGTCTGCCGTTGGCAGGCGTCAACGCGCTGATTTTGGCGGCGGGCGACCGCCCTGCGGCGGAAGGGGAATTGGTGCTGCTGGGGCCAACGCTGGCGGCGGGTTATATCGGCACGGAGCGCACGGCATTTACACCGTTGGCGGTGGGCGACCGTGAGCTTCTGGCTTACCGCACCGGCGACAGAGTACGGCTGGAAAAAGGGCAGTTGCTGTACCTCGGGCGCATGGATAACGAATTTAAAATCAGCGGCTACCGGATTCAGCCAGGGGAAGTCGAAGCCCATCTGCTGGCACAGCCGGATGTTGATGAAGCCTGCGTTCAGGGCATTGTTTACCCCAACGGCGTGCGGCGTCTGGTGGCGTTTGTCGCCACGAAAGCCGGTGAGATCGACGCGCGTGCGCTGAAACAGCGTCTGGGCAGCGTGCTGCCGCCGGCGATGATCCCTACCGATTATCGCGCCTTCCGCCAGTTGCCGAAAACCGGCTCCAACAAGGTCGATCGCAAACGTCTGCTGGCGGAATACCACGACGAAGCACCGGCGCAGGCGTTAGCCAGCGAAACCGAAAACCGGGTCAGGGCCATCTGGCAGCAGATCCTCGGCGTATCGGGGATCCAATCGCGGGATAACTTCTTCGAGCTGGGCGGACAGTCATTGCAGACCATCCAGATCGTTAACCGTCTGGCCGCAGAATTTTCCGTCAGCATCAAGGTGTCTGATGTGTTCGATCATCCCCAGCTCAGCGACTTCTGCCGCTATCTGGATGACAGGCTGTCACAGGATGAAAACAGCGTGGAAATGGTGTGGTAGGGAAAATGATGAACAAGGCACAACCTCTTCAATTTGATTTCAGCGGCCAGACCGTCTGGGTAACCGGTGCGGCGAGCGGCATTGGCGAAAGCATTGCCCGCCAGTTTGTCGCGCTGGGGGCGAACGTGATCGGATTTGATCGCCAATTCTTGCATCAGGATCATCCGTTTACCTGCGTGACGTTGGATATCAGCGAGCCGGACAGCGTGGCGGCGGTCTGTCGCCAGCAACTGGCAGAAACAGGGCTCGACGTGCTGGTCAATGCCGCCGGGATTCTGCGTCTGGGCGACATCGATGTGCTGAGCGTGGACGACTGGCACCAGTGCATCAACGTCAATGCTTCTGGTGCGTTTTACCTGCTGAACGCGCTGGTTCCGCATTTCAAGCAGCAGCGCCGCGGGGCGATTGTCTGCGTCGGCTCCAATGCTGCGCATGTTCCCCGTCTACAGATGGCGGCGTACTGCGCCTCGAAAGCGGCGCTCACCAGTCTGTCTCACTGTGCCGGTCTGGAGCTGGCACCTTACGGCGTGCGCTGCAATCTGGTGTCGCCGGGATCGACGGATACGCCGATGCAGCGCGGCATGTGGCACAGCGCCGATGCTGAACAGCGCACTATCGCGGGTTTTCCTGACCAGTACAAACTGGGAATCCCGCTGGGCAAGATTGCTCAGCCGGAAGAGATTGCCAATACCGTGGTTTTTCTGGCTTCCGATCTGGCCAGCCACATCACTATGCAGGATGTGGTGGTGGATGGCGGGGCAACGCTGACGGCCTGATTTGCTGAGAGAGTGACAAGTCATGAAAGATATCGTAACGCTGTTAAAGCAGCTGGAACGGCAGGGCGTCCGTCTGGCGTTAAATGCGCAGGGGCAGTTGATTTCGCAGTCCAGCAAAGATGCGATCACGGCAGACATCGGGCGCACGATCAAGGAAAACAAAGACGCCATCGTGCGCTGCCTGATGGCGCAGCAGGCGTTTGAACGTCCCATTACGCCGCAGAATGCCACGTCTGGTCCGCTGTCGTCATCGCAAAGCGGGCTGTGGTTTATCGAACAGTACGAAGAACAATCACACCTCTACAACATGCCGGTCTATTTTCGCCTGACCGGTACGCTGGATGTGGCTGCACTGGAGTTTGCCTTTGACGTGCTGGCGCAGCGCCACGCCAGCCTGCGCACCCGTTTTGTGGTCAATGAACAGGGTAAGGGCGAACAGCGTATCGATGCCTATCAACCGTTTGTGATACAGCATGATGATTTCTCATCGTTGCCGGAAGCGGAACGGGAAGCACGCTTGCAGCAGCAGGTGAAAGCGGAAATCAGTCGTCCGTTCGATCTCACCGCGGGCGATCTCACCCGCGTGCGGTTGGTGAAAATGAGCGAACGGGTGCACATTCTGATGATCACCCAGCATCACATTATTTCCGACGGCTGGTCGGTGAAGAATCTATTTGCGGACTTCAAACCGGCTTTTCTGGCCTGTCAAAACCGCCAGCCTTACCCCGTCGAGCCTACTCAGCTTAACTATATCGACTACGCACACTGGTTCAATTCCAACGCATTTCTGGATTACCACAACGAATTCAAACCGTTCTGGGTTGAGCGGCTGACGGGGATTCCTGAAGTACACAGCCTGCCGCTGGATAAACCGCGCCCGGCACACCAGAACAGCGGCGGCGAGGTCATTTTCTCCGCGATCAACAACGATCTGTGGGATAAATTTAAACGCCTGTGTCAGCGCTACAATACGTCTAACTTCATTGGCCTGCATGCGGTGTTCTCCCTAATGCTAGCGCGCATCAGCGGTGAGAAAGACATTGTCATTGGTTCGCCGCTGGCCTACCGCGAACGGCCGGATATCGAAGATGTCGTCGGCTTCTTCGTCAACACCATCGTGCTGCGTACTCAGTTGCAGGACAGCCAGCGTTTTGTCGATTATCTGCAATATTGTCGTGAACAGGATCTATCGGCCTTCGATCATCAGCTTTACCGTTTTGAAGCACTGAGCGAGGCGATCGGTTCCGATCGCACCACGGCGATCAACCCGATCTTCCAGGTGATGCTGGTGTATCAGGCTAAAGTGGATTTCAACGATCTGATCCCCGGCTGTGATGCGGCGGAGGAAACCTCGCCGGTGCTGCCCGCCAAGACCGATATCTCGGTCAAGGTGACGGAACTAATGGGTGAGGTGCGGCTGGATTGGCTGTTTGCCACCGCGCTGTTTGAGCGCCAGACGATCCAGTATTACGCCGACCGCTTTATCCGGCTGATCGAAGCCGTGGTTGAGGCGCCGGAAACCGATGTTTGGCATCTGCCGCTGATGGAGGCGGATCGCTTTGCCGCCGTGCTGGCGGAAAGCCAGCAGTTGCCGCGTAGCTACCCGCAGCCGCTGTTAACCGTAACCGACGTGATTGAAGCCGTGGCACAACGCGATCCTCAGCAGTTGGCGATTGCTTTTGACGGTGAACAGCGCACCGATACGCTGACGTATGGCGAACTGAACAGGCAGGCCAATCAGTTGGCACACTGGCTGCACCGTCAGGGACTGGGCGAACAGTCGTTGGTTGGCGTGCTGGCGAAACGCGATCGCTATTTTGTTATTGCCTTGCTGGCCGTCTGGAAAGCGGGCGCCGCCTATGTGCCGCTGGATCCCGACTATCCACCAGAGCGGCTGCGCCACATCATTACCGATGCCAATCTTGCCGTGATTCTCGGCGGCGATGGAGAACAGTTGGCACAGTGGTCAGCCGAACAACGTATCGATCTGGCCGATCCGGCCGTTGTCGCACAGTGGCACGATCTGCCGGGTGATGAGCCTCCCGCTATTCCACGCCATGCACAACAGCTGGCACAGGTGATCTACACCTCGGGATCGACCGGTCTGCCAAAAGGCGTGATGATCGAACACGGTTCGTTGATCAATCTGTTAGACGATCATCGCGATCGCATCGATTTCACGCCGCAAAGCACCATGTTCAACTGCATGTCGCTCTCCTTTGATGCCGGTAATATGACGACACTGCTGCCGCTAAGCCGTGGTGGCACGCTGGCGTTTGGCGAGCCCAACGATCGGGCGATTGTGCAGGCCGAACAGGCGGGCGCGACACACCTGATCCTGCCGACGGCGCTGATGTCGATTCTCGATCCCAAACAGGTTAACGGCATTCAGGCCATTGGCATGGGCGGTGAAGCCTGTCCGAACGCCGTGGTGGAAAATTGGGCCGATAAGGTCGCGCTGTACAACATGTACGGGCCGACGGAGTGTACCGTCACCGCGTTGAGTACCCGCCTGCGTAAAGGTCAGCCTGTCACCATCGGTAAACCCATTGCGCATATTCAGGCGCTGATTCTGGACGCTGCCGGACAGCTGTGCCCGGCGGGCGTGCCGGGCGAACTGTGCCTTGCAGGGCTTGGACTGGCGCGCGGCTACCTCAACCAGCCGCAGATGACCGCCAGCCGCTTTGAACACATCACGCTGAATGACGTGAACCGTACCGGACAGGGCGCGGCGACGCTGCGTATTTATCGCACGGGTGACAAGGCCAGACTGTTGAACAACGGTGACTATGAATACTGTGGCCGTATTGATGAGCAGATCAAGCTGCGTGGCTATCGCATCGAACCGGGTGAAATCGAGGCGCAGTTGGCGGCGGTCTGCCCGTCGCTGAAGCAGGTTAAAGTTATCGTGGCGCAGGTGGGAAGCCGTCCGGCGCTGGTCGCTTATGCGACGGTGAAAGCCGACAACAACACGCCGGAACCTGCCGCCGTGTTGATTGATGTGGCGAAGCACCTGCCGGAATACATGGTGCCGTTCCGGCTGATTCTGCTAGAAGACATGCCGCTGACACCGAACGGCAAGCTCAATACGAAACAGCTGCCGCCGGTGCTGGAAGCGAGCGACGGCGATGGCGAAGCTGACAACCCGCTGGAAGCAGACGTGCTGGCGATTTGGCGCAGCGTGCTGAATACGCCGCTGGGCGTTGAGGATGACTTTTTCCGCTTAGGCGGCGATTCCATCCTCAGTATTCAACTGACGACGCGCCTGCGCAGTGCAGGCTATGCCTGCACGGTGAAGGATGTTTTTGAAGCGAAAAGCGTGCGGCGTCTGTGTCGCGTGCTGGCACAGAATGATCGTGATACAGGTGTTGTGGCGGAGCAGGGCACGCTGGAAGGCGAATTCGCGCTGCTGCCGATTCAACGCTGGTTTATGGAGCAGCCGCTGGCACGCCCTGAGCACTGGAATCAGGCGGCGATGATCCAGTTGCCGGAAGTGGATGCTGGCCGCCTTACCACGATGTTGCAGGCGCTGATGACGCAACATGACGCGCTGCGTCTGGCCTGTGATGCCGAAGGGCAACGTTATCTGACGGATGTACCTTGCCCAGCGGTGTCGACGCTGGATTATCGTCAGCTTGGTGACGACGGCCTGCAGCAGGCGTTTACCGCGCTACAGAGTGAATTCGCTCCTGCGCAGGGAAGAACGATGGCTGCCGCGCTGGTGCGTCACCATCCGCAGGCGGACACGGCTGTGTTCCTCGCTTTCCACCATTTGGTGATCGATGCCGTGTCCTGGCGCATTCTGGTTGACGATCTGGAGCGGCTGTACGGCGGTGAACCGCTGCCGCCGAAAACGTCGAGCTATCGCCAATGGGGCACGGCGCTGCACCACTACGCTACGCAGCAGGCGGAACAGCTGACGTACTGGCAGGCGCAGGAAGACGGCGTGGATCAGACGGCGTTACTGGCAGCGAAGGATCCACAGGGTCATGCCAGCGCCGCGATACTGACGCTGGATGCAGAAACCACGGGCCAACTGGTGAGCGAGGCTAATCGGGCTTTCAATACTGACGTCAGCGATTTGCTGCTGGCGGCGCTGACCCGCACGCTAAACGATCTCGGCTGGGGCGACAACGCGCGCATCATGCTGGAAGGGCACGGCCGTGAAGCGATTGATCCGACGCTGGATGTCAGCCGCACGGTGGGGTGGTTTACCAGTACCTATCCGGTGTGTCTGCAAGATCGGCCCGACTGGGCTTCTCTGATTCAATCCAGCAAGGAACAGCTGCGTCAGGTGCCGGATAAAGGCGTTGGGTTTAACCCGCTGCGCTACCATCACCCGCAGGGCAGTTCGCTGACGCTCTCGCCGATTGTGTTTAACTATCTTGGGCTGTCGGTTCATGCCGCTGGGATATGGCGTCCGGTGGACGTCGCGCCGGGAGTCTGTGTCGCGCTGGAGAATAAACCGGCAGAGATTATCAGTCTCCACGGCGGTATTGCGGGCGGACAACTGACGCTGCGTCAGGTCGGTTGCTTAAACCAGCGTGACAGTGAACGCCTGATGGTACGGCTGACTGAGAATCTGCGTGCGCTGACGGCAGCCTGTCTGGCTCAGCTACATCACGGCACTGTCTTTACCCCCAGCGACTTCCCGGCGGTGACGCTCAGCCAGACGCAGCTCGATAGCCTGTCACAGCGTTATGACATCGACACGCTGTTGCCGCTGTCCTCGCTCCAGCAGTCGATGCTGTATCACCGCCTGCGCTGCCCACTGGACGATGCCTATCATCTGCAAACGCCGATTCGCTATGCGCAGGCGCTGGATGTGGAAGGTTATCGTCAGGCATGGCAGCGTCAGATTCAGCGGTTCCCGGCGCTGCGTGCCGCGCTGGAAAGCGAACAGGCCAGCGTGCAGGTGATTGTGAAGCAGGCAGACCTGCCTTTCTACTATCAGGATGTCGCGCAGAAGGCCGATCCACAGGCGGTCATCGAACGTTATCGCCAGCAGGATTTACGCACCGGATTTGATTTGTCACAGCCGCCGCTGTTGCGCATTGCCTGTTTCCGTTTGGGCGAGCAGGACTATCGCGTGCTTCTAAGCTGCCATCACAGCGTGATTGACGGCTGGAGCGGCCCACAGCTGTTGGGTGCGGTACACCGTGATTATTTGCTGCTAATGCGCGGTGAAACACCCACGATTCAGGTCGATCGCGCCTATGTGGATTATGCGCTGCACGCCGTGGCGCAGCAGCCTGCCGTTGAGGCTTTCTGGCAGCAGCGGCAGCCGCTGCTGGCGCAAACGAACGATGTGGCTGTGCTGTTTGCGGCGGCAGGCAAACGCGCCGATCTCAGCCAGCATCTGACACAGATTGAACCGCAGGTTACCAGCGTGAGCCTGAACGAACAGGATCAGGCGACGTTGACCGCGTTTGCCCGCGAAGTGGGTGTCACGCACAGTATTATCGCGCAATACGCCTGGCACCGGCTGCTAGCTCGGTCGACTGGCGATGCGGTCAGTATTGTCGGGAACGTGCTGTCGGGCAGGGAAAGCCCGGTGGACGATGTAGCGAGCAGCGTGGGTCTGTACATCAATAGCCTGCCGCTGGCGCTAAGCTGGCAGCAGCCGATGTCGCTGCAACAGCATTTGGTGCAGTTGCAGAATGAGCTGATGGCGATGAACCAGCATGCTACGCAGTCGCTGATTGCCCTGACGGCCGGACGCCCGCGTCTGTTCAACAGCCTGTTTATTTATGAAAACTATCCCGTTAATGAAAATCGGCCCGGCGCGAAAGCAGAACCGGGCCAACGCGCTGACGAGCCGCATCGGTTATCTCCCGAGTTTTCAGCCGCCTATGAGAAAGTCGAGATGCCGCTGAATCTGGTGGTGCGTGAGCAGGCGGGCTGCATGCTGCTGCGTTTCGAGTTTGATGCCGATGTGTTGGACAGTGCGCAGGCGCGTCGGGTGTTGATGCGCTGGCATGACGAGGTGGTGGCGCTGATCAATAGCGCGCCGCAGCAGCCAGCCGAGATGATCGGGCATGAGAAAGCGACAGGCTCGGGGGTTGCGCAGAAAACGGTGGCAGATAGCGGTATTAGCCAGCCGGATACGCCGTCAGCCCAGTCGCTGTTGCGCGTGTGGGCGCAGACGCTGCATCTCGCTGAATCCGGTCTCTGGTCACAGACGCTGTGTGAATGCGGTATCGATTCGCTCCAGCGTATTGTGCTGGCACAGGCATTGAGCCGCGCGTTAGCGCAGCCGGTGAGCGTGGCGCTCTTGCAGCGCTACCCGTCACCGCAGGCGCTGAGCGAGTATCTGGCACAGTCGAGGGTTACCGCCAATGAGGAAATGCTGTCATGACAGGGAGTAATGAAGCGGTGGGGAACCCACTGGCAGACATTCAGCAGCCCACGGCCTTCGGGCAGCGGGTGGGGGCCGCGCACGGTGAACAGCGCCACAGCAGTGAGCTGTCCCGACAGTATCCCACGCCGCTAGTAAGTGCGGCGTGGAGCTGGCTGCTGTACAAATACAGCGGTGAAGAGCCGGTGTGCGCTGCGCTTGTCGCGTCCGATCTCCCTGACCACGTAAGGCCGCTGATCGCACATTTTCACCAGCGCGATCGTCTGGTCAGCGACTGGATCGCTGCGGTGGGATCGGCGTGCGATCCGCAGTCTGCGCCAGAGATTCCTCCAACTGAAACTCAGCATGCGCTGTTTAGCAGCCTGCTTATCGTTGGGGATATGGCATCGTTATCTGTGGTAGTACAAAAAGCGGCGCAAAACGTGGCGCTGATCGTACAGGTGCAGAACGATCGGTTAATTCTGACGGCGCCTGACGGACAGTTCGATAATCGGCAATTACAGAGTATTTCCCGCCATCTCACGCAGTTGCTCGATGGGCTGCTGGCACAGCGCTGGGAGCGGCTGACACAGATTCGCCTCAGTCCGCAGGTGGCGCCGCTACCGCACAGGGCGGCGACGCCTGCCCTGCACGATGAACTGCTGGCGCGCCTTGCTCAGGATGCGCGTCAGGATCGCGTGGCAATTCGCTTTCAGGAGCGTGAAATCAGCTATCGGGAACTGCTGCAGCGTGTGGCGCTGATTCAGCAGAGGCTGGCTGCGCAGGGCATCACTGCCGGCCAGCGGGTGGGGCTGCATCTGAGCCGTCAGCCGGACACCGTGGCGGCGCTGCTGGCCTGCGTGTTTTCTCAGGTGGCGTTTGTGCCGCTGGAGCCGGACTTTCCGGGGGAACGTCTACAGGCGATTCAGCAGGAAGCGATGCTAGCGGCGGTCTTGCAGGACAGCTATACCGGTGGTTCGCTGGCGTTTGACTGCCCGATCCTGAACCTCAGCGATTTACCGTATGCCGCCAGCGATTCTACGGCGAGCGTACAGTTGGCACAGGCTGGTGGGCCGGAAACGGCGGCCTATATGATGTTTACCTCCGGTTCGACGGGGAAACCAAAAGGTGTTGTGATTGGTCAGCGAGCGCTGCAAACCTTTATTCATGCCAGCGTAGAACGGCTGGCTTTAACGGATAAAGCCAGTTGGCTGCTGATTACCACACTGGCGTTCGATATCTCCATGTTGGAGGTGTTTGGGCCGCTGTGGGTCGGCGGTGTGCTGCACCTGACAACGCATGAGGAATACAAAGATCCGCAGGCGGTCGCGGCGTATTTGCAGGCTCGGCCGGAAATCAACGTATTGCAGGCCACGCCCGCGTTTTGGCGCATGATGTTCAAGGCGGGCTGGCAGGGTAAACCCGATCTGGTGGCGCTGTGCGGCGGTGAAGCGCTGGATCTGCGATTGGCGCAGCGTCTGGTCAGCCGTTGCAGGACGCTGTGGAATTGCTATGGGCCAACCGAGGCGACGATCTGGTCGCAGATGGCGCAGATCGATAGCGCCATTCTGGAGAACCAGCACACGGTCGCGCTGGGGAACACGCTGGCGGGCTATCAGCATCTGGTGATCGATGACGATCGCCATCCGCTGGCGGAAGGGATGGTCGGCGAACTGTGCATTCTCGGTGAAGCGCTGAGCAGCGGGTACTGGCAGCGTGACGATCTGACGCAGGATCGTTTTATTCAGCAGGCGGAGTCTGGACAGCGCATGTATCGCACCGGCGATAAAGTCCGGCTGCTGACGGGCGATCGCTATCAGTATCTTGGCCGTTTCGACGATCAGGTGAAATTACGGGGATTTCGCATCGAACTAGGGGAAATCGAGGCGCAATTGAAACGGATCGAACAGGTGCAGGATGCAGCCGTCAAACTTCAGGGCGAAGGGGATGAGGCGGTGCTGGTCGGCTACGTGGAATATAAACCCGGTTCCGAGATGACCAAGCTGGCGCTGCGCAAACAGCTGCATCAGTTCCTACCGGCTTACATGGTGCCGGGACGCATTGTGGTACTCGACAAGCTGCCCAAAACTGGCAGCGGTAAGGTCGATCGCAAACGCCTGACGGATGTCTGATAGTCAGTGAGGCAGCGGTGCTGCCCCACTAACATGATGCGGTTATTTCACCGTGATAAGTGGCTCTTTAGTCACATTCTATGTGAACGCGGAGACGGTTTCGTGCGCCACAATACGGCTATTCTCATGCTACTCCGTAGCACGCGCCCGCACAGGGCGGCTCAGTCGCCGTCGCCCTGTGAACCCTGGCTTCCGGCTAAATTATGTCGCTACGCGATGCCTTCGTCGGTATCAGGCTTAACGGACCGCTTGCGACACGGTTACTCGCCCCATAAATGGGACTCGCCCTTCGGGCCAGCACAAGTGCTGTTCAAAAACGTCTCTGACGTTTTTGTCCGACGTGGCGCAAGCTTTCGCCGCGTCCATGCGGCTCATCCTAAACCTGCTCCCTCCTCAGCATAATTTCTTACGCCGGGTAAAACGATCAACCTCAGTTTCATCGCTATATTATTTTTATATAAAACAAAGTGATGAGAAGAGTTGGTGTGGTTTACTGGTGCTCCTGATGAGCGTCATCACCAAACGTGATCGCGCGTCCACGCGCATCTATTTTCGCTTTGTCGCGGTTGAAACCCATCTTCGCGCGAACGCCGCCTAACATACCGCCCCGCTGATAGATTTCGTTCGCACGATCGTGGTTGTACTGGCTATCGGGGCTGATTTCCAGCGCCCGGTCGATCCATATTTTGGCCAGATAGCTATTCTGAGTGACACCCGCGCCATTACGGAACGCATACGCGTAGTAACCTGCTGCGTAGTCACGGTTATCGTCATCTTCGTCGCTCCATAATTCGGGCAGGACGACATCCACACAGCGTGCCTGATCTTCAGGAATGTTGCTAAACAGCAGCAGCGTGCTCAATTCCCTTGCTGCACGTGTCCACACCGCTCTCCCCACGTTGGGGCGATGCAGTACGCCGAACATCAGTTCGCGTGCGCGCTGGTACTGCGCTGGCGACAGCGTTTCATTATCTCTGATCAGGCAATAGGCAATGTTGTACTGGCAAATCTCATTGCCGGCATCTGCGGCCCGTTCCTGCCAGTAGTCTGATTTTTCTTGATCTTCGTAAGGTGAAGGATCGCGACCGTTGCGGCGGGAAAGATGGCCGGAGTAGAGATCCGACAATGTGGCCATTGAAGAGGCTTCACCCCAGTCGGCGGCTTCGTGCATCAGGAATACGCCCGCTTCCTCAGAAACGAACTCGAACAGGTTAGTAGCCGCTTGACCGAAGTTCGTCTCTGATTTCATGAAGCGGCAACGTGCGAGCAGCGCATCGCTATCAAACTGGCCTTTTGCGATACCGTAGAAGCCGAATTTACTGGCGAGGGCTGCGATAGCTGTCTCATACGCTGAGTCTGCCCACGCCTGACAGCGCTCCAGACATTTCGACATTAAATTAAAACTATCTTCGATTCCGGCAAAATTCACACAGCTGATTAACGTGTCGAGCATGCCCTCATCAGGATGTGATTCAGGAAGGTCAACCTGCCAGGATTCAACCATCAGGTCATAGGCCTTCTGCATCGTGACTTTATTCCAGTGGATCTCGCCACCTTCTTCGGTTCGTGCGTATGTGCTTAAGAAGCTGGCATATTTACGCAGCACTTTAGCCCGAACATCTACGTCGAGTTGAAGCGTTAGCAACCAATCGAAGGTTTTTCGGCAGTATGCGACGCTTTCTGTGTCCTGAGCATCAGGCAGGAGCACGTCATAGCCAACATAGTCCCAGCATTGGGTCACGCGCAGGCTGTTACGTTCGGGCTCTGTCAGTGCTTCACACAGTGGCCCATCAATAAATTGCGTTATGGCCTCGTGGCTGCCGCCCCAGCGTGGGTACAGGAAGTAAACGCACTCTTTGCGAATCGCCAGGTCCTGTGGGCGAACGCCTAATGTGACGCGCAGCCAGTAGTTCATGGGCTCTTCCCACTCATGATCTTCTCTGGCTGGCAGTGAAACGGGTAACGCGACAGGAAGCTCAACAAGCGTTTGCGCACCTTCATTGCGCAAGTGCTCTAGACCCGCTTCCCACAGCGCGGGTTCCACCTGCGCCTGACGCTGTGCGTAGGTCAGCGGCTCACCGCCTTGCAGTAGGACACCCAGCCACTGTGGTTCGCCTAAATAGCAGGTCAGACGAAACAGGCGTGAAAAGGTCAGGGCAGGTCGCTGATGTAGCGCACTGGCACGCAGGTAAGCCGCCACGCCCAGATCGCGTGCCAGCTCAGCACCCATCCAGCGATCGTCTTCGACATATTGCCCACCGTTTGCAGTACGAATCCGCGCCGCGGCATTCTCCCAATACTGCCCGGTCAGATGAGTGGCGTGATAGCTCTCAGGGTGGGCAGCAACCCAGGCCTGCAAGTGCGACAGAATATCGGCATCAGACAGCGCTGGGTCAAAGAGCGAATTAATGTGCCAAATATAGGTATAAGGCAGGTTAGGACCGTCCAGCCAAACCTGATGTTCTTGCTCTAGCAGGGTATCGAGCGCATCGAATTGATGTGTCGTGAACATCTCGCGCAACTGCGCGCGGCGCTTCACCAATGCGGTGAGTGATTCAGAGATTGATGTCATAGCGTAAATTCTTAGCCTGTTGTTGAGTCATCATGCCGACAGCATCGCGCGTGATCAGCGGCATGTGCAGGCAAGATTTCGGGGGATTACTGTGTTGTATCTATTTGATAATGATTACAGTTATACCAACAAACTGGTGTTCATACATCGATATTTACACAAATGTAAATAACCGTTTAAAACAGTGTAAATGGGGGAGGGGGTAAGAGGCATGCTTTGATATCGTGTCACACCGCGATTGTGAAACAGAAATCAGATTGCCATAAGTTCATGATAACCTGAAAATATTGTCGATTTCTCATCCTAATGGTTTAGCTGCGAGTGATAGGCTCGGCGATGAGCATGCATAAGAGTACGACTTCCTTTCTCTCTCCCCATGACATAGTCGCTGTGTATCGAATTAAATAACCAAAAAAAACTAAATTTCTAGTTTTTTAGTATGAATAAAGTCATGTGTGTCAACCAATGTCCTGTTTTATTAATTTTATTCTCGTTCAAATCGATTCCATTTCAATAAGGTAGGTGAAATTAAAAAATAAACAAAAAATTTTTACCCCTATTGAAGTGTTGTTTTCAAAGAATAGAATCGAGCTGTTGGTATATTTAATTTAAATAAATATACCCGTCATACTTCAAGTTACATGTGCGTTGGCTTCATTCGGTCACCCGAATCACTTACTTGCCGCCTTACAAGGCTTATAAATAAGCCTTGCCCTAGCGGGCCAACGCTTTGCGTTGTTCAAACGTTAACGTTTGTCCTGAAACTCGAATTATTTAGGGTATATAACGTTGTGTGGTTTTGTGATTGTTGCGCTTGGTTTACTAGGGAAAGTATACCCCCAACTCTATGGTACATAGGAGATAACCATGTCTGTTATTTTATCTAATCATACCCCGACGGATTCCTATAAGGGGTGCACGCCGGGTTCACGCCGCAGTGCGCTCCGTGAATTATTACAGCAGCAAAAAGGCATTCGTGTGATGGAGGCTCACAGCCCGCTTTCTGCTTTATTAATTGAACAAGCCGCTTATGAAGATGGCGATATTCATTATCAATTTGATGCATTTTGGTCTAGTTCACTCACCGATTCCACTTTGCGGGGAAAACCCGATACGGAGTTGGTCGATATCAGCCACCGTTTCCATGCGATTACGGAAATATTTGATGTTACCACTCGCCCGTTAATTTTTGACGGCGACACTGGCGGGCAAACGGAGCATTTGGCTCATCGCATCCGGGCTGCCGAAAATCTGGGTATTTCCGCCATGATTATCGAAGATAAAACCGGCCTGAAGAAGAACTCTTTATTTGGTAATGACGTAAAGCAAACGCAGGCTTCCGTAGAGGACTTTTGCGAAAAAATTACGACCGCCAAAAAAGCACAGCTGACGCCTGAGTTTATGCTGATCGCCCGTATTGAGAGCCTGATTCTGGACGTCGGTATGGAAGATGCGATCAACCGTGCCCTGCATTATGCGGATGCCGGTGCAGATGGGATTATGATCCACAGC
The DNA here is from genome assembly GCF_037136835.1 of Pectobacterium sp. 1950-15. NCBI lineage: Bacteria > Pseudomonadati > Pseudomonadota > Gammaproteobacteria > Enterobacterales > Pectobacteriaceae > Pectobacterium > Pectobacterium sp. 1950-15. Next base: position 145,290 of record NZ_JBBBQR010000002.1, on the reverse strand, counting down.
CGGCATAAGAACCCTTCCGAAATTTTAGCTTTCGCCAGACAATTCCGCGATCATTACCCACATTTGCCTCTGGTTTGCGTTCCTACCAGTTTTAACGATATTACTTTCGATCAGCTGATTGATGGCGGGTTTAATATCGTGATTTATGCAAACCATATGCTACGTGCGGCTTATCCTGCAATGAAGTCAATTTTGCCAGAAATCCTCAAGCATGGTCGAACGCTGGAAGTTGAGGATAAATGCATGTCGATAAAAGATATTTTGGATCTTATACCCGGCACGCGATAGCGAAATAGATTAGGGTGTCAGTATAATTATTTTATAACGCTATTATTTGGCGTTATTGGTTTGTTGTTATTTTTATAACAATCCATGTTGGTGAAGTAAATTATTTCCTGAAGTAAATTTCTGTTTTTAATTAAATAATTATATTGCCCCTGATTACTGTAATCACATAATGAAAAATTAAATCGTCATTATCGCTATTAAATACAGCATGATGCGAAGGAGAGGTTTATTGTGATTGACCCTAATAAGCTTATTGAATTTCTTGCTCAACGCGGCGTGCATTTTTTCAGTGGCGTCCCTGATTCATTATTAAAGGCATTTTGTCTGGCGATTGAAAGTAATCACAGTGGGCTTGCGCACCGGATCGCGAGTAATGAAGGCTGCGCGATAGGGATGGCGATAGGACATTATCTGTCGACGCGAACGCTGCCTGTGGTCTATATGCAAAACTCAGGGTTGGGCAATGCGATCAATCCTCTCTGTTCTCTGGCTACGCCGGATGTTTATGGTATTCCGCTGTTACTCATTATTGGCTGGCGTGGTGAAGTCGATGACGGGGGAAAGCAGCTGCACGATGAGCCACAGCATGTAATGCAGGGGCGAGTCACGTTGGCTCAGCTCGATGTCCTTGATATTCCGCATCTTGTTCTGGATAGCCATACCCCGCCTCGATGGGATGATATTCAGGCTTTGCTCCAGCGTGCGCATGACGAACATCGTCCTGTCGCACTGGTGGTGAGAAAAAATACCTTTTCCTCGCCAGCGACATCTGCCAAGGCAACTGCTGAACCGACACTGATGCGGCGGGAAGCTATCGTCGCTGCCTGCCTGAATGTGCTGCCCTCTCATCTTCCTATCGTGAGTACCACGGGCATGTTGTCCCGCGAACTCTATGAGCTGCGTGAGCAGCGGAGCGAAGGGCATCAGCGAGATTTTCTCACTGTCGGTGGCATGGGCCTTGCCAGCCAGATCGCGCTGGGTCTATGTGATGCGCAGCCGCAGCGGAAAGTCGTGTGTCTGGATGGGGATGGGGCGCTGCTGATGCACATGGGCGGACTGACGAACACTGCTCAGGCCAGCAACCTGATACACATTGTCATCAACAACGGCGCCCATGACTCCGTGGGAGGGCAGCCCACGGCGGCGTCCCGCTTACCGCTGGCACCCCTCGCCGCTGCCAGCGGCTATGGCGACACGTATTACGCCGAGACAGAAGACGCTTTGCAGACGGCGCTGCAACAGGCGCTGCGGGCGCACAGCAGCCAGTTCATTGAGGTGCAATGCCGCGTCGGCCATCGCAGCGATCTGGGGCGGCCTGCGACGTCTCCTGCTCAAAACCGCGATGCATTTATGCAGTTTCTTAATGCACCCCCTCAGACCTCTTGATGAGCGGCAATACCTGGAGTATTGCCCACCCCCTTAGCGACAAGGATTGCCGATATGACCCATTCTGTTTCTTTAGTTGGTGTTGGTGTATTAGGAAAAGCGATTTCGCTCAGACTATTGCAGCGTCAGTTTTCGCTCAGTGTGTTCAACCGGACTCACAGTAAAGCGAGCGAGGTTGGCGCCGAAGGCGCTCAAGCTGTCGCTGAACTGCACCAGCTGTTTACGCAGGAAAAACAAGTTGTGCTCATCTGTCTGAAGGATGCGGAGGCGATACGCGATGTTTTTCAGTCGGAGGCGGTTATACAGAAGCTGACCCGCTATCGTCCTTTGTTACTCAATATCAGCACGATAGGGCCGGAAGAGAGCCGCTGGATGGAGGCTTTTTTTCACCAACACGGCGCGCATTATGTGGAATGCCCGGTGTCGGGCGGGCCGGAGGGCGCGCGGCAGGGCAAGCTTGCCGCCTGGGTGGGGCCGTGTGTGGATGATTTTGCCCGCGCAGTTAACGATGTCATCACCAGTCTGTCGGATCGCTATGTGTGGATGACGAGTAACCACAGCGCACAAACCATGAAGGTGATTAATAATTATTGTGAGGCGGTGCATCTGCTGGTGGCGGCGGAAGCGCTGTTGGTGGCGGAAGGCCACGGCATCGCTCCCGATGTGCTGGCAAACGCGTTAACGCTGGGGCGCGGTCGTTCGACCTATATGGAAGTCATGCTGGATCGCTATCTGAACCCGCGTGAAACCGTGTCTGTCCCGTTATCTATCCGCCTGAAAGATCTCGATCTGGCCCAGACGCTTTTCCAACGTTCCGCGATCCAAAGCGAATTCTTCGATACGGCGCGTCAGTGCTATCAAAACACGGCGGATCTTTCGGCTGTGCCTCAGGATCAAACCGCCTGCTTTGCTTATCTCTCACGTACCTTGCCAGCGGGGAGGGAGTAGATGTCAGAGTTAACACAGCGACAGCGCTGGATGTCCATTCTCGCTCACAGCGATCCGACCGTTCTGGAAAAATATTGGGGAACGTTGAATTTCCCTACGGGTTACCAGCTCTTACGTCCGACGCAGATTGGTTTGATCCAGCTACAGGGGAGAATGGAGGTTGATGGCCCGCGCTTTATTGTGGGCGATATGACCGTGACCCGCGCAGCGGTACAGCTGGAAGATGGAACGTGCGGTTACAGCTATATCGCGGGCAGAAACAAGCCGCATGCCGAGCTTTGCGCCTGGATCGATGCGTTACTGCAAACCCGATCCTATTTCCATGAAATCTGGGAGCGCATCATCACGCCATTAGCAGACCAGCAGCGTGCATATCGGGAGCAGCAACAGCATGAGGTGGCTGCCAGCCGGGTAAATTTCTTTACTTTGGTCAGGGGGGAGTGATTTGTCATGACAACGATGACGGGCTTCGCCCACCCTGTATTTGGCACTCAGCTTTGCTTTCGCAAAATCGTGAAGGCAATGAGCGAGCCGGGCTCTCTGGTGACGGTGCCGAATGTCTTTGGTCTGGAATCGATATCGTCTGCCACGGCGGCTACGCTGCTTACGCTGACCAGCCACACTACGCCGCTGTTTATCGATCCCCGCATTGGTAACCCGCTGCTTCTGCGTACGCTTTGCCTGCATACGAACGTGCCGATCGCCACGACGCTGGAAGAGGCCTACTTTGTGCTGCTGAGCGGGAATCATTTTTCTTACGATCTGATGGCGCTCTCCTGTGGCAGCGAAGCCGAACCAGAAAAATCAACCACCGTTATTGTCGAGGTGGACGGAATGCATGACGGGCCTTGTTTAAAACTGAGCGGGCCGGGTATCAAGACACATCGCATTATCTCTCCCCGCTTGCCCGGTAGTGTCAGGAACTACCTGTGCAACCGCCCTCATGCTTTCCCTACAGGATTGGATTTTCTCTTTACCTCTGGGAAAAAGCTCTTTGCGATCCCCAGAAGTACCCACGTGGAGGAATGCTAATGTACGTTGCCGTCAAAGGTGGAGAAAAGGCCATTGAGGCTGCCCACCAGCTACAATCTTGTCGCCGTCGCGGGTGCACGGATATTCCAGAATTAGACTGTTCACAGATAGAACAGCAGCTGAATTTAGCCGTCGATCGCGTCATGACCGAAGGCAATATTTACGATAGCCAACTCGCCGCGTTGGCTATCAAACAGGCCAGTGGCGATCTGGTGGAGAGTATCTTTCTCTTACGAGCCTACCGTTCCACGCTGCCACGCTGGGGAATCAGTCAGCCGCTTAATACGTCTGATATGCGTCTTGAACGCCGTGTTTCGGCCATTTTCAAAGATTTACCGGGCGGGCAGCTACTGGGCCCGACCTATGACTATACCCATCGCTTGCTGGATTTCTCTCTGCTGGCCGAAGGCGAGGATCCGGTCGCCCCGCAGCCTGACGCCGCTGATGCGAATGAAGAAGCCGGTGAGCACGTTGCCCATGCGTTTCAGTTCCTTGCTCAACAACACTTCGTCCCTGAACGAGACAACAGTGACGATCGCGATCCGCCAGACATTACGATGGTTCCACCGAGTTACCCTGGTACACGTGCGGCGCGTCTCCAGCAGCTGTTTCGCGGCGACGAGGGGTTTCTTCTTTCGCTCGGGTATTCCACCCAGCGCGGCTATGGCCGCAACCACCCGTTTGTCGGCGAGATCCGTACGGGCTATATCACTGTCAGCATCGTCGCCGAAGAGGTGGGGTTTGCGATTGATATCGGCGAGATCCTGCTCACTGAATGTGAAACCGTGAACGGCTTTGTTAAACCCACCAATGATGCGCCGCATTTCACCCGTGGCTACGGATTGGCATTTGGCCGTTCGGAACGTAAGGCGATCACGGTGGCATTAGCCGATCGCGCGCTTCAGGCCGCCGATTATCAAGAGGAAATTCGCGGCCCGGCTCAGGATGAGGAGTTTGTGCTTTCTCATGCTGACAACGTGGAAGCGGCGGGATTTGTCTCGCATCTGAAGCTCCCGCATTACGTCGATTTCCAGTCAGAGCTGGAGCTATTAAAACGACTACGTGAGGAATACCTCGCGTCTGTGCCAAGGAGTAACCCGTGATGGGCCAGACAACGATTTCCCGCCGGACAGGCAGCCAGCCAGAAACGGCATACGATAATTCAGACACGGAATATAACTATGCCTATCTGGATGAAAGCACGAAGGGCATGATACGGCGCGCGATCCTGAAAGCGATCGCTATCCCTGGGCATCAGGTGCCGTTTGGCAGTAGGGAAATGCCGATGCCCTATGGCTGGGGCACCGGCGGCATTCAAATCACCGCCAGCATTATCGGGCCGGACGATACGCTCAAAGTGATCGATCAGGGCTCCGACGATACGACCAACGCGGTATCGATCCGCACCTTTTTCCGCAAAGTGGCGCAGGTATCAACCACGGAAAAAACCCGTGACGCGACGCTGATCCAAACGCGGCACCGCATTCCTGAAACGCCGCTTAAAGAGGATCAGATCCTGATCTTTCAGGTGCCGATCCCTGAGCCGCTGCGCTTTATTGAACCGCGCGAAACCGAGACGTGCAAAATGCACGCGCTGGAAGAATACGGCGTGATGCAGGTGAAGCTCTATGAAGACATTGCGCGCTTTGGACACATCGCTACGACCTACGCCTATCCGGTGAAGGTGAATCATCGCTATGTGATGGATCCGTCACCCATCCCGAAATTCGACAACCCGAAGATGGACATGATGCCCGCGCTGCAACTCTTTGGCGCAGGGCGTGAAAAGCGGGTCTATGCCGTTCCGCCCTATACCTCGGTGGAAAGCCTCGATTTCGACGATCACCCCTTCACAATCCAACAGTGGGACAAGCCGTGTGAGCTGTGTGGTGCACGCGACAGCTTCCTTGATGAAGTGGTAATGGATGATGACGGCACCCGTATGTTCGTCTGCTCCGACACCGACTATTGTCAGCAGCGCCAGAACCAGGGAGGAGAAACGTCATGACGACGGAGCATCATGTACCCGATACCCCTCTGTTGGATGTGCGACACCTCACGCACCTGTATGCGCCGGAAAAAGGCTTCCGCGATGTGTCATTTCAGCTATGGCCGGGGGAAGTTCTCGGGATTGTCGGCGAGTCGGGGTCAGGGAAGACGACGCTGCTGAACGCGATCTCTGCACGGCTGGCACCGCAGGACGGTGAGGTGATCTATCGTAACGCCGAACAGCAGGTGCTCTCGATCTATGACATCAGCGAACGGCAGCGGCGTGCGCTGGTGCGCACCGAGTGGGGAATTGTCTGGCAGCACCCGCTGGCCGGGTTACGCCCGACCGTGTCTGCGGGCGGCAACATCGGCGAGCGACTCATGGCAATCGGCAATCGGCATTACGGTGATATTCGCAGCAAAGCGGCGCAGTGGATGGCAAACGTTGAGCTGCCCGAAAACCGTCTGGACGATCTGCCGACCACGTTTTCCGGCGGGATGCAGCAACGCCTTCAGATTGCACGCAATCTGGTGACGGCACCGCGGCTGATCTTTATGGATGAACCCACCGGCGGGTTAGACGTATCGGTGCAGGCGCGACTGCTCGACCTGCTCAGAACGCTGGTGGTGGAGATGCAGCTCTCCGTCGTCATCGTGACGCACGACCTCGGCGTTGCCCGCCTGCTGTCGCACCGTCTGCTGGTGATGCAGCGTGGGCGAGTCGTCGAGCAGGGATTGACGGACAGGGTGCTGGACGATCCGAGCCACCCTTATACCCAACTGCTCGTTTCTTCCATTCTGTAAATCCAGACAAAAGGACGCTTGATGGATACGCAATTACGCATCGAGAACGTTGATAAAACGTTCGTGTTATATAACCAGCAGGGCGCACGATTGCCGGTGTTCCACGACGTTAGCCTGTCCGTGAAAGGTGGCGAATGCGTGGCGCTGCACGGGCATTCCGGGAGTGGAAAATCCACCTTGCTGCGTTCCCTGTATGGCAACTATCAGCCCGATGGCGGCCACATCTGGATACGCCATCGCGAGCGCTGGGTCGATATCGTCAACGCGGATGCTCGCCATGTGCTGGAAATCCGCCGTGAAACCGTGGGCTGGGTCAGCCAGTTTCTGCGCGTTATCCCACGCATTAGCACGCTGAACGTGGTCATCCAGCCGTTACTGGAACGTGGCATGTCTCGTCAGGAAAGCGAGATTCGCGCCGGTGAATTGCTGACGCATCTGAACGTCCCCGAGCGGCTTTGGTCGCTCGCGCCGGCGACCTTTTCCGGCGGTGAACAGCAGCGTATCAATATTGCCCGTGGGTTTATTGGCGATTACCCGATTCTGCTGTTAGACGAACCGACAGCGTCGCTGGATGCCAAAAACCGACTGGCTGTCACACAGCTCATCAACAATGCGAAAGACAAAGGGTGTGCCATCGTCGGCATCTTTCACGATGACGAAGTGCGTCAGGAGGTCGCCGATCGCCTGTATACGATGTCGCTGCACACGGTGCCGGTAATTTCCAACGCTCAGGAGACCGCAAATGATCATTAATAACGTCAACATGGTGCTCGCACGGGAAATCGTTCATGGTTCACTGGAAGTGCGCAACGGTGTGATTCACCACATCAGCGACAGGCCCAGCCGTCATCCCGGTGCGTTGGATGGCGAACAGGCCTGGCTCCTGCCGGGGCTTGTCGAGCTACATACGGATAATCTTGATAAGTGTTTCACTCCGCGCCCCGGCGTTAACTGGCCTGCTGAAGCGGCGATGCGCAATCATGACTCGTTGATTATCTCCAGCGGGATCACGACCGTGCTGGATGCCGTTGCGGTAGGGGATGTGCGCGATGGCGGGCATCGGCTTGAGAACCTGCGACGCATGACGGATGCGGTACTGCACAGCCAGCAGCACGGCACCAATCGGGCGGATCACCATTTGCACCTGCGCTGCGAGCTGCCGCATCAGGATACGTTTCCCCTCTTTGAGCAGTTGGCGGATATTCCGCTGGTCGCGCTCGCGTCATTGATGGATCACTCCCCGGGGCAGCGGCAATTCTCCTCTCAGGAGAAATACCATCAGTATTACAAAGGTAAGTATCACCTGAATGACGAACAGATGGCCGCGTTTGAGGAGGAGCAACTGGCCGGTTCACGCCGCTGGTCGCAGCCTAATCGCGAGGCCATCGTCCGTCTTTGTCACGACAAAGGCATCACGCTGGCCAGCCATGACGATGCGACGCCGGAACATATCAGCGAAGCCCACCAGCATCGTGTGAGCATTGCCGAATTTCCCACTACCGCGATCGCGGCACAGCAGGCACATGGCGTCGGAATGAATGTACTGATGGGAGCGCCGAATGTCATCTGCGGCGGCTCGCACTCGGGCAATGTGTCAGCACATCATCTGGCGACGCTGGGCGTACTTCACATCTTGTCTTCGGACTACTATCCGGCCAGCCTGCTGGAGGCGGCGTTCATGATTGCAGAGGATGAACGCAATGATTACGACTTGCCGCGCGCGATCGCGCTGGTCAGCAGCAACCCCGCTCAGGCGCTGCAATTTGACGATCGCGGCTGCATTGAAGAAGGGCGGCGAGCTGACCTGCTGCTCGTCAAACGGCACGCGCCGCAAATGAAACTGATGCGCGTATGGCGTCAGGGCGTCCGGGTATTCTGATCATGCCGAAACTCATCTACCTCATTGGGCCTTCCGGCGCAGGCAAAGACAGCCTGCTGCGGGCGATTCGTCAACTGGCGCTGCCCCGACTGCTGGTGGCGCACCGGTACATTACCCGTCCCGCTGAAATACAAGGAGAGAACCACATTGCGCTGACCCCAGAAGAGTTTGCGATCCGCCAGCGGCTTGGTCTTTTCGCGCTCAACTGGCAGGCGCATCAGTGCGACTATGGCGTCGGGATAGAGATTGATGGTTGGCTACAGCGGGGAAGCTACGTCATCGTGAATGGCTCACGGGCTTACCTGAGTCAGGCGCGCGAGCGCTACGGCAATACGCTGTTTCCGATATGCCTGACCGTTTCTACATCGACACTGCGAGAGCGGTTATGCGCCAGAGGACGGGAAAGCGAACAGCAAATCGCCACGCGATTGCAGCGGGCGGAAGAGGAACAGAGCCGTTTACAAAGCGACTGTGTGTTATTGAATAACGATGGAGACCTGCAACGTACGTTATCCACCTTTCAGTCGCTGCTACCGTTCGACAGCGTTTGTGCGGCGCGCAGCGAACGATAGGCCGAGCGGCAAACGCACCAGAGAGCGGGAGAAAACCGATGGCAGCAAATAGGGCAGCAAATAGCGATGGGATCGTTTTTCACTTTCTGGGAACCGGCAGCGCGCAGCAGGTTCCCGCCTTTGGCTGTGAATGTGGGGTTTGCCAGCAAGCGCTGCGCGATGAAAAAAAACGGCGACGTGCCTGCTGTGCGGCCATCACGACACAAGACCGGGTCATCCTGATTGATGCCGGACTACCCGAACTCTCGCCGTATCTGCTTCCCTATCCGATCCGACATATTTTGCTGACCCACTACCATATGGATCATGTTCAGGGACTATTTCCCCTACGCTGGGGTTACGGCGAACGTATTCCTGTTTTTGGGCCACCGGATGAAGCGGGCTGCGACGATCTCTTTAAGCACCCAGGGATCCTGCATTTTCAACCGCCTCTGACACCTTTCCAGCCCTTCGAGCTGGACGACATCAGCATCACGCCGGTTCCCTTAATCCATTCCAAATTGACCTACGGTTACCTCATCCAGACGTCGACGCAGACGCTAGCCTACCTGACCGACACCATCGGCCTACCGCCCGAAACCGCTCAATTTCTCTCATCCCACACGCTGGACTATGCGATTGTCGATTGCAGCCACCCTCCCCAAACGATGCCACCGCGCAACCACAATGACGTCACCCGCGCGCTGGAAATCTTCACTCAGCTAAACCCCAAACAACTGTACCTGACCCACATTGGCCACGAGCTGGATCGTTGGCTCCAAACGCAAACGCTGCTGCCTGAGAATGTTCATGCGGCGTATGACGGGCTGGTGTTAGGGCTATAGGGGAAGGAGGGATTTATTGAATAAATCGCAGTGATGAACAAATGGGAAGAGCAAAAATTCATCATCTGCTACGAGGGTAACGTTTTATTTATTAAACAAAGTTGTTTCTTAATTGAAGAAAAGTAGAAACATGACGATATCATATAATCAACATTTAAGATTATTCTCATGCTTACTTGTTGTGTTTGGATATTTGGCGGATTGTTGATAATTAAAAACTATTGTTTTTCGATTAATCTCAGCACTTTAGCTATCACATCAGCGGAATGATGAAAAAAACACCATATTGATAATTTTTTCATGGAGTTGAAGTTATGACGTTTTCATCATTCAAAGTAAAACCTTTGGCGTTAGCTGTGGGGGCTGTCGTTGGATTAATGGCCTCTTATCCGGCGTTGTCAGCCTCGAATGATATTGTGGTATCAACAAGTACCACTGGCCTCACTCTGACGACGGGTAGTCACGCTTCCCTTGATTCGGTGGAAGTGACCAGTACGGGCGCACTGAGCGGTAGCTTCTATGGCATCAACAACAGCACCACCATTGGTAGCATTATCAATGCGGGCACGATCAGCGGTTCTGAAGGCCTCTTTTCCACGGGAACTATCGGCAGCATTATCAATAGCGGCTTGATTGAATCTTCTTGGGATGCGGCGCTCTGGGCGGAAGGAACGTCAAGTACCATCAACGCTATCGACAATAGTGGCACCATTAATGGTGCGGTTGCGGTGGTGGTTCAGGGCGGCGCACATTTAGGGACGCTCACCAACACCGGCACCATCAGTGGTAGCTATGGTATCGCCAATTTTGGCAGTGGAGGCACGATTGACCGTATCATCAATACCGGGCTTATCAATGCGAATACTGCTATTTACAACGTTTCAGGCACCTTTGGTCCTATAACCAACAGCGGCGTGATTGCTGGCGAGATCCATTCTGAGTCGGGATTGACCTTCAACGGTGGTGAGGGGACAACCTTTGGCACGTTGACGGGATATGATCAGGCGACTCAAGGCAACATTAATATTAGTAGCGGCGATCTGGTTTTCGCCTCTGGTAACCTGCTGTTGAACGACAACATCACCGTGCGTTCGGGTGTGATGTCCAATCAGGCGGCGGCATTGCAGATCAACAATACCGTTACCCTGAACGGCAACTATGTGCAAGGCAGCGATGCCAGCCTGTTGATTGGCGTCGCGGATGATGCGGTGGCAACGGGGGATATCACCACCGACAGCGGTTACGGACGTCTGGTTGTTTCCGGCACGGCCAATATTGCCAGCGGCTCTACGGTATCTCTGGTTAGCCTGAATAACTATGCGTTTGCCAATGGGCAGCGCTATGTGGTGGCGCAGGCTGCAGCAGAAGGCACCGAGTATAATGCCAGCAGCCTGAATTATCTGGCCAGCGGCTATAACGGTGCGATCACGGGCAGCGCGCAGACTGACAGCGTTAACAGCGACCTGAGCGATCTGGTGGTCACGCTTGGCACTTCCGGCCCTTCCCGCAACGCCACAACCGGCAATGCGATCTCCTCGATCAATGGCCTGTTTAATTATGGCGGCACGAATACGTCACTGCTGAATGTATTCAATGCCAGCGCTGCGCTAAGTTCCAGTGAGGAAGCCAACCGTGCAGGCGCTCGACTGAGCCCGGCTGCGGTGGCCTCTGCATCCGCGCAGGCGTCTTCCGCTCCAACCAACGCCATCCTGAATGTGGTTTCCCAACGTGCGGATGCGATTCGTGTTTCGGGTGGCAGCAGCGGCGTTGCTACGGGTGAAGGCGACAGCGATGTGGTGATGTGGGGCCAGGGTTTTGGCGGTAAAGCTAATCAAGGGCAACGTAGTGATGTTTCCGGTTACGATGCGCGCTTTGGCGGCTTGTTGATCGGTGCGGATGGCGCGGTCAGCGACAGTTGGCGTCTGGGTGGGCTGGGCAGTTATGCAGCGACTAACGTGGATAGCACCGGTGATAATGACGGTAGCACCGTACGGATCAAATCCTATGGTCTGTTCGGCTATGCGAATTACGAGGGGCGTCCCTGGTTCCTTAACCTGTCCACTGGCGTGGTGCGTCATCAGTATGATACCCAACGTCTGATTGACTTTAGCGGCTTTAGTGGCAATGCCACAGGGTCGTTTAACGGTATGCAATATGTCGTTTCTGGCCAGACGGGCTATCCGTTCAAACTGGGAGCGACAGAGACGACGCTGACGCCGATTGCTGGTTTGACCTACAGCATCCTCAAGCAGCAAGGTTATACCGAATCGGGTGGCAATGGGGCGGGCTTAACGGTAGGTGATGCGACCTCTACGTCTCTCAAAAGCGATGTGGCATTGAAACTGGATCGTCGTATTGCGCTGTCGGGTGGTGAGGTGCAGCCGTTTATTCAACTGGGATGGCGCCATGAGTTCCACGATGATGCGATGCAATCCGCTGCCAACTTTGCTGCTGATAGCTCCGGCTCAACGGATTTTGTCACTACCGGTTCTCGTCCGGTGGCTGACAGCGGCGTATTGTCGGTTGGGACGACGATCGTGAGCCAACGTAACCTGAGCCTGACTCTCAAATACACAGGGGAAGCGGCTCGTAGCTACGAAAGTCATTCCGGCAACCTGCAAGTACGCTGGCAGTTCTAACGCTGTTTTTCCAGGCGGGTGATATCCCGCCTGGATACTTTTTTGTTTTGATCACGGCGTGAGGTGTGATCAAATAGACGTACATATCATCATTACCCGCTTGTGCCAAAACTCACCGTCGATGCTGCGTTGCCACGGAGTTTGAATTGAAAATCACCCGGCTGCTTGTGCTGTTTTCTACGCTGGCAATCGGCTGTACCAGCGATCCGCAACGCCATGCGGATGAGATAGCGCAGGTAGCCGGTTTGCAGCGCGAAACACTGCCTGTTTCTCCTTTTGTCCTGACCACCTATACGCGTATCACACGTACCGATCGACCACTGAATATCTACATTGAAGGGGATGGACGGGCATGGCGTACCCGCAATCTTCCAGCCGATGATCCTACGCCGCGTCGGGCTTTAGGGCTGAGTCTGGCGGCAGCGGATCGCGCCGCTAACGTGGTTTATATCGCACGTCCCTGCCAATTTACGCCATCGTCTGTTAATCCGGCGTGTCAGCCTGATTATTGGACTGACAAACGCTTCGCGCCGGAAGTGATTACGGCGATGGATCGGGCCATCACGCACTACGCGGCAAAAGTTCCCACACAGTCTATTGTGCTGACGGGCTATTCTGGCGGGGGAGCCGTAGCGGTGCTCGTTGCGGCACGGCGTCATGATATCGCGCTGTTGCGTACGGTGGCGGGTAACCTCGATCATGACGCGGTAAATCAGTTTCACGGAGTATCATTGATGCCGGGATCTCTCAATCCGCGTGATGTCGCGAAGCAGGTTGCGGCTATTCCACAATGGCACTTTAGCGGAGAAGATGACCGCATTGTACCGCCCTTTGTTGCGGAGCATTTTGCTCGCGCAGTGGGGGAATGCGCTCAGGTGCGTCGTATCCCCGGTATAGGGCATGAAGGGGATTGGGCTTCGCTCTGGCCGTCACTGATAAACCTGCGAACACCATGCCAGCGCAGCAACCCATGATGGGATGATTAAGTGGCGTCAATATAAGGCCGTGTGGATTACTGTAGCAGTCAGAGACGTGGTAAGTATCCCGTCAAAGCGAACCATTCACTTTTGAGCTCTTCCAACATACTGATTGTATCTGCTTATATGTAAGATAAGGCTCGCTTCGAAAACGCTAAATACCCTTTTCAAATACCCAAAACATAAGATTAATAGCAGCCTTTATCTCATTGGCACACTCGCCAAGATCCGCGATCTCTTCACCAATAACTTCAACGGGAACACTCGATAGTTCCGTTGTCATCAGCCGATAATCTTCGCTGTTGATGCGATTCGATACCTGACCCACATCGGCCACGAACTGGAGCACTGGATCCAAACGCAAATGCTGCTGCCTGAGAATGTCCATGCGGCCTATGACGGACTGGTGCTGGGGGGAGAGATAGGGGATCGTCGGCGAGCGGTTTCAAAGCGAACAGGTAACATAGATGTGCCATCAATAATGATGGCAGTGTTCTGTGTTAGAGCATGACTCAGTGACCGTGAACAGTCAGTCCTACCAAGCGGGTAACAATAGGGCGGACAATCAGTATGCAAACAAAAGCAGTTGGCATGGCAACCTGATAAGCATTCATCACATTTTCCATGTAATGTGGCCCCATTCCAAATTCGGCCAGAATGATGACCAGACACATTAGAAATGCCATGATGGTCGCCATATAAAGAGCAAATACGTAGGGTAAAGTGTGCTTAGGGAAGCGGAATCTCGGGGTATTTTTAGCAACAGTATTAGTCATCAAGTTATCCTGGTTAACAACGGTTAGTAAAACGGTTGCTAACCTATCAAGCTAACCAAGATGGTAGTAGAGCAGCTGTGCTTTAATCATTATTAAATAAAAGTAACGAATCAAGCGTTGGGGGATAATATGGATGTGTTAGGGCTGATTAGCAATTTTATCCGCGTGGTGGAGAACGGCAGTATCGCCGCGGCGGCACGAGCTAAAGGCATGAGTCCGGCGGCGGTAAGCCAGAGCCTTTCACGGCTTGAGACACATTTGGGCGTGCGCCTGATATCACGCACCACTCGTAGCATGACATTAACCGAAAACGGTAAACGTTATTTCGAGAAAGTACGTCATATTCCACATGATATCGAGCTCGCCTCGCAGGCTGCGGCGAGTGAGACCAAACTGCAGGGTCCGCTTTGCATCGCGACGACTGCCGCGTTTGGTCGGTACGTTATCGCTCCACTGATGCCTGCTTTCAAAGCGTCTTTCCCCGATATTGATATCGAACTGATTAGTACCGATCGCAACGTCAACCATCGGTTGGAAGGCGTTGACGTCAGCATCCGCGTCGAGGCACAGCTGAACGATCAACTGATTGCCAGAAAAATCGCATCGCTGCCATTTTTCTTCTGCGCGGCCCAGGCTTATCTGGATCGAGCGGGCACCCCTCAGACTCCCGAAGAACTTAGCCAGCATGCTTGCCTAGTTTTCCGCTATCCCACAGATGGACGTTTTCTTCCCTGGACATTTATGGTCAATGGACAAGCTGTTAACGTGAAACTCAACCCTAAATTTATCAGTGATGATATTGATATCATTGCGAAAATAGCAGTAAACGGAGGCGGTGTTACCCGTTTGGCAAGCTTTGTTGCCCAGCCGTTGATAGACAGTGGCCAACTCACGCCTTTGTTCTGCTCAGACCGCAGTAACGGTAACCACGTAAAGTCTTTACCGATGAATATCTATGCCTGTGTCAATGAACGTTCGGCACTTAATTCAAAGGTAAGAGCATTTATTGCGTTTTTAGAAGCTGAGATTTAAGACGAGGACGCAGCGATTTTCTGCGTGAATAGAGTTAAAGGTAGGATCACATATTCTGATGCTTTATATTTCAATATATTAAAGATTACTTGACCACTTTTTATAGCTTTTCAGTATGATTTCAGCAAATTCATCATCAACCGTATAAAAATAACATTCTGGCACATTAAGCACCTTAGCAAATGCGCACATCATCTCAAATGTTGGGCGATGTATACCGCTTTCATATTGTGATATGCGAGAACGTGCCGTAGCTTCCTCAATACCAGCTAGTACGCCTAACTTTTCTTGAGTGAGATTTGCTCGTAGGCGAGCAGTTTTAAGGCGAATGGGCAGCATAATGGCACCATCAATAAGGATATTGATAGCATGTTTAGCACTACTTTACATGTGGGTTGCTTAGACTTCCTGAACAATAGAGGAGGGGATTTATTTGCATTCGTTAATAATGACCCTGATGTTTAAGGTAAAGAGCTAGCACCATCTCAGCAAAATCATCGTTAACGGTGTAAAAGTAGCATTCCGGCACATTAAGCACCTTTGCAAATGCGCACATCATTTCAAATGTTGGGCGATGTATTCCTCCTTCATACTGAGACACGCGAGAACGCGCAGTTTCTTCCTCAATGCCTGCAAGAACTCCTAATTTTTCCTGAGTGAGATTTGCCCGTAGTCGGGCGATTTTGAGACGAGCAGGAAGCATTCATTACACCATCAATGATCATACATTGACTTAGTGTTTAGCATTACTTAACATCGTGGTTGTTTAGAGTTACTGAACAAAGCGTGTTTAATGTGAAGCCATAGAATAAGGATCATTGAGATGATTGATAAGGATTGGCATCCGGCAGACATTATTGCTGGCTTGAGGAAGAAAGGCACAACGCTGGCGGCGGTTTCAAGGGCATCAGGATTAGCGTCTTCAACACTTGCTAACGCGTTGACAAGACATTGGCCGAAAGGTGAGAGATTGATTGCTTGTGCATTGGGAAAGCAGCCGGAGGAGATCTGGCCGTCACGCTATCAAGGTATGAGCCCGAATCATGGGGAAAGGGAGGCGAGATAGCACGCTCGCAGAGAACCGAACTCGGTTCAGAACTCAATCCCCCAAACGCAAAAAACCAGCCGTTAGGCTGGTTTCTTTAAATGAGTGGTGCCCGGACTCGGACAAACGCCGGAGGCGTTGAACAGCGCACTTGTCGCGCTGGCTCTGAAATAGAGGGGATTGTTGAAACCATTCGCAAATGCTCTACCCACTGACTCTACGTCGCCTTTATTCGAGTAATTTATAAAAAAAGGTTGTGCCATCGAGTGTACCTGCGGAGCTGCGGGCAAACTGTGGGATTTGGCCTGCTTCCTGATAGCCTAATTTACGATACAAAATGGAGGCGGTGTCATTAGTGCGAGTATCCAGCACCAATAAGGTGCGCTGATTGGCTTGCGCCTGATGTTCTACTTCAGCCATTAATTGCTGTGCAATGCCGCGTTGGCGAAATGCCGTATGCACCATCAGTTTTTCCACTTCAGCACGGTGGATGCCGTTTTTCTTTGGGCAATAGCTAATCTGCACTGCACCTGCGATGTGCCCCGCTTCACGCGCAATCAATAACGTACGACCGCCCTCAGCCAGATCGGCGGCGACCCCCCGCCAGTAACGTTCTGCTTCACCGGACTCCAGTGGCGCAAGGAAACCGATGGATGCACCACTTTCCACACAATCATTCAGTAAGGTCACTAATTCATCACTGCTTTCTGACAGCGTACTCAATTGCTCAATTTTCATTATGTCCTCACTGTTTTCATTGAATAATTACCAAAGCGCTAAATAGCAACCTCTTGTCTATGTCACGTGCAGCGAGACGACCATTGTGCTGGACTCCGGGCAATGGGTCAGGCTGCCGACAATACTTTTTAGTCTGTTCAGTTTGTACTGCTGACCGTTAAACAGGGCAGCAAGCGTGGCCTGAACAGCTGTAAATCCTGTCGTACCCGCGGTGAAACCCGTCCGCTCATACACCGTTGCTGAAAGACGGGGAAGTATCACTTTACCTCTCTTTCAGGGACGAGCTGCAAGGTATGACGAGGTTCTCCAGCAACAAGCGCACGCGGTGTGCCGTGGTACCAACTGTCGAAACTGTCGAGAAACCATGTGCTGAGCGGATGCCCGCTCTGGCCACTGAGCAACGAAAGCGTCGCGTTAGTTTCGTCTCCCGGCGACACAATAAGTCGCTCAGAGGCGCCGAAGGCGGGTTTACTGACGTGTGGCACATGATGATCGCCGGATTGAGGTAGCGCGGGGGCAGACAGCCAACGCCGCAGAAATGGAAGTGCCTGCGCAATCGGATGCTCAATACGCACGGCGTTCAACTCTCCCCAGCGTGCCTGATCCAGCGGTTTCTGGTCGCTGATGATTTGCAATGCACTATCAAGTTGTTGCAGAGAGAAATCAGCCCAATCGGTATACCCCTTTGGCACCCAAGCTATTGTGTTACTTTCCATTAAACGCATCACGCTTTCATCCCAGCGCGTATTGGCACGTAGGTAGCTGGCTTTATGCCATTGCTGTCCCAACTGTTTATCCAGGCCAGCAAACACCCCTTGATAAAGGGCTTCCCGCCAGGCTGCCAACACCGTATAGCCTACAGAATCGGCACTGGCGTAGCCTGACCATTGCGTGATGGCAGAAAGAGCCTGAGCGCGCGGTGTCCCTGCTTTGGGGTGACTGGCTTGCAAGAGGGGTAACAGTAAATCACGCCAGGTGCTCATCAGCACGGCGCTATCATCGAACTGAATATTACGCATATCGCTGTGGCTTAACCGATCGGTGCGCATGAGTTGTCGCTTGATTTCAAACGCACGTGGTCCCATATCGGCACCACCATCGTTGTAGGCGTCACTGCCAGCTGCAAAGCTCTGGCGATTATTGGCTGTCCAAATAATGCCATCTGGAGGATCAATTTGTTGTGGGTAACGTGATGCAGGCAGCGGCGTGCTAGCCCAGTCCTGGCTGGCCTGCGCAGGAAGCGGAAAACTGCTTTGTTCTCCCACGGTCGTCCGGTCTGGAATCCAGCCTGCCAATGTCCAGCCTATGTGTCCTTGATCATCGGCAACCAGCAGGTTTTGCACCGGCAGACCAAAATGTGGCGCTGCCTGTACCGCATCGGCTACCGATGGGCTCTCCGATAGCGGCAGAAAATCCATATTTACCGCACCTGGCAAGCTGCCTATCCAGCGCATGGCCATATCACCCAATGGTGTTGTGAAGGCTGGCCCCCAGGGGCTAAGGTGCACATCAAGTTGTTCCGGCTGGCCGTGACTAACGGCCAGTATTTCACGACGCAGCGGGTATGACGTGGTGTGCTGTGGTAGTTTTACCCAGTCGAAGGTGTCGATATAGGCATTGGTAAATCCCCATGCAATATGTCCATTGCTACCCGACACTATCACTGGCAGGCCCGGCAGTGTAATGCCTGACTGCTGACTCATTAGTCCATTATCCATCTGATAGTGTAAGGTGGCCTGATACCATAATGTGGGCAGCATCAGCCCCTGATGCGTATCATTTGCCAGCATTGCCTTGCCACTTTTACTGCGATTGCTGCTCACTAACCAGCCGTTACTGCCTTTCATCTCTTCACTAGGGAGAGGCTGTGAAGTAAGAGGGGATGTCCCCCACCAGGTTGGCGGGAACGGGGGAATGGCGAAGGGGGCGGGAGGTTGCCCTAACAGCGGTGTATCCCAGCGGCTGGATACGGGTAGCAGAAACGCGGTTTGTGCTGCACTGCTGTGTTCCGCTATCCAGCCACGAGCATATTCCCGTTCCACCTGACTCCCTTGCGAATCGAGATAGAATGCGTAAATGGCAAGCAGTGAGTCCTCTTCTTGCCAACGTTGTGCTTTTTCCCGCAGCAGCCAGTATTCAAAAGGGCGACTTCCTAGACCCATCAAGCCAGCATTTACCCCTGCGGTGTACTGCTCCAACAGTATTCGTTGAGCGGCAGGTAAATGGTTTACCGCTTCTCTTGCTTTTTCCCGCAATAGCCAAGGACGATGGCGACGATCTCTTGGCAATAAGCCTGGCCCTAAAAGGGCGGCTAATTCTCCCGCAGCACTGCGCCGCAGCAGATCCATCTGAAAAAAACGATCCTGTGCATGGGCATAGCCGAGCCCAAAGCTGGCGGATGCTCTGTCGTCTGCCTTGACGGTGATTACACCACGCTCGTCACGTGTCAGTGTGATCTGGCTGTTCAATGTTTGGAGCCTGACCGTACCTTCGGTCTTAGGTAAGCTTCGGTAGAATAATACAAACACCGTTGCGATGATTATTAGCAAAAGAATCAGAAATCCCACCAAAAAGCAGCGCAATATTTTTTTAATCATTGGTAAGTAGAAATAACACACCGGATTTTTTTTCATAAGGTTAATTTATATTTTGTAGTGGTTTTAACTGTCGATGATTAATTGTTTTTGTTTTATATCAGTCCGTTAATAAATAACACTATAAATGTTATATAAAAGGCCTTTATTTTTATGTTGATTAATTGTAGCTTTTTTACTCTGAAAGTTAAGGAATGGTTATAATACAACTTACCAGAGGAAGTATCCTGTGTCTCAACTGAACGGTAATGAAGTTGCCATTATTGGTATGAGTGGTCGGTTCCCCGGCGCGCCTGATCTTGCCGCGTTTTGGCAAAATCTTTGTCATGGACAGGAGAGCATCACGTACTTTGATGATGCGACATTGCGTGCAAATGGGGTGGCAGAGAAACAGCTGGCCGATAGAGATTACGTTCGCTCTGGGTTTTGTTTGGATGGCATTTCGCAATTTGATGCCGAATTTTTTCAGCTCACTCCGCGTGAAGCACAGATCCTCGATCCACAACAGCGGCTCTTTCTGGAATGTTGCTGGCATGCGTTGGAACACGCTGGGCATGTGCCTGAGCGCTATGATGGACGCATTGGAGTCTATGCTGGGGTCTTTTCCAGCAGCTATTTGTTGAATATCTATAGTCAGCCCGGTTTGATCGCTTCTTTGGGCGAAATGGCGGTGCGCCATGGCAATGAGAAGGATTATCTCACCACCCGGCTCTCATATAAGCTCAATCTGCGTGGCCCGAGTATCGCGATTCAGACTTCTTGCTCAACCTCGCTAGTCGCAGTACATACTGCGGTACAGAGCCTGTTAGCAGGCGAATGTGATATGGCGATTTCTGGCGGTGTATCCGTGCTGGCGGATCAAGAAACAGGCTATCCGTGGCAGACAGGAGGTTTGCTGTCGCCGGATGGGCACTGCCGCCCCTTTGATGCCGATGCGGCGGGTACGGTATTTGGTAATGGCCTCGGCGTGGTGGTGTTAAAACGGCTGGAAGAGGCTGAACGGGATGGCGACACCGTCTATGCGGTGATCAAAGGCAGCGCCATTAATAATGATGGCGCAAATAAGGTTGGCTTTACCGCTCCCAGCGTGCAGGGTCAGGCTGAAGTGATCGCTGAGGCGCTCAGCATGGCAGAGGTATCGGCAGAAACCATTCAATTGGTGGAAGCGCACGGTACGGGCACGCCACTTGGCGATCCGGTTGAAATTGAAGCGCTGACCCGCGTTTGGCAGTCGCAAACATCGCGTAAAGGCTATTGCGCACTCGGATCAGTGAAAGGCAATGTGGGGCATTTGGGAGCTGCGTCGGGTATTGCCGGGCTGATCAAAGCCACACTGGCCTTACACCATAAGCAACTCCCTCCGACCATCAACTTTACCCGCCCTAACCCCAATATCCCTTTCGAGCAGACGCCGTTTTATCCTCACACTACCCTCGCGTCCTGGGGGGAAACGGACGAACATCCACGCCGTGCCGCGGTCAGTAGCTTCGGTATGGGGGGAACCAACGCGCATCTGATTCTGGAAGAAGCACCGAAAAAAGCATCACAGGTAGGCTCTGATGATGAGGTGCGCCTGCTGACGCTATCAGCCCGCAGTAAGGCGGCATTACAGCAAGCTGTTGCTGAACTGGCAGATCATTTACATCAGCAGCCAGCGACCCACTTACAGGATGTGGCCCACACGCTGCGTGAGGGGCGACAAACCTTCGACTGGCGAGCAACAATTACCGCCAGCACCATAGAACAGGCACGAGAAAAACTCCAACGCGGGCTCAACAAACCTTCGCAGGCGCTGGCGTCACCCGAAGTGGCGTTACTGTTTCCGGGTCAGGGATCGCAGTACTGGGGGATGGCTCAGCAACTCTATCAGACGTTGCCCACGTTTCGTGATGAAATCAGCCACTGTTTCAGCATCTTGCGGGATCAATTCGGTCTTGACCTACACCCTCTGATGGCGCAAAGCACGCCAGATGATGCGCAACTGGCGTGGTTAAACAGCACGGCGGTGACGCAACCTGCGCTGTTCTGTATTGAATATGCGATGGCGCGCACCATACAGGCGCAAGGGGTGAAGGTCAGTCATATGCTGGGACACAGCGTGGGCGAACTGGTGGCGGCGACGCTCTGTGGTGTGTTCACCCTCGATGCGGCTCTGACTCTGGTAGCAACGCGTGGTCAGTTAATGCAACGGGCAGAACCGGGGAGGATGTTATCCGTATCGTTGGCGGAGGCGCCGCTTACTGCTTTGCTGCGGGACTGGCCAGCACTTTCACTGGCGGCGGTTAATGGACCTGAGTTGTCGGTAGTCGCGGGTCCTGACGTGGAGATTACTGCTCTCCAGCAGGCGCTAAACGATTCTGGTGTAAGCACCCGATTGTTGATGACGTCCCATGCCTTCCACTCGGCGATGATGGATCCGATATTGGACTCCTTTGAGGCCGCGGTTGAAAAATGCCAACGTCATCCCCCTGTAGGGCGTTGGATTTCTAACCTGACAGGTCGAGAAATTACGCCTGAGGAGGCGATTAGCCCACGTTACTGGCGTGACCATTTGCGGAGTACTGTGCAGTTTAATCGGGGACTTCAGCAATTGCTGGCTCGCCCTGATGTGGTACTGGTGGAGTGTGGGCCTGGCACGGTACTTACCAGCTTGGCACAGGCGCAAATGCGGTTACTTAACCCGCAGCGTGCAGTGGCACTTTCTCGTCATCCCAAAGAAAAAAGTAGCGATATGCACGCCTGGCTGACAGGTATTGGTCTGCTGTGGTCTCACGGCGTGCCGCTTAACTTGCCGGAAACGCAAGGACAACGTATCGCTTTGCCGGGTTATCCGTTTCAGCGGCAACATTACTGGATTGAACGTATTTATCCTCATCACGCGACAACGGCGGCCACGGCGTTAGACGTGGGGGCTGCGTCAGCGACGGCTACTGATGATACGGGAACCGTCGCTCAATCTTACGCGCAGGCTGAAGGGACTGAGGTACGTGTGGCCGCCATATGGCGGGAACTGTTCGGCATGGACAACATCCAGCATGACGATGATTTTTTTGCTCTCGGTGGCACTTCGTTAGTGGCGATTCAGCTGATTTCACAGGTGCGGGAGTTGTGGGGCGTCGAACTCAGTATTGAAGTGTTATTTGAAGATCCCACGATCCGTGGCATTGCGGCACAAATTGACTCGGCGCAGGCCGGACAGCCATCGGTTGAGGCTACCGCAGAAGCAGAAGATCCTGAGATGGCAGAGCTATTACGCCTGACAGAGGGGTTGTCACTGGAAGAGCTCAACGCAAAGTTGAGCGGGTAATCACGCGGCAAGGATGCAGCCAACAATAACGATTTCATGACGTAACGACGGGTTATCAGGCGCATCACTCCCCTGAGGGGAACCCATGCCTGACGCCACCTCATCGATACCGCTGATAGAGAGATAATTATGTTACAACCCTTGCCACTCACGCGTATCAGCCGCCAGCAAGCGCTGCCACTGTCCGCCGATCAGTACCGCATTTGGTTTATGCATCAGCTCCAGCCAGATCTGATCCATTTTAATATCAATATGGCATTTCACCTGCGCGGCGATCTGCAATTTGCCCGTTTTCAGGAGAGCCTGAACGCCGTAGTGGCGCGTCATGAGTCGTTGCGAACGACCTTTGTGATGCTAGCGGAAGAAAAGCAGCCACAGCAGTGTATTCATCCGCAATTAACGCTCGATATTCCGTTAACCGATCTCAGTACACAGCCTGTGACTGTGCAGGAGTTGATGGCACAGGAACAAATGGAAGCGGTAGGTAATCAGGTTTTTTCATTGGAACACGGACCGTTATTGCGCGCACATATCTGGCGGCTAACTGATGAGCATCACCTGCTGTTGTTTACTATCCACCACATCATTGCTGATTTCGACTCGCTGAAACTGATCATGCGCGATCTCTTTGCTTTCTATAACCAGCAGGGTGAAACGCTGGCACCGCTGCCGCTGCAATATGCAGACTACGCGGCCTGGCAGCAGGCGCGTTTACAGAGTGAGGATTACGTTAGCCAACTGGAGTACTGGAAAAATCAACTGGGTGGCGAAACGCCAGTGCTCAAAATGCCGATGGATCGCCCGCGTCACAGCGTGATGACGAATAACGGAGCCATCGTTCGTCATACGTTTAGCGCCGAGCTAACAGAGGGGCTCGTGGCCCTGAGTAAAACACAAGGCGTGACGTTGTTTGTCACTCTCTATTCCGCCTGGCAGGTATTGCTGCAACGCTATACCGGGCAGGATGATATTCCTGTTGGTACACCGATCACCACCCGTAATCGGCCTGAATTAGGTCAGTTGGTAGGCTTGTTTATTAACACTCTGGTGTTGAAGTCAGACCTACAGGGAAATCCGGATTTTATTACGCTGCTGAAACGTAATCGCAAAATTGCGTTTGGCGCATTTGCCCGTCAGGACGTGCCCTACGAAAAACTGGTTGAAGCGCTGAAGCTGAAGCGCAACCTGAGCCACAGCCCATTCTTCCAGACCATGGTGATGCTGCTTGAAGCCGAAAAATATGACCAACTGGCGCCGGGACTGGCGATTGAACCTTTTGAATTTAAAAAACGCACCACCACGTTTGAGCTGACTCTGACTTTTTCACTGGTTGAACAACAGCTACACCTGGCACTGGATTACAACACCGATCTGTATGACCGTGAGACCGTCACGCGTCTGTTGCAGCATCTTGACGCATTAATGCAGGGGATTGTTGCCAATCCACAGCGGTCGATTGCGGATTATCCGATTATTTCAGAACGAGAGCGGCATCAATTACTCAGTGAGCAGTGTCGTGGGCCTGTCGTCCCTGACAATCTGGAGCACTGCGTGCATCGTCTGTTTAGTGACGTGGTGGCTCGTACGCCAAACCAGATAGCAGTACGCCATCGTCATCAGCAGCTCAGCTATCAGCAACTGGATGAGCGTGCCTGCCAGTTTGCTCGTTGGCTACAGTCGCAAGGGGTCGGGCGTGGAGCCATCGTTGGTCTGGTCACCGACCGCTCGTTGAATATGATGGTCGCCTTGTTTGGCATCCTGAAAGCGGGTGCCGCTTGGTTGCCGATTGATCCGGCCAATCCGGACGAACGAATTAAATACATGCTGAACAATGCGCATGTGTCCCTGGTATTACTCGGGGAAAATGTTCAGCTAGCCTGCCAGCAGCCCTGTTTTGCGCTAGAGGATATCGATAGCTGTCTGGCTGATTTCTCTCGTGCGCCACTGCTGTGTCTGAATGTGCCTGATGATCTGATGTATGTCATCTATACCTCTGGTTCCACCGGTCAGCCGAAAGGGGTGATGGTCAGCCACCGTAATGTGGTGAACCATTGCGCCAACATCATTAAGCGCTTTGATCTCCAACCGCATGACCGGGTATTACAGTTCACGTCGATTGGTTTTGATGTGTCGATTCAGGAGATCTTTCCTACGCTGTTACGCGGTGCGACGCTGGTGCTGTGGAAAGAGAAGCGCTTGGAAGAGAGCGGTGAATTTCTTAGCTGGACGGCTCACGAAGAAATCAGCGTGATGAACCTGACCACCGCGCATTGGAACAATATTGTTGCCGATCTGCGCCACAGTCGAATCCCTGTACCGGATCACCTGAAATTGGTGATTGTTGGCGGCGAGCAGGCCGCGGGTGAAGTGTGGAATAACTGGCAACAGCTGACACGCGGTGCAATCCGTTGGATCAATGACTACGGCCTGACGGAAACCACGGTGACTGCCACCATGTTTGAACCATCAGAGGCGTACGTTGCCTGTGGGGCAATGCCCGTTGGCACGGCGTTGGATAACGTCGAAATTTATATTCTCGATAGCCAGATGCAGCCTTTGCCTGTGGGGGTTTTTGGCTCGCTTTATATCGGCGGGGCAGGTGTAGCAATGGGCTATATCAACCAACCTGAACTCACTGAAGAACGTTTCCTGACGAATCCTTTTGCCTCGGGCACGCTGTTTAAAACTGGCGATCAGGCACGCTGGCGTCGCGATGGTCTGCTGGAATTTGCCGGACGTGACGATCAGCAGGTGAAAATCCGTGGTCACCGCGTAGAGCTGGCAGAAGTGGAGTCGATGCTGACGAAGCATGCCAGTGTAAAAAAGGCGCTGGTTCTGGCACAGGAAACCGCGCACGGGGGGCAGCAATTAGTGAGTTGGCTCGTGGTGGATAAGGCTACCTATCAGGAAGCTGCGCTGCGTGGGTGGTTAACGGAAACGTTACCGGATTATATGGTCCCCGCATCACTGGTCACACTCGACAGCATCCCCCTCACCGTAAACGGTAAGGTCGATAAAACGCGCTTACCTGCGCCGGTTTTTGTGGCCGAGAACGGTGAATCTTTCCAGGTACCGCAAAGTGCAATAGAGCAGATGTTGGCGGAGTGCTGGCAGTCGCTGCTGCAACGCCCAGCCGTCGGTCTGCAAGATAACTTTTTTGCTATCGGTGGTGATTCGCTATTGGCTACTCAGGTAGCGACGCATATTAAGGCACGGCTCCAGCGTGCCATCCCACTCCGTTTGCTATTCGAATACCCACGTTTAGGTGACTTAGCGCATGAGTTGGAGCGCATCATTGCAGAGGGGCAGAGTGTTAGCGATCGCTGCATGGTGAAAATACAGCAAAAAGGTAACCAGACCCCACTTTTCTATGTGCATCCGGTCGGTGGCAATGTCAGCTGTTACTTCACGTTGGCTCGACACCTGGGGGAAAACCAGCCTTTTTATGCGCTGCAATCTCATGCATTGATCGATCCCGATTCGCCTTATAACACCGTTGAGAGTATGGCCGCTTTCTACCTCAATGAGATCCGCCAGATCCAGCCGCATGGTCCTTATCGATTAGGGGGCTGGTCAATGGGAGGGTTTATTGCCTATGAAATGGCGCGCTTGTTGCAGGAGGCAGGGGAAGAGGTACAGGAACTGTCGATGATCGATACCTATCTCACCAAAAGCCGCGTTTCTACCGATGAAATCGTGTTATTCAACTTTGTGCTGCAACTGGCTGCAATGCCGGGGCGGAAGATCGATGAGGAGATGTTGCTAGCATGGCAAGGGAAAAGCTATCGCCATGAGGATGTTTGCCAGCAGTTACGCGCCCACGGCTTAGTGCCGCAGGGAACGAGCGATGCAGAAATTCAGCGACTGCTGAATGTGTATACCCACACTGTACATGCCTTCAAACGTTATCAGCCACAACCGACGCGCAAGCTGGCCTTGGATCGCGTTGTGCTGTTTCGTGCCCGTGATTCACATGAGGAACTGGGCGTTTGGGAGCAATTAGTGGAACGGGTCGACCTGCATCATGTCGACGCTGATCACTTTGGCATCGTACATCACCCGAAGGTTGGGGACGTACTGAGCCAGACATCTTAAACCTGTGTGGCATTGATGCCGCATATCACCCATGGTTAGTCAGGAGACGGTTATGATTTTTGTACTCAAGCTGGTGGTCTATTTTCTACTCTGGACCCTGTGGTCCTACACCATGCACGTTATTGCACACGCCAATTTTAAGTACAATTTTATTCGCTATTTCCATCTCAAACACCATGCCTACGACTATGGCGAGAGCCAACTACCACCGTGGCATGACTATTTCTTCTGGTTTGGTGACTGGAAATCATCAATGGATGTGTATATCACCTTTACCATTCCGTTGATTATTCTAACGATTTTTGAACCTGTTTATGGTGGCATCCTGCTGGCATTCCACTACATCTATGAGGTGTTTCTTTCACGTAATGTGTTAGATCACAATCCGAACATCACTGGCAACATTACCCGCTTCATTCCTATCGGTAAGTTCCATCTTTGCCACCACCATAATGTGAAGTGCAACTTCTCTTTCTATATCACGTTATGGGATTACCTGTTTCGCACCAACGACGCCTGGGTACTGAGGAGGCGTTATGAGCGGCAGAAACAGCGTCAGCAGGGGAAAGTTACCCCAACTTCCGACACCCCACAGACAGACGAGAGTGCATGATGAGCGATATTCAGGATAAGTTAAGTAGTCTGACCCCCGAGCAGCGCGCGCTGCTCTTGCAGAAGATCAAAGCCGAACGCGGTGTCACAACCACAGACACGCCGCAAACAGCGAGTGAGAAGGGAATGAATTTCTCGCTGATCTTCTTTTCGGGCGATGGCGGGACTGAGAGTGATCATAAGTATGATTTGCTACTGGAATGCGCCCGTTTTGCTGACACCCATGGATTTAGCGCTGTGATTACCCCTGAGCGTCACTTTCAGCCAGTGGGCGGGTTGTTTCCTAATCCTTCAGTGCTGAATGCTGCGCTGGCGATGATCACCAAAAACATTCAACTGCGTGCTGGCAGTGTGGTATTGCCGTTGCATAACCCGCTGCGTGTAGCCGAGGAGTGGTCGTTGGTGGACAACTTATCACAGGGGCGCGCCGCGATTTCTTGTGCAACAGGCTGGCATCCGGCGGATTTCTTAATCAATCCCGAAGCGTATGAAAATCGTCGCGCGACCATGTTGGAAAATATTGCTCTAATCCGCCAGCTGTGGCGTGGCGAGTCGGTACAGCGTCAGGATATTGCGGGCAATACGGTAGAGGTAAACATTCTGCCGCGTCCCATTCAGAAAGAATTGCCGATGTTTCTCACCTCGTCTGGTAACCCCGATACCTGGCTAAAAGCGGGCGAACTGGGGATGCATGTGCTCTGTTCCCTGACTAACCATACGCTGGTTGAGTTGAAAACGAATATCACCGCTTATCGCGATGCACGGGTGAAGCACGGTTACGATCCCGAAAGCGGCATTGTGTCGGTGATGGTTCACACGTTTGTTGGTGAGCAAGATGACGTGGTGAAAAATCAGGTACGTGAACCGCTACGTGACTTCCTTAATGGTTATATCAATCAGAACGATACCCTCAATCCTTACAAAGATCGTCAGCAAACGGTGCGGAGCGCCATTGACAACGATCGTGAGGCCTTACTGACCTATGCTTTTGAAAAACACTTCAATCAGACTTCGTTAATGGGGTCGCCCGAGAAGTGCGCGCGCATGGTGCATAAGTTGCAGGAGGCAGGGGCAAATGAAATCGCTTGTCTGGTGGATTTTGGCCTTAGCATGGAAACCGTGCTTGCAGGATTGCAGCCGCTGGCGGCGCTAAAAGCACAGTGTGCTCATAAGACCGTGAACGGGTAAGCGTGCGATGCGGATCCTGGCGCTCTCCGATATTCATGTCGATCAGGCGGAAAATCTAGCCTGGCTGATGCAGCTCTCGCGTGACGACTATCGTGAGGATGTGCTGCTACTGGCCGGTGACGTTTCCCATGATGCTACACGCTTTGCCGATGCACTCAGCATGTTGCGACAGCGTTTTGCGCAGGTGTTTTTTGTGCCGGGTAATCATGACTTGTGGTTGATGCGTCAGGAGGCTGGGGATTCACTGGCAAAGTTTCATTATTTGCTGGCGCTGTGTCAGAAATTGGGCGTACGCACCCAGCCACAGACGCTGAATTTTCTTGGGAAAACAGTGACGATACTGCCGCTGTTTTCCTGGTATATGCGTCCAGAAGAGGGCGTAGAAAGTTTGTATGTCCCCTGTACGCAGGAGCAGCATGTCAGCCACTGGTGTGATAACTATTTGATCCGTTGGCCTGATTCCCTTGGCATCAGTCCAGCACGTTATTTTTTACAGCTCAATGAGCCCTACCTTGCCGCTTGTCCCGCCGGCGAAGTGGTCACGTTTAGCCACTTTCTCCCTCGTAGTGAATTGATGCTCTCGTCACTGACTGATGAGGCAGTCACCCGCGTGACCCGCGGCAGCGGATTTAACTTCAGCCGTGTGGCGGGCACGACGCTGCTTGATCAGCAACTGCGTCGCGCGCGCGCCACGCGGCATATTTATGGTCATCAGCACCGCAATCGCGTCCGGTCACTGGCTGGCGTGACCTATTTATCTTGTTGCCTCGGCTATGTTGCTGAGCGCAACGCACAGCGTATTGATCTGAGTCAGGGAGCCCCACTGGATGTTTTCAGTCGCTCAACCTGTCATCAGCATATGGAAGAGTCAGGACAGGTGAACATACGATGAAAGCAAGTAACAAAGCGATTTATATTGGCATTATGACTTCCTGTATGCTGGATTCAGTGGCGGTTGGAATATTACTGCCAGTGATCCCTCTGTTGGCGATTGAGATGGGCGCGAATGCGGTGATCATTTCTGCGCTGGTTTCGATTCAGTTTATCTGTGGTGCGCTGGGGTCGCCGATCCTTGGGCGAATTTCGGATCATATGCCACGCGGGGTATTGCTGCTGATCTCGCTGATCGCCATTGCGCTATGCTACTGGGGGCTGGCATTTACCTCATCGTTATTGATGTTGTTTGTGTTACGGGCGGTGATTGGTTTTATGAGCACCAATCTGGTGATTCTCGAATCCATTATTTCGCAACTGACCAATAACAAAGAGCGTAGCGCTGGGATCGCTCGATTACGATTAGGATCGACCGCCGGTTTGATCCTGGGCCCTGGCCTCGCCGGGCTTCTAGGGCACTTCCACATTATGCAGGGGCTGCATGAACTGCTCGTGCTTTCTGCCTGCATGTCGAGTCTTGTACCGCTGGTGATCGCCTGGACGCTGCGCGGTCAACTGACAACCAATCTGACGGCCGCTCGTCCCAAAAACCCCTACCGCAATGTGCTGAAACTCTTTTTTGCCAATGCCAATATTCGCGATTTTGCGTTGATTAAAGCGCTTATTGCGGTCTGTTTTTCGCTGCTGATGACCATCGCACCGCTGTGGGCCGTACACGCAGTGGGCTGGACCACCACCGAGCTTTCCATGTTGGTCGCCGTCTTTGGTCTGTCACTCTTTTTCATCCAGGTGGCCATTGCCACCAACCGAGCACGTTGGTTGACCAGCAATCTCTCACTGTTTCTCGCTTGTCTGGTCGTGGTGCCGGGCTTTGTGATGCTGATTATCGCCCCGAGCGGGTTGGCTCTGTTTCTCTGCTGTGTCGGTTTGGGACTCAGTTCCGCAGTGGTAAACATTGTGGTGCCTTCCACTATCAGCAAGATGGCTTTCTTTGACGTTGGTGCAGTGCTTGGAATGGTCTCCACTACGGTGCTGGTGGCCAGCACTGTCGGACCCTTGGTGTTTGGTGCCGTATATCAAGCATGGGGAGGAAGGCTCACCTGGGCATGTGGATTGCTTTGTGCACTGGTCGCCTGCTGGCTGGCAATGAAATATGTCGGTAAATCCAGCGAAATTGACGAACCGTTACCTGGGCGTGAGTTGCCGTAAGTGCAGCCAATTTAACCTTTTAATTGTGGCAGGTGAGCATGGAACAACTGGAACAACTCAGCCCGATACAGACCGATATTTGGCTGGATATCAATGTCGGCAGTGAACAGAATTACGGTATCGGTGCCCACTGGAAATTGGCAAATAAGCTCAGTTTGTCAGAGCTTAAGCTTGTCCTGACATCGTTAGAGATGGCGTTGGCGCCGCAGGTCAGTGCTGTGAATACGGCGTTGGGCGTGACGCTGAAACAAGGGATCCATTTTAGTCAACAGCACTGTATGGCGGCGCAAGTAGCGGACATCGCCCAACGATGGATTCGCGATCCCTGGGAGTTCAGTCAGCAATTGGTACGCGTACTGCTGCTGGAGTTGGACAATGGTGAACAGCATCTGGTGGTTGGCAGTCATCATCTGGTGTTTGATGGCGCGGCAATTGCCCTTTTTTCCCGAGCGCTGTGTGGTGAAGTACCGGAGGTAGCGGAAGGGCAGCAGCCGTTTGTGTTACTGACTGATAGCCTGCGCCAGCGTTTTGATTGTCAGGATACGCTGGCATTTTGGCAGCAGCACGCGGCTTTATTAACGCAAACGGGTGAAGACAGCGGTCAGCGTCATCCACAGGAAGCGACTACGTTAATTGATGTACCGATTCCATGCGAGGGATTGGAGGCCGTTTGCCGTGCCGCGCGCATTACCCAGCCGTTCTACTTTAAATCACTGTTCGCCTGGGTTGCAGGGCAGTTATATGGCTATGACGAGGGAATTGCGCTTCAGGAGATCGTCAATCACCGCAGTGCTACATCGGCACAGTTATTAGGTAACTTTTCCAGTTTGGTGCCTTTCGTGCTGCCATTTGGCTCGGCACAGCATTTTGGCGACCTACTGCAACAAGGCCGTGAATTTCAGCGTCAGCGTAAAGGGTTTGAAGCGCTGACCCAACTCACCTCTCGTCATCAAGGGCTGACCAGTAACGGCCTGCGGTTTATTTATAACTTCCATGGCTATTCGCGGGCGCTATTGCAAAGCAGTCGCCTGGAGTTAGTGAACAGTTGGACCAGTGAAGATGGCGGAGCCTTACAGTTTTATCTTTATTATCGTAGTGACGGTGCCCTGCATGCCAAGTGTTCTCACCCACAAGGGGTTGCCGCTGCGCAACAATTTATCGACTGTCTGATTCACGTTCACCAACAGTTGCTGGCGGGAACGACGGCGCTGGATAAGTTAGAGTTGGTCAGTGAAGTCGATCGCGCGCAGGTATTACGCTGGAATGCGACCGAGAATGCCTTTGATGATCGGCAAACGTTACACGTACTGTTCGAACAGCAGGCGAGACGTACACCTCAGGCGATTGCGGTACAGGACGATGATAACAAATTGAGTTATCAGCAGCTTGATTCGCAGTCCAGTCAATTGGCGCATTACTTGCGTTTACAAGGTGTTGGACCAGACTGCCGGGTGGGGATGTTTATTGAGCGCTCCTGCGACATGCTGATCGGCATTCTGGGCATACTGAAAGCAGGGGGAGCCTGGCTGCCTTTGGATAGCGAATATCCTGATGCCCGATTGGCTTATATGCTGGCAGATGCGCAATCCGAGGTGGTGCTAACGACGAAGGCGCTGGCGCCACGCTTGCGTTTGCTGCTGGCTGAGCAGCCCGCTTATGTGGTGGTGCTTGACGACAGCGATACATTGACTCAGATAAAGCAGCAGTCAACGGCAGCGATGTCGATGGAGACGCTGGAGCTAACCTCACGCCATCTGGCCTATGTGATTTATACCTCTGGGTCGACAGGGAATCCGAAAGGCGTGATGCTGGAGCATCGCGGTGTGGTGAATCGCCTTGCATGGATGCAGTCAGCGTTTAAGCTGACCGCGGATGATACCCTGCTACAGAAAACGCCGTTTGGTTTTGATGTCTCGGTGTGGGAACTCTTGTGGGCAGTATTAGTGGGGGCGAGATTGGTGTTTGCTCGCCCTGGTGGACATAAGGATCCGGCATATCTGCATCAAGTGATGGCGCAGCATCGCGTCACGCTGGTGCATTTCGTTCCTTCTATGTTACGGCTCTTTATTGACAGTACGGCGACAAATTCTCTTCCCGATCTGAAAACCATCGTTTGTAGCGGTGAAGCCTTACCCGTAGAAACCTGGCAAGATACGTTGACCTACCTGCCGCAGGTCGCGCTATGGAATCTTTATGGGCCGACGGAAGCGTCGATTGACGTGACCTGGTGGTGTGGTGAAGCCGGGCGACGCTACCGCACCATCCCTATTGGCAAACCGATTGATAACACGACGTGTTATGTGGTCAATCGTCGTCTGCAATTGTTGCCGCCTGGGCTGGCGGGCGAACTTTGTCTTGGCGGCGTTGGTATTGCCCGTGGCTACCTAAACCGACCTGACCTGAGTGCTGAACGTTTCCTGCCCGATCCATTTTGTACTCAGCAAGATGGTGTGTTGTACCGCACTGGCGATTTAGTGCGCTACCAACCGGATGGCAATATTGAGTACCTTGGGCGTATTGATGATCAGGTAAAAATTCGGGGTTTGCGAATTGAACTGGGGGAAATTGAACAACAGATGTTATCACTGCCGTTTGTCAGCGCGGCGGTGGTGGTGGCGCGTAAAGATGCGCACGGTGAACAGCATCTGCTGGGTTACTATAGCCTCAATCCAAGCGCTGCATTGCCAACGAATCGAGACGCAGAGATGCGCGCGGTGTTGCACAAGCAATTACCCGATTATATGGTGCCAGCACTGCTGATTGCACTGGACGTCATGCCGCTGTCTGCTAATGGAAAAATCAACCGTAAGGCATTGCCTGAACCTCATTTCACGCGAGATACCCAGAGTTATATTGCCCCGCAAGGCCGCGATGAGTGCACGTTGGCAACGATTTGGGCTACGTTGCTGCCAGTCGAGGCGACGGTAATCGGAGCCAGCGATAGCTTTTTTGCTCTGGGCGGCCACTCGCTGTTAGCTGTGCGCTTATTGGCTGAAATTCGTGAGCATATGCAAGTGGAGCTGACGATCCGTGACCTGTTTGAATCGCCTCACTTGTCGGAGCAGGCTGCGCTGATAGCCAGTAAACGAGGTGGTGAACTGCTTCCGCCAGTGTTGCCACAGCCGCGTGATTCTCTGGTACCAGATATAGGCTTCCCACTCTCTTTTTCCCAACAACGTCTATGGTTGCTCGATCAACTGATCGCTGACAGTAGTCTCTATAATATTTCTGCGCTGCTACGTATCGAAGGCGAGTTTCAACCGACGTTGGCTGAAAACGCTTTTCGCTTATTGATTGATCGCCATGAGCCACTGAGAACGGTGTTCTGTGTAGAGAATGATGAGGCTCGGCAGGTGATTCGCGCTGCGTTTAGCTTCCAGTTAGATCAGGTTGATCTCAGTCTGCTTCCAGCAAGCCAGCAACAGCAATCTATTCGGGAAGCCGCCGAACGTGACGCACGGCAACCATTTGATCTATCTAAAGACGTGCTGCTGCGAGCGGCCTTTCTGCGCACCAGTGCAGATGAAGGCGCTCTGTTGGTTACCGTCCATCACATCGCGGCAGATGGGTGGTCGATGGCCGTACTCATTGAGGAATTCCGTACGCTGTATCAGACGCTGCTGGTTGGGGAAGTCCCGTCACTACCAGCACTGCCTGTTCACTATGTTGATTACGCCCACTGGCAGCGTGAATGGGTACAGCGGCCTGCTTATCAGGCTCAGCTTGCATGGTGGCGACAGCAACTGATGGATTTGCCGTTAGTACATAGCCTGCCGCTCAGTCACCCGCGACCGTTGCAGCAGAGCAGCAGCGGTGAACGTTATTGTTTCTCGTTGACAGCAGAAACGACTCAGGCATTACAACAGCTAGCCAATGAGGAAGGTGCCACGCTATTTATGCTGTTGCATGCCACCTTTGCCTTGCTGTTGTCCCGCCATGGTAGCAGCCAGGACATTGTGATGGGTGTACCGGTCGCTAACCGTTCTCATTCGGTGTTGGCGCCGCTGGTGGGGTTTTTTGTTAACAGTCTGGTACTGCGCGTCGAGTGCGATCCCGATCTTGAATTCCGCCATTTTTTACGTCAGGTGAAAGCGGTCAATATTGATGCGCAAATGCATCAGGATGTGCCGTTTGAACAACTGGTCGAGGCGTTGAATCCTGAACGTAGTACCCGCCATACGCCGTTATTCCAAATTATGTTCAGCATGGATAACGATCTACTGCAACCGACTCCGGTTGGTGATTGCCATTTTGTCCGCCTGCCGCATCCGGTTACGCCCGCTCGTTTTGAGCTGTTGCTGAATGTGGTGGAGCAGCAGGGCGAATTGAAGTGCCAGTTTGACTACAATACGACGCTGTTTGAGGCCGACTCTATTGCCCAACTCGCACAGCGCTTTGGTGAATTGATCAATAGCGTGTTACGTCAGCCAGAGATGGCGCTTGGTGCGTTGCCTATGCTTGATACCGGACAACAGCATCTTCTTCAGCAGTTCAACCCCGCTCCTCATCACTGGCCAGAAGCGTCGCTGCTACCCCAGCAAATCTTGCGTCAGGCGGCATTAACCCCACAACGTGTCGCGGTGGAATGGGGCGATCGGCAATTGAGTTATCTGCAACTGTGTCAGCAGGCGAGCCAGTTGGCACATTTCCTGCGGGAGCAAGGCATTGGTACAGATTCGCTGGTTAGCCTGGCGATGCCGCGTAGCGGTGAGGTGATGATTGGATTGCTGGCTATTGTGATGACAGGGGCGGCCTATGTACCGATTGATCCAGATTATCCGACAGAGCGGATACGCTTCATGCTGGAGGACAGTGGCGCTAGCTGGTTGCTGACGCACAGTACGGTGGTCGATACGCTTGGCGCCAGTTTACCCCAAGGGGTGCAGGTATTAACGCTGGACGATCCTGCTTTACGACAGACGCTAAGCGTTTATCCGACGCAGCCGCCTGTATTTACGCAAATCCCAGCCGATCGGCATCTGTTATATGTTATCTACACCTCTGGTTCGACGGGGCGTCCGAAAGCGGCTCAGGTGAC
Organism: Pectobacterium sp. 1950-15; assembly: GCF_037136835.1. Classification (NCBI taxonomy): domain Bacteria; kingdom Pseudomonadati; phylum Pseudomonadota; class Gammaproteobacteria; order Enterobacterales; family Pectobacteriaceae; genus Pectobacterium; species Pectobacterium sp. 1950-15. The sequence continues at coordinate 109,424 of NZ_JBBBQR010000002.1, read as the reverse complement.
GCATCATGGCGTGAACAACCTGCTGCACTGGTATGTTGGCGAGCTTCAGGCCGGAGAAGACGATCGGCCGCTAATTATAAGTTCTCTGTCTTTTGACCTTACGCAGAAAAATCTCTGGTCTCCGCTATTACAGGGCGGGTGCGTGGTGTTCTCTACGGTTACGCAGTATGACGCCGAGCAAATTGTGCAGGAGATAGCTCGGCATCAGGTGACACGCATTAACTGTGCGCCAAGTGCCTTCTATCCGTTGGTGACAGAACGTGAAATGTGGACGCATCTTGTTAGTTTGCAACAGCTGTGGCTCGGTGGAGAAAGTATTGCGATGAATATCCTGCAACCTTGGTTGCAGCACAGCGGGTGTGCGCTGATTAATTCCTATGGTCCCACTGAGTGTACGGATGTCGTGTCGTGGCATCGCGTTGCACCTGAAGAGGATAATCCACCGATTGGGCGACCGATTAGTAATACCCAACTTTATGTCCTTAATAGCCACCTTTCATTGTGTCCAGTGGGTACGCCCGGTGAACTCTGGATTGGCGGTGCAGGGGTTGGGCTGGGCTATTTGGGGCGGCCGGAACTCACTGCCGAGAAATTTATTGCCGACCCGTTTAGTGATGATCCACAGGCGCAGATCTATCGCACTGGGGATCTGGCTCAATGGCAGGTTGATGGTCGCATTGCTTATCTGGGACGGCTGGATGATCAGGTTAAAATCCGAGGGTTCCGCATTGAACTAGGGGAAATCACTCAACACCTGATGCAGCATGAGCATGTGTCCGCTGCCACGGTAATCGCCAGAGAAGGGCAAACGCCTTCACTGGTCGCCTTTGTCGTCGCGAATGATCCCGTGCTGACGCCAGCATCGTTGCGTCAGCATCTTCTGGTATCGCTTCCCGGTTGGATGGTTCCTGCGCAAATTCTGTTACTGCCAGCTTTGCCGCTGACGCCCAATGGTAAAATTGACAAAAAAGCGCTGCTGGCGTTGCCAATGCCTGAGGCAACTTCAGAAATAATGGCCACCGCCCGTACGCCTGTCGAAGCGGGGATCGCAGCGATCTTTGCTGAGGTTCTTGGTATCAGCCAGGTCGGCGTCGATGACAATTTCTTCGAGTTGGGTGGACATTCACTGTCGGCAACCCAGGTTTTGGCACGTCTGCGCCATCGTTTTGCGCCGGATCTGGCATTACGTACGCTGTTTGAAAATCCTACGGTGGCGACACTGGCTGCTGTGCTCGGTGAGAGCTTACCTCTTCCATCTGCACTGACCATCCAACCGCAGCCGGAAAATGCTCCGCGGGTGCTCTCCTTCGCGCAACAAAAAATCTGGTTTATGCAGCAACTAATGCCGGACAGCAGCGCCTACAACCTATTCAGCGCGTTGCAACTGGAAGGGGAATTAAATGCTGTGGCGTTGCAGCAGGCATTTAACCAATTGCGCGCACGTCACGCGGTGTTACGCACCCGTTTCGCGGACGAGGATGGCACGCCGACGCTGATGCCAGTGGCGACGCAGCCTGTTGAGCATCACGATTTGCGTATGCTTTCGGCGGCTGAGCGACAGTCGCAAATTGAGGCGCTGGTGGATGCCGCCGCGAATCGACCTTTCCGCTTGGCGGAAAATGAGTTACTGCGTGTGAGTTTGGTGCACTGTGAGGAGCAGCGATATGTGCTGCTCCTGACGCTACATCACATTATCGCTGATGGCTGGTCGGTCGGTGTGATGATTGATGAACTGGTTCAATATTACCGTCAGGTTCTGTCTGCTCGTACGGTGGCGTTACCTGTACTGGCGATTAATTACAGTGATTATGCTGCCTGGCAGCGTGAGCAACTGAGCGGCGAACGGATGCAGCAACTAGAGCAATATTGGTTGAAGCAACTGAGCGGCGATCTACCACTATTGCAACTACCTGCCGATTTTCCTGAGGACGAAAGTGTGGGATCGCAAGGCGATAGCCTGATCCTATCGTTGGATTCCGGCACAGTGCGTCGTTTGCATAATTGCTGCCAGCAACATAATGCCAGCCTATTTATGCTGTTGCTAAGTGCTTTTGGATTACTGCTGAGTCGTGTTACGACACAGCAGGATCTGGTCATTGGTGCCCCCGTTGCCGGTCGCACGTTGCCGGAAACAGAGCCGTTGTTGGGCTGCTTTATTAATCCGTTACCCCTGCGCCTGAAGGTGGTCGATGAGGCAACGTTCAGCTCGTTGCTGATGCAGGTACGGCAGGTTTGCCTTGATGCCTGGGATCACCAGGAAATGCCCTTTGAGCGATTGACCGAACTTCTGCGTCCAGAACGACGCCTGAATCAAAACCCTATCTTCGACGTGATGCTCAATATGCTCAATGCGCCGCAGGGGGATAAGCAGCTTGATGGCATCACGGTACGTGAGCTGACGTTGACGCAACCGCAGGCGAAATTTGCGCTGACCCTCTATGCGCAAGAACGTGAAGGTGAGTTGGTGCTGGAATGGGTCTGGCCGCAAGCGCGCTATGGGCGTGGACAGATACGCGCATTGGCGGAGCAGTTCATTACACTGCTGGAACAGGTTGCTGATGATGCTGAGCAACCGTTGCAACACTATTCGTTATTGACCGTTGCCGCACGGCAGTTTTTACCTAACCCTCAGGCGCCGCTGTCATCTACTGCAATCACCACCGTTCCGGCGCTATTTGCCGACAGTGCCCGACGGTTTGCGACGCTGACCGCGATTGAGCAGGGAGAGCGGCTGTGGCGTTATCAGGAGCTGGCAGAAACCGCCGCGTACTATGCCGCACAGTTGCGTACAACAGGCATACAACCCGGTGAGGTGATTGCCATCCACGGTTCGCGCAGCTTTGGTCTGATTGCAGCGATGTTGGCAGTCATGCAGGTGGGCGGCGTGATGCTGTTATTGGACAAAAATCTGTCGCTGCCTCGTCGTCAGGCAATACTCAACGAGGCGAAGCCGCAGCAGTTGTTGTTTGTTGTGTCCCCTGATGCAGCCATTACTGATATTTGCGACGATCGTCGTTGGCGGCAGGTGACGCCGATCGACGCGTTGGCTACTCAGCATGCTGAGGTTATTTCTCCAACCGTTGACCCATTGGCGGCGTGTTATCTGTTTTTTACCTCCGGCACAACCGGTACGCCGAAGGGAATTATCGGTCAGCAACAGGCGCTGGCTCACTTCTTACAATGGCAACGAGACACTTTTGCCATCGGTCCAAACGATCGCTGTGCACAACTGACCGCACTCAGTTTCGACGTGGTGCTGCGCGATATTCTGACACCGCTTATCAGCGGTGCAACGCTCTGTTTGCCGCCTGTTGAGGAAGATCTTTCTGCGGGGACGTTGTTCCCTTGGTTCCGACGTCAGCGCATTACCAGTTTTCACACCGTGCCGACTATCGTGAAATCCTGGCTGCTGACGATTGACCAGATTGCTGCGCTGCCGGATCTCCGACGGCTGTTTTTTGCTGGTGAGTTACTTCCGGCTAACCTGGTACGCCAATGGCAAGCCCTGGTCAGCGCGGAGGCGGAGATCATCAATCTCTATGGCCCGACGGAAACGACATTGGCGAAAAGTTTCTATCGTGTACCTGCGGTAGGCCGCTTACCGCAAGCATTACCGGTGGGACAGGCGATAAGTGCCAGCCAGATTTTGGTGCTTAACGCGCAGCGCCAACAGTGTGGTATCGGCGAGCCGGGCGAAATAGTGATCCGTACTCGCTTTCCGTCGTTGGGCTATCTACAAGGTGGGCGACAGGCTCCTGCCTTTATCCACAACCCGTTTTCCGAGCAACCGGATGATATTTGTTACTTTACTGGGGATGTAGGGCATGTGCGCCATGATGGCGTTGTTTGCCTCATGGGGCGCCGCGACGATCAGGTGAAAATCCGCGGTATGCGGGTAGAGCCTGGTGAGATTGGTGCGGTACTGTTAAGCCATCCTGCTATTCAGGATGTTGCAATTACGGTTTTTAGTGATGCACAAGATGAGAAACGTATTGCCGCTTATTATGTTGCCGCACAACCTGTGCCGGAAATAGAGGCATTGCGCCAACATTTACAGGCTCGTTTACCAAGCTATATGTTACCAGCGGCTTGGGTTGCGATCGATCGCCTGCCGATGACGCCGAACGGTAAACTGGATCGCCGTCAATTGCCTGACCCTCGAGCGGCGATAGCGTCGGGAAGAAGCCAGGGTTACGTTGCACCTTCCAGTGAATTGGAACAGCAGCTAGCTACGGTGTGGGCTAGCGTATTGAAGATCGAAGACCCTGGCGTTAGAGACAACTTTTTTGATATTGGCGGCCACTCTCTATTGCTATTACAGGTAAAAAATCAGTTAGAGGCCGCGTTGCAGCGTGATATTCCAGTAGTCGCGTTGTTTCAGTATCCCACGATTGCTGCGTTGGCTGCTTGGCTTGGCGAACAGGTTCCGCAACAAGATCTGATGGCGGAGGCTGATGCGCGTATCAGAAAACGCCGTGAGGCGTTGCAGCGCCGCCGACATCGTTAACAGGAGAAATAATGTCACCGTGGTTTCACACATTACTGCCGCGTCCAGCGGCAGCTGTGCGATTAATTTGCCTGCCATTCGCAGGAGGGAGCGCCAGCCATTATCAACCCTTTGCCAACGGATTACCTTCGTGGGTTGAACTTTGCGCTGCCCAACTACCGGGACGTAGCACGCGCCTGCGTGAAGCGCCTTGCCTGCGGATAGCTGAGGTCGTTGAGGCGTTGCGTCAGCATATTCCGCTCGATAAACCTTGGTTGCTATTCGGTCACAGCTTGGGGTGCCGTTTGGGTATGTCATTAATGCAGGCGTTACAGGAACACGGGCAGCGTTTGCCTCTTCATTTTATTGCTTCAGGCTGCCGGCCACTGCATCTGATTCGTGACATATCGCCGATGTCATCGCTTTCCGACGCCGCATTTATCCAGCGGCTGCGAGGGTATGGGGGGACGCCGCCGGAATTGCTGGCTCATCAGGAACTGATGGCGTTGGTTTTGCCTATGTTACGGGCTGATTTCCGCTTGGTAGAGGATTACCACTTGTCCTCTGCCACGCCATTATCACTACCCGTTACGGTAATGGGAGGGCGCCAGGATCAGAATGTTCCAGTGATGGAGTTGCCACAGTGGCAGACGTTGTTTACCGACCCTGCGACGGTTCTGTTATTTGACGGTGGGCACTTTTTTATTCAGCAGCAGAGGCAAGCGGTGCTAGAGGCGCTGGTGCAAATTTTGCGGCGCTATCATGTTGGCGAGCTCATTGAAGATTCAACCTGTTTACGCTCATCAAGTCTCATCCCCCGAAAATAATACGCTGATCGCATCGCAGCCATGCGCCAGTTTCATGGTGTTCTCATGCATTGGCTTACGTGGTTCGCGATCGCTGGGGAAGAACAAATGCCTGCTGTCAGACTTGGACAAACGCCGGAGGCGTTGAACAGCGCGCTTGTCGCGCTGGCCCTGAAAGGGAGAGTCCACACGCCAGAAACGAAAAACCCCCGCCAAAGGCGAGGGTTAAGAATTAGTGGTGCCCGGACTCGGAATCGAACCAAGGACACGAGGATTTTCAATCCTCTGCTCTACCGACTGAGCTATCCGGGCAACGGGGCGCATTAAACCGTATTGGCCGCGTGGCGTCAACGGGTTTATCAACGAAAGCATGGAAAACCCTACTGACTGCCGACTTTTCAGCCAAAATGCGGGCTTTACCGCATTCCGTGTCTGAAATCAGGTGAGTGCGCCGTTTTTGCGGCACAAAGCAAAGCGTAAGACATCCTCTGCCAGCCGTTGAGCTGTGGCGATGCTGGCGGCCTGATGCTTGACCAGCAGGTTGCTCAGGCAGCCTTCCAGAATCAATTCCATCTGCTGTGCCACCATTTCAGGATCGTCGGTTTCCAGCTCTTCCAGTAAATCGCGGGTGTACTGATAAGAGGCTAGCTTCTGCTGTTCCGCAATCTGGTGGATGGGATGATTGATATCAGGGAAAAAGCTGCACGCCGCAATAAACAAGCAGCCTGGATAGCGCTGTTTATTCACTGACTCGTGCAGCACCTGATAGCGTGCCAGTAGCTTCTGCTCGATACTTTTCTCGTCGTCTAAGAGAAGTTGACGCCGCCAGGTATCGACCTGCTGGCTATGGTGACGGAGGCCGTCGTACAGCAGCGCCTCCCGATCCGGCCAGAAGGGCGTCAGTTCCTCTACCGGAACTCCCAGTCTCTCCGCCAGCATATCCAGCGTTGTCATCGCGAATCCGTGCTGCTCCAGCAGAGTAAGCGCATGTTCAAGAACGTCTTCCCGTTGCATTAGGTCTCCTCCAGAAGCACAACAAGCGAATTGAAAGTGTCGTTTATGGGCTGAACTTCTGCAAATGTGCCTGAAATTGTTCAGCGTTCATAAAACCGGTGACGCGCGAGCCGGGGATCTCTTTCCCCTGAGCGTCAAAAAATACGATGGTCGGCAGCCCTAAAACCTGTAGCTTTTTCAGCAGCGCGTTCTGTTCTTCGCGGTTCGCGGTGACGTCCGCCTGTAGCAGCGTGATGCGCGACAGATGGTTTTGCACCGCCGGGTCGCTGAACGTGTATTTCTCGAACTCTTTGCAGGCCACGCACCAGTCAGCGTAAAGATCGAGCATAACAGGCTGAGAACTCTTTGCCAGCGCGCTGTTGAGAGCAGCAATATTGGCGACAGGGGCAAAGCTTAGTGCTGAGGTGTGGGTTTGCGCCACGCCAGCAGGGGGAAATACCCAGTCTTGCAGCGGTTTGGCGCTGATCACCACGCCTGCCAGCAGCAGTAACTGCACGCCTCGCATCCAGCCTTTGCTGCTGCGCAGCGTCAGCATGAGTGCCCAGCCGAAGAAGGCGATACCCAGCGCGCTCCACAACCGCATTCCCCAAACTTCGCCGAGAATACGTTCCAGCAGGAAGACGGGCAGCGCCAGAATAATGAAGCCAAATGCTTCCTTAACGTACTGCATCCACGGGCCGCTACGTGGCAGCAGTTTGTTGCCGAACAGCGTGACCAGAATGAGCGGTAAGCCCATGCCAAGCGCGTAGAGATAAAGTGTGCCACCGCCTGCCAGCAGGTTGCCGCTCTGGGCGATATAAAGCAGGATGGCGCTGAGCGGGGCGGTAGTGCAAGGGGAGCAAATCAGCCCCGCCAGCGCGCCCATGCAGAATACGCCGGTGAGGGAACCGCTTTGCTGACGGTTGCTCCACTCTGTCAGTCGGGTTTGTACCGATGACGGGAGTTGGAGCGTATACAGACCAAACATAGAGAGCGCCAGCGCGACAAACATCACCGACAGGCCAATCAAAATATAGGGATGCTGGAGCGCGGCCTGAAAGCGTAATCCAGCCGCAGCGACAACCAATCCAAGCAGCGTGTAGGTCAGCGCCATACCCTGAACATAGGTCATCGACAGCAGTAGCGTTCTGCGCGGCGTCAGCTGTTCTTTTCTGCCCAGCACCAGACTGGCAATCAGCGGGTACATTGGCAGAACGCAGGGAGTAAAAGCGACACCGATACCAATCAACAGCGCCCACCACGGCGAGAACGGCATCGGCGTGGTCTGCGGTGATGCCGTTTGGTCTAATGGTGTTGCCTTGCCTGATAGCGTATTGGGCGCTGCATCTATGCCTGTGTTAGCCAGCACCTGACTGAGAGGAACGACACGTGTTTCCGGCGGATAGCAGAAACCCGCATCGGCGCAGCCTTGATAGGTCACTTTAACCGTCGCGCCGCTCTCGGCCCGTTCAATGGGAACCGCAAGCGCCAGCCGATCCCGCAGGATAAAGACCTGACCGAAGAACTCGTCGTTATGGCTTTCACCCTGTGGCAGCTCCACCTTGCCAAGTGTGGCGCCGTTTCCTTCGATCTTGATTTGCGCGCGGTACAGGTAGTAATCGGGGTGGATATCCCAGTGCAGATTGAGCTGGTTGTTTTGTTGCTGAAACTCAAAGGCGAAAGCCCCATCGACCGGCAGAAAGCGTGACGTCGTGCTGTTGCCAAACAGTTTCTGGCCGAAAGAAGAGGCGGCCACACTGGGGGAGCCGAAAGCCGTCCATAACAGGAAAATCAGCGTAAAGATGCGTTGAGCCATGTCAGATAATCGCTATCGCCCCCGGATACCGGCAGGACTAACAGCTCCGGCGTATCGTAAGGGTGTTGTTGTTTCAGGTGAGTCAGCAGGGCTTGCTGATGTGAGGTATCGCTTTTTATCAGCATTTGTATTTCTGATTGCTGTTCGAGCTTGCCTTCCCAGTAGTAGAGCGAACGTGCGCCGGGCAGCAGGGTGACGCAGGCAGCGAGCCGCGTTTCCAACAGCGATTCGGCAAGCCGTTGCGCGCAGGCGTCGTCAGGTGCGGTACATAATATGACGACAGCATCGCAAAGCGGGCGGTCAGACATCACATCCTCCGTGTCAGATGAACAAATTCCAGACAACCAGAGCCACACTATACCTTGCTTTATTGTTTGAAGGGAATGAGGCGGATCGACGTGTCAGGTCGATCCGCGAGGGGCTGTCTGAAAGGCAACCTTTAGATTAGGATGCTGCCGAGGATAAAGCCAAATATCACCGACAACGTAATCGCCATCACGCCGGGAATCAGGAAGGAGTGGTTAAACACAAATTTGCCGATGCGCGTTGAGCCCGTGTCGTCCATCTCCACCGCTGCCAGCAGAGTGGGGTAGGTCGGCAGAACGAACAGGGCGGAAACGGCAGCGAAAGACGCCACGGCCGTGACCGGAGAGACGCCCAGCAGTAACGCCGCTGGCATCAGTGCTTTCGCTGTTGCCGCCTGCGAGTAAAGCAGCGTCGCGGCGAAGAACAGCACGACGGCCAGCATCCACGGGTAGCTTTGCAGCAGCGCGCCTGCGGTGTCCTGAATATCGGAAATGTGCGCTTTAACAAAGGTATCGCCGAGCCACGCCACGCCCATCACGCAGATACAGGCGCTCATGCCGGACTTAAACGTGCTGGCAGAGAGGATACGCGCGGTGTCGATTTTGCAGGTGATGCAAATCAGCGTGGCGATAGTCAGCATGAAGACCACAATCGCTTCGTTGCGTGGCAGAACGGGGTTTTGAATCAGCCCAACCGTGCCGCTGATCGCCGTGGCATACAGCACGACAGCGACGATGCCGATCAGAAACAGCATCACGGAAAGTTTGGCGCCCGGTTTGATCTCATGCTGGCTATTACCGCGCAGCGTGGTTTCACCTTTTTTCAGACGTTCCTGATAAATCGGATCGTCTTTCAGCTCTTTACCCAAGAAGTTGGTCACAATCGCCGTCAGCAGGATCGCGGCGAGCGTGGTTGGAATACAGATGCCTAACAGCAGCAGATAGCTGACCCCGTGCGGCTCAAGAATACCGGCGACAAACACCACTGCCGCAGAGATTGGCGACGCGGTAATCGCGATTTGCGAGGCGACAACGGCGATAGAGAGCGGACGAGAAGGGCGAATCCCCTGCTCTTTGGCGACTTCGGCGATAACCGGCAGGGTGGAAAACGCGGTGTGCCCGGTTCCAGCCAGAATCGTCATGAAGTAGGTGACCAGCGGCGCGAGAAAGGTGACGTATTTCGGGTGTTTACGCAGCAGTTTCTCCGCCAGACTGACCAGATAATCCATTCCGCCCGCCACCTGCATGGCGGCGATGGCGGCGATAACGGCCATGATGATTTCAATGACATCAAAAGGGATTACGCCGGGCTTTATCTGGAACCCTAGCGTAAGTACAAGCACTCCCAGGCCACCGGCGAAACCAATGCCGATGCCTCCCAGTCGTGCCCCCAAATAGATGGCGAGCAGAACGATCAGTAACTCAAGACCAAGCATGACTATGCTCCTTAATTAATAAAAAATTCAATCTACTCGTCATACTTCAAGCTGCTTGTGCGTTGGCAATACTCGACTCATCACTGAGTCTCGCCCTGAAGGGCCGCCGCAAGCGGCGTTCAAATCGGCTAGGCCGATTTGTCCTTACTCACCCCAGTCACTTACTTGTGTAAGCTCCTGGGGATTCATGCGGTTGCCGCCTTCACGCAACTCGAATTATTTAGAGTACATAACTTATTCTTATGGCCGTAGACGGCAAAAAATAAAGGCACGCTGTTCTTCGTGAACGGACGTGCCTGTGGGTATTAGATGTCGGTGTTAGGGAAGCTCGTTTTCATCGGTGTAGCGTTTGGCTTTGTACGCCGGATGCATCAGGTTCTGGATGGAGAAAATGTCATCCAGCTCGGCTTCCGTCAGTAGGCCGCGCTCCAGTACGACTTCGCGCACGCTTTTCCCCGTTTCCGCGCAGATTCTGCCGACGATATCGCCGTTATGGTGGCCGATGAACGGGTTCAGGTACGTCACAATCCCGATGGAGTTGAAGACATAGGCCTCGCACACGCTCTTATTGGCGGTGATGCCGTTGACGCATTTCTCCAGCAGGTTGTAGCAGGCGTTGGTCAGAATGTGGGTCGATTCAAACATCGCCTGACCGATGACCGGCTCCATCACGTTTAACTGCAATTGCCCCGCTTCCGATGCCATGGTGACGCAGGTATCGTTACCGATGACCTTGAAGCACACCTGATTGACGACTTCCGGTACGACCGGGTTAACCTTGGCGGGCATGATTGAGGAACCTGCCTGTAGTTCCGGTAGGTTGATTTCATTCAGGCCAGCGCGTGGACCGGAAGAGAGCAGACGCAGGTCGTTACAGATCTTCGACAGCTTCACGGCCAGCCGCTTCAGCGAGCTGTGTACCATGACATAGGCGCCGCAGTCTGACGTCGCTTCGATCAAATCTTCTGCTGGCACACACGCCAGACCGCTGACTTCCGCCAGCCGCTGTACCGCCAGTTGCTGGTAGCCGTCCGGCGTATTCAGACGTGTACCGATGGCGGTAGCCCCCAGATTGACTTCAAGCAGCAGCTCTGCCGTGCGCAGCAGGTTTTTGATTTCTTCCTGCAACAGCACGTTAAACGCATGAAACTCCTGGCCGAGCGTCATCGGTACGGCATCCTGCAACTGAGTACGCCCCATCTTCAGCACGTCTTCAAATTCTTTGGCTTTGCGCTCGAAACCATCGCTCAACTTCGCTATCGCCTCGGTCAGCTTCAGGACGGACGCGTAGACCGCGATACGAAATCCGGTGGGGTAGGCATCATTCGTGGACTGGCATTTATTCAGATGATCGTTGGGGTTCAGATACTGGTATTCGCCTTTCTGGTGGCCCATCAGTTCCAGACCAATATTGGCTAATACTTCGTTGGTATTCATATTGACCGACGTGCCAGCGCCCCCCTGATAGACATCGACCGGAAACTGATCCATGCATTTTCCGTTATTCAGCACTTCATCGCAGGCACGGATGATGATGTCGGCGATTTTTTTCGGGATAGTTTGCAGTTCCCTGTTCGCCAACGCCGCAGCTTTCTTCACCATGACCATGCCGCGTACGAACTCGGGAATGTCGCTGATTTTATTGTTGCTGATATAGAAATTTTCGACGGCGCGCAGCGTATGAACGCCATAATACGCGTCTGCGGGAACTTCTCGGGTGCCTAACAGGTCTTCTTCAATACGGATGTTTTCTGACATGAGAGTGCCTATCCTGTTGTGCGACTAGTGATGCAACTAGACGCTGTGGGCTGGTGTGTCGGGCGGCGTTATCGTGGGAAACTGTTATCTCAGAAAACGTGCTCTCTCAGGCAAACAGTGTGACCCTGGATAAACCGTCTTATCTCGGCAATAGTCTCGGGATGTTTGACCAACCAAGTATCCATTGCCGTGAGGATATGTCGTTATGAAAGCGAAAAACAGGTGTTTAGATCACTATACTGGCGTTCTCTACCACTACGGTAAATGAACTGTGACTGTAGTCACGAGTCACTATTTTAGAACACTATTCGTGAGGCGACGGCATTGAAAATGCGCAAAGCCGTCCCCATTTAAGTCAATCACGATGTGCCGGATCGCGGAGCAGAGTGCGCATTTTACCTAATCCATTGGTAGTAAAAGTCGATGGGCAGTAACGCGTGCTGGGTTTTCAATCGCGATGGGCTTAACACGTTATTATTCACACACGTTTTTATTAAAACAGTACGCGTAAAACACACAGGAGAACCGGGTGCGCTGGTTACCGTTATTACTTATTTTTCTTTTGGCTTACATCGAGATATCGCTGTTTATTCAGGTGGCTGAGGTGCTGGGCGTCGCCATGACCCTGCTGCTGGTGGTCTTCACGTCCTGCGTGGGGGTCTCGCTGGTGCGCAATCAGGGGATGAAGACGCTGGTGCAGATGCAGCAGAAAATGGCAGCAGGTGAAAGCCCGGCGGCTGAAATGGTAAAAAGCGTGTCACTGGTGCTGGCGGGCTTCCTGCTCCTGATTCCGGGTTTCCTGACTGACTTTCTGGGGCTGCTGCTGCTGCTGCCACCGGTGCAAAAAAGCCTGACGCTCAAACTGATGCCTCACCTGCATATCTGGCGTTCCGGCTCCGGCGCGTCGTCGTCTTCTGGGGGTAACACCTTTGAGGGTGAATACCAGCGCAAGGATGGCGGGAGCGCAAATATTGAACATCGGGACGATCGTAACGACCGTTAACGTCACGATGAACTGAAAAACAGATAAGGATTATCATATTGATAATCCTTATTTTTTATCTGCTGTCTGCGACAAGTGGCCGCCTAACGCAAAAAAAATGAATTTTCTCCCTTGAAGGGCGGTGAAACGTCCCCACTTAGAACACCACAAGGCCAATGATGAAAAGCATAAGCAAAACATCGTCGGCGTTTATCCTAAACCGATATGGACTTTCTCAAAGGAGAGCTATCAATGAATATTCGTCCATTGCATGACCGCGTGATCGTCAAGCGCAAAGAAGTCGAGTCAAAATCTGCTGGCGGTATCGTACTGACTGGTTCCGCTGCTGGTAAATCTACCCGCGGTGAAGTTCTGGCCGTAGGTCACGGACGTATCCTGGAAAATGGCGAAGTGAAGCCGCTGGATGTGAAAGTTGGCGACATCGTTATTTTCAATGATGGCTATGGCGTGAAGGCAGAGAAGATCGATAACGAAGAAGTGTTGATCATGTCTGAAAGCGACATTCTGGCAATTGTTGAAGCGTAATTGCGCGTAATCATCTGAACTGAACGAATTTAAGGGAAATACACCATGGCAGCTAAAGACGTAAAATTCGGTAATGACGCTCGCGTAAAAATGCTGCGCGGCGTAAATGTACTGGCTGATGCAGTGAAGGTTACCCTGGGCCCGAAAGGCCGTAATGTTGTGTTGGATAAATCCTTCGGTGCACCGACCATTACTAAAGACGGCGTATCTGTTGCGCGTGAAATCGAGCTGGAAGACAAGTTCGAGAACATGGGCGCGCAGATGGTGAAAGAAGTTGCCTCTAAAGCGAATGACGCAGCAGGCGACGGCACCACGACCGCAACCGTATTGGCGCAGGCTATTATCACTGAAGGCCTGAAAGCTGTTGCAGCGGGCATGAACCCGATGGATCTGAAGCGCGGTATCGATAAAGCCGTTATCGCCGCTGTTGAAGAACTGAAAGCACTGTCTGTACCGTGCTCTGACTCTAAAGCGATTGCTCAGGTTGGTACCATCTCTGCTAACTCCGACGAAACCGTAGGCAAAATGATTGCCGAAGCCATGGACAAAGTCGGTAAAGAAGGTGTTATCACCGTTGAAGAAGGTACCGGTCTGCAAGATGAGCTGGACGTGGTTGAAGGTATGCAGTTCGACCGTGGCTACCTGTCCCCGTACTTCATCAACAAGCCGGAAACGGGTGCTGTAGAACTGGAAAGCCCGTTCATCCTGCTGGCTGATAAAAAAATCTCTAACATCCGCGAAATGCTGCCAGTTCTGGAAGCCGTAGCGAAAGCCGGCAAACCGCTGGTTATCGTTGCTGAAGATGTTGAAGGCGAAGCACTGGCAACGCTGGTGGTTAACACCATGCGTGGCATCGTGAAAGTCGCTGCGGTGAAAGCACCGGGCTTCGGCGACCGTCGTAAAGCGATGCTGCAAGATATCGCGACGCTGACTGGCGGTACCGTTATCTCTGAAGAGATCGGTCTGGAGCTGGAAAAAGCGACGTTGGAAGATCTGGGTCAGGCAAAACGCGTTGTGATCAACAAAGACACCACCACCATCATCGATGGTACGGGTGAAGAAGCTGCGATCCAGGGCCGTGTTGCTCAGATCCGTCAGCAGGTTGAAGAAGCAACCTCAGATTACGATCGCGAAAAACTGCAAGAGCGTGTGGCTAAACTGGCTGGCGGCGTAGCCGTTATCAAAGTTGGCGCAGCAACTGAAGTTGAAATGAAAGAGAAGAAAGCACGCGTTGAAGATGCTCTGGCTGCGACTCGCGCTGCGGTAGAAGAAGGCGTGGTTGCTGGTGGTGGTGTGGCGCTGGTTCGCGTTGCAGCCAAACTGGCTTCTCTGACTGCTCAGAACGAAGATCAGAACGTGGGTATCAAAGTTGCGCTGCGCGCGATGGAAGCGCCACTGCGTCAGATCGTTTCCAACGCCGGTGAAGAGCCATCAGTAGTTGCCAACACCGTTAAAGCGGGCGAAGGTAACTACGGTTACAACGCGGCAACGGAAGAATACGGCAACATGATCGACTTCGGTATCCTGGATCCAACCAAGGTAACCCGTTCTGCGCTGCAATACGCGGCTTCTGTTGCGGGTCTGATGATCACCACAGAATGTATGGTAACCGACTTGCCGAAAAGCGATGCGCCTGACTTAGGTGCTGCTGGCGGCATGGGTGGCATGGGTGGTATGGGCGGCATGATGTAATGTGACGCCATTGTCACCGGAAGCGACTTTCCGGTGACAGGGAGTCAGGTTACAGAAGCGCGTCTTTCTGTCCTTCCAAGAGCACTATCCGGTCACGATACCGGGTGGTGCTTTTTTTATGTGCCTCATTTCTGTTTAATCAATTCAATGAATTATTGAGGTAAGCGTTTTGCGTTTGCCGATTTCCCGCCGGATTGTCTGATGAGTGAGTAAAGCGGCATCGTTATGGATGTCACGCATCCCGCCGCATTGCTGAAATGTTGCCGTATCGTTGATGAATGCGTTTATAGCGTGTTATCGGGGAAGCATTCTGCGCTACAATAGGGGCGTTACTTTATTTACGAATGCGTTATTTGCGAATACTTTTATCTACGAAGTAACCCTGTTTGGAGTAGGGATAATGTCTGACGATGCGTCTACGCTTCTGCGCTCTATTTCCTGGTTTACTGAGCCCCCTTCGGTATTACCTGAGCACATTGGTGACTGGCTGATGGAAACCGGCTCCATGACGCGGCGACTTGAAAAATATTGTGTCCAACTGAAGACCACGCTGTGCAGTGAAAGGTTCATTACGCCACAGGCGCTGGGCGAAGAATGCGAACAGCTGCCGTATAGTGGGCGCTACTGGCTGCGTGAAGTGGTGTTGTACGGCGACGAACGTCCCTGGCTGTTTGGTCGCACCATTGTTCCACAACAGACGCTCGACGGAACGGATTCAGCCCTGACGAAAATCGGTAATCAGCCGTTGGGGCGTTATCTATTTGAGCAAAAATCGCTGACGCGTGACTATATCCATACCGGATGCTGTGAAGGCTTATGGGCGCGGCGTTCCCGCCTGTGTGTCTCCGGTTTTCCGTTACTGTTGACTGAGCTTTTCTTACCGGAATCACCGATTTATTTCAGCCGGTGATGAAGGTTGGCAGGTAATTTGAGGAGATAAATCCTTGGAAAGAAGTGTTACAGCAGGGAAATGGCTGGCTTATTGTCGCTTGATGCGAATTGATAAACCGATAGGTTCTCTGCTGCTGCTGTGGCCAACGCTATGGGCGCTGTGGCTGGCGGGAGGGGGAGTGCCTGCGCCGTGGACGCTCTTTGTGTTTGTCGCTGGCGTTTTCTTGATGCGAGCGGCGGGCTGCGTCATCAATGACTATGCCGACCGGCATTTTGACGGCCATGTAAAACGTACCGCTTCTCGCCCATTACCCAGTGGCGAGGTGAGCGAGCAAGCTGCCAAAGTGCTGTTTGTCGTGCTGGTCTTGCTGGCGTTCGGTCTGGTGCTGACGCTGAATAAGATGACGATCTGGCTGTCCGTTGCGGGGTTGGGGCTGGCATGGGTCTATCCGTTTATGAAACGGGTCAGCCATCTTCCTCAGTTTGTGCTGGGTGCGGCATTTGGCTGGTCAATTCCGATGGCGTATGCCGCGGTGAGTGAAAGCCTGCCGGTAACCTGTTGGATGATGTTTTTGGCGTATATCTGCTGGACGGTCGCCTACGATACCCAATATGCGATGGTCGATCGTGACGACGATCTGAAGATCGGCGTGAAATCCACCGCGATCTTGTTTGGCCGTTTTGACAATCTCATCATCGGGCTATTGCAGTTTAGCATGTTGGCGCTGCTGGTGATTTTAGGAAAGATCAGCGGATTGGGAACACCGTACTACATTTCGCTGTTGGTGGCTGGCGGGATGTTTATCTATCAGCAAATACTCACGGCCGGGCGCGAGCGCGACGCCTGTTTTAAGGCGTTTCACAACAATAAATACGCGGGAATGGCGATATTTATCGGTGTGCTGTTTGGCCTGTAAGCTGAATATCAGAAACAAAAAAGCAGCGATTTCTCGCTGCTTTTTTTATGGCAGAACATTCAGATGCGTTTGTCATGCTAAACGCACCTGCGGCTTGATGGCGGCGTATTGTCCGCCATTTTCTCGCCTGACTACTCCTGCGTTGTCTCTTCCACTGCCTGACTTTCGGCTTCCATTTCAGCGGATGAGCTGGCGCTTTCAATGGTCAAGCGTACTTCCGGGGTGATCAGATCGCCGAGGATGTTGTAGATCGCCACGATATCGCCTTGCGCCGCGTCCACACTGTCGGTGATATACCCTTCTGTCCGTAAGGTAGCGACCAGCGTTGAGAACACCGCTTTATCAAAGAACTCTGGCGCATTGATGCCGTGCAGGACGGACAGGCGTTGTGCCATGTTCCGGCTTTCCTTCTCCAGCGTTC
Source organism: Pectobacterium sp. 1950-15 (assembly GCF_037136835.1). Lineage (NCBI taxonomy): Bacteria > Pseudomonadati > Pseudomonadota > Gammaproteobacteria > Enterobacterales > Pectobacteriaceae > Pectobacterium > Pectobacterium sp. 1950-15. Next base: position 92,375 of record NZ_JBBBQR010000002.1, on the reverse strand, counting down.
CGCGGTTGATTTCTGGATTCGCACACAGCAACGACAACGTAATCGCATAGCGTTGCAGCGTTTCACGTACGCCAGCTGACAGCAATTGCAGCGTACGGATACGTGGCGGGTTGATAGCCAGTTCACCGTCACGGCTGCACAGCAGCTGCTGTTGAATCAGTTCATTAGCCAACGTTTCCAGCACGCCCGGTAACTGCTCTTTGGAATAATGCAGGAACAGTTCGGATTGCAGCAGCGGATAAATCAGCGCGATCTGGCGCACAACTTCGGCAAGCGTAATCCGACGGTGGTGGATGACGATGCTGGCGATCAGCGACGGTAACACCAACAGATGCTGGATGTTATTGCGATAGTATGTCATCAGAACAGCCTGTTCGCGCGGCAGAATGATGATATCGCCAATGCTGTCCTTCTCGACTTCGAACTTGTTCATGCTCAGCGCATGTTCCAACAGTTCATCCGCTGTCTTTTTGGGAACCGTAATATCTTTGTGGTAAGGAACCTGACGCAGTAGTTGCAGATAGCAATCCAGCTGCTCTTGCATTTGCTCGCGCGTCAGTGAGCGCTGACGCGATGCCAACAAGGCGGTAGAACACAGGTTCATCGCATTTGCTGCCGCAGAATTATTGATGCGCACCATGATATCCATAGAGATATCCTGCACCGTCGGCGTTAGCCAGCTTGGGCGCTGTGCTTCAATGGGATCAATCGCATCACGCCATTGCGGAACATGCTGGTTCAGATAGGTGGTCAACGGGAGCGGTTCACCGAAGTTCACATACCCCTGACCGAGATTACGCAGTTTGCGCAAACCGCGTACCATCTGCATAAAGCCTTCTTTTTCCTTCACCGCGCCGCGCAGCTCTTTCGCATAGGTGCCGACTTCCATTACATGCTCGTAGCCGACATAAATCGGCACCAGCGTGATGGGGCGCGTGCCGCCTCTGAGCATGGCCTGAATCGTCATCGCCAGCGTACCAGTTTTGGGTTCCAACAGACGGCCCGTGCGCGAGCGCCCGCCTTCCATGAAATATTCCACCGAATAGCCACGGGCAAACAGTTCACCCAGATACTCACGGAAAATCGTGGAATACAGCTTGTTGCCCTTGAAGGTACGACGAATGAAGAAAGCGCCAAGACGGCGGAAGATCGGGCCTGCCGGCCAGAAATTAAGGTTGATGCCTGCGGCGATGTGCGGCGGCACTAAGCCCTGATGGTACAGGACGTAGGACAGCAGCAGATAATCCATGTGGCTGCGGTGGCAGGGCACATAGACAATGCCGTGACCATCCTGCGCCAGCTGGCGAACGCGTTCGGCGTTATGGACGTTGATCCCTTGATAAAGGCGGTTCCACGTCCAGCTTAAGACACGATCCGACAGACGCACGGCCTCATAGGAGAAGTCGGCGGCGATTTCTTCCATCAGCGCAATCGCGTTCTGCTGCGCTTTCTCAGTAGAAATCTTCTTACTGCGCGCCTCATCGTCCACGGCTTTCTTGATCGCTTTGGAATCCAGCAGCTTGTTAAATAGCTCCTGACGTACCGGCAAGCGCGGGCCAACTGCCGCCAAACGCTGGCGAGAGAAGTGCATACGCGCGACGCGCGCCAGTTTGTGAGCTATGGTTTTGTCAGTGCCATGTTCGGTCGCCATATAGCGCAGCGACACCGGGCTAGAGAAGCGGACAAAACTGTCGCGGCCTAGCCACAGGACGGCGAAGAATTTCTCGATACCGTTGAGCAAGCGCAGGTGCGGTGCGGCCTGAGCATGGCCTTCCCGACCCGGAGAGCGCCCAAACATCACGGAAACCGGCACCATCTGTACGTCTAAATCTGGATTGGCGCGATGCAAGTCCAGATAGTCGTGGAACAGTTTGACGGATTTCTGCTTGGGAACGTAATAGCGGAAGACTCGCGGCCCGTCATTAATAAAGACGTGGCTGGGGAGTTCGACGCCGCTGAATTCGAACGACTGCGAGGGATCGGGTAACCCCAATGCCAGGCACTTCGCACGTAGCGTCAAGAGATCTGCCTGAGAATTATAAGGCAGAACATAGAGTATAGGACGTGAGGGATCTAACCCCAACTCGACCACGGGATCTGCGGGAATAACTTTGCTTTTAACCAGCAGTTTCAGTGGGAGATTCAATAGTTTATAGTAAATTTTACGCCAACCTGACATAACAACTTGAAGCCTCTTGTTAGCAATGCGCCGCAAGGATACCAGAAACTGCGTCGGAAATCTGTGGTGGTGAGACAACGTAAGCGCGTTAAAATGCGAACTATTTTACGTAAAGAATGGAGGATAAATGAATAAAGCAACGGGGATGACCCGGATTATTAAGGCGACCGGTTATTCCCTTAAGGGGCTAAAGCAGGCGTGGCAGCATGAGGCGGCGTTTCGTCAGGAAACAATACTGACGGTTGTCGGCGTGATTATCGCGTGTTTGCTGCCGGTTACCCTGGTCGAAAAGCTCCTGCTGATCGGGTCCGTCGTATTGATTATGCTCTTTGAGTTGGCTAACAGCGCGATTGAAGCGGTTGTCGATCGTATTGGCCTCGAGCATCACGAATTATCCGGCCGGGCGAAAGATATCGGCTCGGCGGCTGTTTTTGTTGCCATCGTGTTAGCGGCTGTCGTGTGGGGCAGCATCCTCTGGCAACATTTTGCCTGACGGTACGCATAAATGAATAAAAGTCAGAGGCTTTGCCGATATCTCCATTCCCAATTGTGGCTTACCTGTATATACTCACAGCAAGACTGTATAAACAACCAGGGGGCGGAATGAAAGTATTAACAGCAAGGCAGCAGCAGGTTTATGACCTGATCCGCGATCATATTGCGCAGACCGGAATGCCGCCAACGCGCGCGGAAATTGCTCAACAGCTGGGGTTTCGCTCTCCGAATGCGGCTGAAGAACATCTTAAAGCGCTGGCGCGTAAAGGCGTGATTGAAATTGTATCGGGTGCTTCTCGCGGTATTCGTCTGCTGATGGAAGAAGAGACGGGTATTCCCCTGGTTGGTCGCGTGGCAGCTGGTGAGCCTCTGCTGGCGCAGGAACATATCGAATGTCACTATCAGGTTGACCCTGCCATGTTCAAACCCAGCGCTGACTTTTTGCTGCGGGTGAGCGGTATGTCGATGAAAGACATCGGTATTATGGATGGCGATTTACTGGCCGTGCATAAAACAGAAGATGTACGCAATGGGCAGATTGTCGTCGCGCGTATTGATGATGAAGTGACGGTGAAGCGCCTGAAAAAGCAGGGCAATACGGTGCATCTTCTCGCGGAAAACGAAGAGTTTGCCCCGATTGTTGTCGATCTGCGTCAACAAAGCTTTTCGATAGAAGGCTTAGCGGTTGGCGTTATTCGTAACAGCGATTGGAGCTAACGGTTCATCGAGATGCACTGCTCGTTTGCTGAGTTAGTGCATCATCCTCTTTGTGTTAATCGCTTCATGTGTGAATTGCTTCATATGTGAGTTTCCCCGCATGTTAATCGGCTAGCTGTATATATTTCGTTACATTTAGCGCGTATTTTCTACGATTCCCCTTACCGCCTGTTTTTCCACTGCTTTTTGCGGTGATTTTCTCGTGCCCAACGCCTTTTTCAGCTACGGATTCCTTATTTTTCATTTTCATTAAAATATTCGGCTATGATTTTTATCAATGTAAGCATTTTAATCTTTATTTTGTCGTTTTGTGATTGATCATCTGCCATCACATTTAGGTTAGCCCGGCAATCAAGGGAGACAGTGGCGAAGAACACCGTGATGGTTCGCACCATGATGACGCTGCTTACTGAATAGACCGATTTATCTGACACTGACGCCTACGTCGGTAGTCATGATTCGTTTATGCGCAATACACCTCAGGTACGGAGATTCTTATGAATAAAGACCAAGCCAGCGGTAACTGGAAACAGTTTAAAGGTAAAGCGAAAGAGCAATGGGGCAAATTAACGGATGACGATCTGACGGTCATCGAAGGTAAACGTGACCAACTGGTGGGGAGAATCCAGGAACGTTACGGATACGCAAAAGAAGCGGCAGAGAAAGAAGTGAAGCACTGGGAAGAACACCACAAATATCACTGGTAGTGAACGTGATGCTTCTTCGCAGAAAGGGACGATAGCCCTCGGGGCTATCGTTTTTTAATAGAGGTTAACGCTTTTTAATCGGAACGGTGTGGTCGTGATCGCAATGGTCTGGCTGTTTGCACGATGCCACTTCCTGACAGCCACCACACAGCCCGTGCGCTTCCACAACGCTGTGGCGCAGCGTAAATCCTGACTGCTGTGCTAGGCTACGCAGTGTTTCTTCCACACCTTCGGTTTGACGTTCCGTAACCTGCCCGCAGCGATCGCAGATGAACAGAGCTGACGTATGGCTGTGGTCTTCGATATGGTGACACAGCACATAGCTGTTGTTTGACTCGACTCGATGAATGAAGCCTTGTTCCAGCAGAAAATCCAGTGCGCGGTAGACGGTCGGCGGTTTGGCCTGAGGTTCGGAAACTCGCAGCAGATCCAGCAGGTCATAAGCGCTGATAGCACCGGACTGCTGTGCCATTAGGCGTAAAACCTCTAACCGCTGCGGCGTGAGACGCACAGCGCGCTGCTGACAAATCTGTTCAGCCTGGGCAAGAAGTTTGTCCTGTTTGGTTGAATCCATTGTCATATCACCCTGACGCATTGAGGAACAAGACGGATATCTTACCACGGCTGAATAAAAACGCCGAACTGGCGGCGTTTTCCTGATAAAGCAACGGGCAGAACGCTACACGACCAAGTCGATAAGCAGCGCCCGCAAAGGTGCGTCTGCCCGTAGCGTCAACGTTGTTTCTTCTTTGATAAAGGCGCCATCGCCGCAGTGTAGGGCTTCACTGCTCTGATTACCTTTTACCACCATTGAACCGTGGATCAACTGGAGGTATGCCTGATTGCCCTGTAGCGCGATCGTGCTTTGCTCATTCTGCTGGAGATCGACGTGATGGATCCAAACCTGTTGGCGCAGTTGCAGGCTGGTCTGTTCACCTTCCGGCGAGGCAAGCAGAGTATGGCTTGATGAATCTAATTCCATACGCTGTAACGGGCTGTTCTCGCGGGTCTGGCAGGCGTTCAGCCATAATTGCAGCCGCGTCAGTGGCTTACTGGCGTTGGTATTATGTTCGCTATAGCTGACGTTTGGCTGAGTGGCGAGCAGCAGCACATCTCCGGCTTTGGCCTGAATGTGGCAGCCATTGCTGTCGCGGTATTCTGCCTCACCCTGAAGAATAATATTCAGGATATCAACCCGTGGGTAGGTTCGCGGCTGGAATGATGCCCCCGGCGCCAATACTTCCTGATTGAGCACGCGCAGAGAGGCGTAGCCCAGCAGCTGTGGGTCAAAATAGTGACCAAAAGAGAATGTATAGCGTGCCTGCAACCAGCCATAGTCGGCCTGGCCGCATTGCCCCGCTGCTCTTCGTGTGATCATAATCTTTATCCCCCCAGATAATTATTTCTTAAACCGATAGTAATTGTGTGGACGTTGGATTGTTAGCTAGTTAATCTGGTGGGTATATTCAAAATTCCTGAATGAGTACGAAGATGGCGAAAGAACGAGCATTGACGCTGGAAGCCTTGAGGGTTATGGATGCGATCGATCGTCGTGGCAGCTTTGCCGCTGCGGCAGACGAACTGGGTAGGGTGCCTTCGGCACTGAGCTATACCATGCAGAAACTGGAAGAAGAGTTAGATGTGGTGTTGTTCGATCGTTCCGGGCATCGTACTAAATTCACGAATGTCGGGCGCATGCTGCTGGAACGTGGACGTATCCTGCTGGAAGCCGCGGATAAGCTCACTACGGATGCGGAAGCGCTGGCGCGTGGCTGGGAAACGCACCTGACGATTGTGACGGAAGCGCTTATTCCGACTCAGCGACTTTTTCCCTTAATCGATAAGCTGGCGCTCAAAGCGAATACGCAGGTGTCGATTCTGACGGAAGTGCTGGCGGGCGCGTGGGAGCGCCTTGAGCAAGGGCGTGCCGATATCGTGATTGCGCCGGACATGCATTTTCGCGCGTCTTCAGAAATGAATACCCGCAAGCTGTACACGATGAATAACGTGTATGTCGCCAGCCCAGAGCACCCGATTCATCAGGAACCTGAACCGTTGTCGGATGCGACACGGGTGAAATACCGTGGGATTGCGGTGGCGGACACGGCGCGCGAGCGCCCGGTACTGACCGTACAACTGTTGGATAAACAGCAGCGTCTGACGGTGAGCTCGCTGGATGATAAACGGCGTGCGCTGCTGGCGGGATTAGGCGTCGCGACCATGCCTTATCCAATGGTGGCGCAAGATATTGCCGAAGGGCGTTTACTGGTGATTGGTCCGGAGCATCAGATGGAAAGCCAGATTATTATGGCGTGGCGGCGAGACAGCATGGGCGAGGCGAAATCCTGGTTCCTGCGTGAAATTCCGAAGCTGCTGAACCAGCCCTAAATTCCGCGCTTTATTACGGCAAGGTGTGGGCAACACCTTGCCTTGCGCTTCATCGCTAATCGACAAACACTTCAGTATAAACTGACAAACGTCTTATCACGCTGATGAGGCTGGTTCAGATCTTGCTCTGGGCCCAGTGAAATCACGCCATGTGGATTAATCGTGCCGTGGCTACGATAGTAGTGGTGGCGAATGTGCGCCATATCGACGGTATCGGCGATGCCGGGCATCTGATAAATATCACGCAGAAAACCGAACAAGTTTGGATAATCACTCAGGCGATATTTATCGCATTTAAAATGCGTGTGATAGACCGGATCAAAACGGATCAGCGTCGTCCACAGCCGCAGATCGGCTTCGGTTAACTGCTCACCGGTGAGGTAGCGCTGTTTTGCCAGTATGGCTTCCAGATCGGATAACGCGGCGAAAACGGTCGTCGCGGATTCATCATAGGCTGACTGGCTCGTTGCAAAACCGGCTTTGTAAACGCCGTTGTTCACTTTATCGTAAATCCAGCCGTTCAATTCATCAATCTGAGCGCGTAGCGCTTCTGGATAGTAATCTCCCGCCGTGGCTCCCACGCCGTCAAAAGCGCTGTTCAGCATACGGATGATATCGGAGGATTCGTTACTGACAATGGTGTGCTGCTCGGTGTCCCACAGGACGGGCACGGTCACCCGACCACTGTAGTCCGGCTTGGCGTGCAGGTAGAGTTGATAGAGGAATTCGTGCTGATAGAGTGAATCACCCGTTGCCCCCTCAAAATCGGTGCCGAACGTCCAGCCGTGATCCAGCATGAGCGGATGCACCACCGAAACGGCGATATGATCTTCTAACCCTTTTAACTGCCGCATGAGTAGTGTGCGGTGTGCCCACGGGCAAGCAAGGGAAACATAGAGATGATAACGACCGGACTGGGCAGGAAAGCCACCTTTGCCAGTGAGGCCAGGTGCGCCATCGGGCGTTACCCAGTTGCGGAATGCGGATTCTGAGCGCTTAAAGTGACCGCCGGTAGATTTGGTTTCATACCAGGTATCGTGCCATACGCCGTCAACCAGTTGTCCCATAAATCCTCCCGTTAGTGAGTGATGATAAGACGACGGCAAGCCTGGTAGGCTTGCCGTCTAATTCGTTATTCGACTATTAAGTGTAGTACAGGCCGGACAAGGCTTGTCTTACCACTTTTTGCCCAGCAGGCGGTCGATACTGAATGCGCCTGGACCGGTTACAGCCAGCAGGAGGTAGCCGCCAGCGATGGTCAGGTTTTTCATGAACATCAGTTGGTTCATGCCTTCCGCAAAGTTAGAGTGGAAAATCAGTGCGGTCAGCAGGGTAAAGCCCGCCGTGAACAGTGCAACGGTACGTGTCAGCAGACCGAACAGCACCGCCAGACCACCACCCAGTTCCAGCAGAATCGTCAGTGGCAGCAGGAAGGTGGGTACGCCCATCGCCTGCATGTATTGTTGTGTGCCTGCATAGGCATCACCCAGCTTACCGTAACCTGCAACGATAAACAGAATCGGCATTAAGATACGTGCAACCAGCAGTGCAGTGCTTTCTAAATTTTTCATCATCTCTCCAATTGATTTTGTTGTGGGCTATATCGCCCTGTCGTGTTTGTTGTAGCAGGTGTTGTCTGAAAACTTGGCCCGCCATCAGGTTATGGGCAGATAGTATAGAGAGATGATTTGCGCTACCAGCGAGTATAATTGTTGTTTTATTTCAGAAAAATTGATGTTTGGTTAATGTTACGAGAACGCGCCGCCACGACGTGAGCGCGTTGGGCAAAAGTAAGATGAAGAATGCCGTACAGGAAAGGCCGATCGCCGATGCGATAGGAGGATTACGAACGTGGATCAAAGGTTTTTCGGACGAGCCTGAATGTCCCCCACAGCCCGACGAGGCGGCGTCCCCAGCGAATCATGCGGCTGGGGTGGCGCACGCCATAGAGCGCGACGAGGCTGGAGCCCACGATCCAGTATTTACGCCACTGCATCAGGCTTTGCCAGCCGCGATCGTAACGAGCGGTGGTATCCAGCCAGTGTTTCTTACCTGCCGATAAATCCAGCCGCTGTTGCTGTATCTGGCGCAGTAGTTGGGCTTTTTCTCTGTCTCGCTGCTGACGCTGGCTCATTTAGGATCTTCCTCCAACAGCGATCTATCAGTCGCCAGTTCCTTACGTGTTGCCTTGAGCAGGGTGGAACGACGTACCTTCAGCAGCGTCCAGATGCCGCCTATCAGCGCTAGTCCAAGCAATGTGGCGGTGATACACCCCAGCGCAAAGAGACGATATTGCGGGTCGATACCCCAGATGATGAGCGCAATCAGGCTCATAATGCCAAAGGTGGCGAAAATCAGCGTCAGACCGACCATCATCAGCAACTGAATCAGATTGGTTTTTTCTTCCTCTAACTCAATTACGGCGAGTCGGACACGGCTTTCAACCATGCTGACAATAATGGAGATGATGCGCTGAGCAGAAGCCATGACCCCGCTTGCGGGGCCTTGTTGTGATTTATCCGTCATAACGATCCGCTAAGTCATAACAAGCCGCTAATTAGCGACGAGACAGCAGGACACCAAGCACGACGCCGACAGCGGCACCAATACCGACACCCGTCCACGGGTTCTGTCGTACATAGTCGTCCGCCGATTCAACCGCTTCTTTGGTTTGGGAGGCGATGCGCTCACCGGTATCGCTCAGGCGGCTACGGGTTTCTTTCAGCGCGCTTTCTGCCTTATTGCGCAGTTTGTCGAGTTCCGCTTTAGATTTATCGCTGGAGGTGCTTAAGACTTCTTCCAACGTATCCGCCAGTGATTTCAATTCGGCGCGTAGGTATTCAGAATTTTGATCTTTAGCCATATTAATAACCCTTCGTGTTATAAACCTGAACGCTAACTATAGCTGAAGCTGAAATTTATGCCGCCCCAAACGGGTACGGACAATTCTGATAACTCGCTGTAAATTTTAGTGATTTGGTTTTTGAATATAAAACGAACAATTGCTGTGTGTTTTATAGGGACAATATATTGATGGGTTATTGCGATGCGGCACGTTCCGCTGCGCGTAATTCCTGCTCGGCTTCAGCCAGCTTTCTTTCGCGTTTGAGGATCTTCTCGGCGTCATCCCTTTTCTGCCGGCTTTCGTTCAGTTCCTGCTGGCGTTCAGCGACGTCTTTACGCTTTTCCGCAATCGCTTCCTGACGTTTCTCAGCCAGACCGGCATCCGTACAGTGGGTTTTTATGCCGTCCAACGCCTTCTCTAATCCATTGATGCGGTTCTGATTGCCGTGCTTACGCGCTTCATCGATTTGGCGCTGAATGTCCTGCGCTTTCTGCTGACAGGTTTCCACCTGATTGGCGGTATTCGCCAGCGCGTGGCCGGAAAGCAGGACAGAGAATGCAATGATGGATGGAAATAGTTTCATCTTCGTCACCCCAGTTTGGATTGTTTCTGTGTCAGTTTCTGCTGCCAGAACGGTGTTGGGGTTGTCGCCTGCTGCGCGGTAATGGTGACTTTGGGCAGAGACAATCGCAGGACATCTCTGGCAGCGATACTCTGTTCTGGCGAGGCAAGACGGACGATCAGGCTATCTTGCTCTGGTGTAATGCTTTTGATTGCAATGCCTTTTTCATTAAGACGCTGATACACGTAAAAGCCATCTGGCAGCGCGGCGCCATCGTCAGGCTTGATGTGCAGCATTGCATCATCCTGGGAATGACGAGGCGACTGGGACTGCGTCAAGGCGATAATGGGCAGGGCAAGCAATATCAGTATGCGGCCTACTTTTCTGGGCGTAAGTTTAGGGAATAACCAGCGGATTGACACGGTTAGCTTCCTTTTTCTGCGTTATCTGCTTTCGCGTCACGCTTTTTACGCCACAGGACAAAGAGCGAGCCAAACAGTCCGATAAACAGCAGCGCCAGCGGCAACATCATCAGGCAGAACATCAGCTCGTCTTCGTATTTCAGGAAGATCGTTGTTTTCCCTAAGGCGAAGCCCAGCGTAACCAGAATAAACACCCACAGGAACCCGCTCATCCAGTTGAAGAACTGAAAGCGCGCGTTATTCAGGCCTGACAAACCTGCGATGGTCGGTAATAACGTTCTTACAAAAGCCAGAAAGCGGCCAACTAATAGTGCGGACAGACCATGACGGTGGAAGAGCTGGTGGGCGCGCTGGTGATAGTGCGCGGGCAAATGTGAGAGCCAGCCCTGAACCACTCCCGTATTACCAAGCCATCTTCCCTGGATGTAGCTGGCCCAGCAGCCGAGGCTGGCGGCTGTCGTCAGGAGAAATATAGTGAAAGGGTAATTCATTGTGCCTTTGGCAACGAGGACGCCGACCAAAATGAGCAGGCTATCGCCAGGCAGGAAAGCGGCGGGGAGCAGGCCATTTTCCAGAAAGATAATCAAAAACAGCAAGATGTAGATGGTCCATACCAGCTTGGGATCGGCTAAAATATCGAAATCCTGATGCCAGAGTGCGTTTAACAGTTCTTTGATTAATTCCATCCGGTATTCCTAATACTGCTGTTGCATTTAGCCTTGGCGACAATCACGCTTCTGGACATGATAAGAGCGAATACAGTGCTTTCAGGGCGCAGGATTATGATTTTTTTTATGATCTCTGTTTTGTTCCGCCCAATAGCGACGCAGGTGTCTGACTTGATGCTCGCTTTTCGCTGCGAACCCGATAAACAGGCGGGTAGGGATTGTTTGGTCTTGGCTGACTTTACATCCAAAGCGACGGATTAAGCGTAAGAAAGACGCGTTAACTGTAACAAAATAGGTGTTGCTGAGACAGGAAAATATTACGACAACTGAGGCGGTTTAGGGGGATTTTTCGAGGAAGAGTTGGGATTTCTGCGATATTTTACACTCGCTGACAGAAATCAACGTTTTCTGACCTTTTCCAGTGCATCCAAAATGTTACCCCTCGTTTAAAACAAGGGGCAAAACCGCTTTAAGACTTACCGGCGTGTATCTGGTCGAGGTGAACGACCGGGTTTTCGGCGAACATATAGCGATCGACGTTAAACTCGAAATCGTCCGTCGTGGCGCGAAACAGCATCTGTTTTGTGTTTTCGAGATGTTGCCACATGGCCAGCTTGGCGGCGTAAGGATCTTTGCGAATCAGTGCTTTAAGAATGCGGTCGTGCTCTTCGCACCAGCTTTCTATCGACTTGTCGTCAATGTGCTCATGCAGTTTGCGCCAGTAAGGATTGTGGATCCGTTGGCTCCACATTTTTTCGACGATAGTCGCCATCGCAGAGTTTTGTGTTGCCAGCGCGACTTGAACGTGGAATTTCAGATCCCACTGAGAATCACGGAAGCGGTCTTCCTGACGCGCATATTCCTGAATTTCCATCAGTTGGATGATGTCCTGACGGGTTACCTGCGTGGCCGCAAATTCAGCAATATTGCTTTCAATGAGTTGACGTGCCTGAAGCAGCTCAAACGGGCCGGCCGCGACGAATTCAATATCGCCGCTATTAATGAACGGGTTCTTCTGCTGGTTGGAAATAACGTGAATGCCTGAACCCTTGCGTACTTCAACGTACCCTTCGACTTCCAGCATGATGATGGCTTCGCGCACCACGGTGCGGCTGACGTTCATTTCTTCAGAAATATAGCGTTCTGCCGGTAATTTTTCGCCGACCTGATACATACCGCTTTCGATGCGCTGTTTTAATTCTGCGGCTAACTGCTGGTATAGCCGTCGGGGTTCAGTGAGTGCCATGATGATGTCTACTCTCGATAGATGACGGTCCATGTGCCACGTCAGGGCCTGAGTGTCTATCTCGTTAATCTTTGAGGAATGATTTGTTATACCACTTAATAATAGCAGCAACCAATGTTGCGGTCACAGTTATCGCAGTGTGTTCTTGCGGGAAAGGTGACTCACCCGGTATCCGATCATACCGGATGAGTCAGGATAATGCAGGGATTATCAGTGCTGGTTGGCTTCTTTCAAGGTTTCAGCCGCGGCAGCGACTTCTGACGCGGGTTGGTTTTTCAACACCGTCCAGATGACGATGGCGCCTAACAAGTCGAAGACCGCCAGTGCAGCAAACAGCGGGCTGAAGCCCAACGTATCGGCCAGCGCGCCTACAACCAGCGCAAACATGGTGCTTGCCATCCAGGCCGCCATACCGGTTAAGCCGTTTGCCGTGGCGACTTCATTACGGCCAAAGACGTCAGATGACAGGGTAATCAGCGCGCCGGACAGCGACTGGTGCGCGAAACCGCCGACGCACAGCAGCGCGATGGCGACGTAAGGGCTAGAGAACAACCCGATCATCCCCGGTGCAATCATCAGTATCGCCCCCATGGTCACCACCAGCTTGCGGGAAACGATCAGGTTCACTTTGAAATATTTCTGGAACAGCATCGGCAGGTAGCCACCCAGAATGCAGCCGATATCGGCGAACAGCATTGGCATCCACGCGAACATGGCGATTTCTTTCAGGTTAAAGCCGTAGGCTTTAAACATGAATAGCGGGATCCACGCGTTGAATGTTCCCCAGGCCGGTTCAGCCAGAAAACGCGGCAGCGCGATACCCCAGAATTGACGGTTACGCAGGATCTGCCAGGCAGACATTTTCTTCGCGTTATTGGTTTGGTGCTGCGCTTCCTGCCCGCTAAGAATATAGTCGCGCTCTTCGTCGCTGAGTTTCTTCTGATCTTTCGGGTGCTTATAGAAAACGAGCCAGCAGATGGCCCAGATCAGGCTCAGCGCACCGGTAATGATAAAAGCCATTTCCCAACTGTGTGCCACAATCGCCCACACCACCAGCGGCGGCGCGATCATTGCGCCGATGGATGACCCCACGTTGAAGTAACCCACCGCCACAGAGCGCTCTTTTGCCGGAAACCATTCGCTGCTGGCTTTCAGGCCCGCAGGGATCATCGCGGCTTCCGCCATACCGACCGCGCCGCGGGCGATCGCTAAACCCCCCCAGCTGTTTGCCAGCGCGGTTCCCATACAGAAGATGGCCCACAGAATGGCGAACATGGCATAGCCGATTTTGGTACCCAGCAGATCCAGCACATAACCGGCGATGGGTTGCATAATGGTATAACAAGCTGAATAGGCAGCAACAATATAAGAATATTGCTGTGTGGTGATGTGCAATTGATCCTGTAGCGTCGGGGCAGCAACAGAAATTGCATTACGCGTCAGGTATCCCAGCACGGTGCCAATGGTCACCAGGCCGATCATATACCAGCGTAATCCTTTGATTTTACGCATTTAACTTTCTCTCCGAGTCAATAAAAAACACAGTGGTGGCTCTTGAGTAGCGTCACGGTGTGAGGTGTCTTGTAATGTGGTACGACACGTTTTGTTGTTGTGCTGAGCAGGAAACCCCTTCTCTTTGTGAGATAGCGATTGAATCCCTGCTTAAGGCAGCGCTACAATAATTTGTCATACAACTTTAAAAGTTGAGTGATATCACAAAACCATTATTTTTATGCGGAATAACGAATTGCTCGCTGAAATCGAGAGAGACGAGCGATTTAAGGCGGTAAATGCCGAGTTATTGTACTGCTTGTTACATTTTTGCGATCATGACCTCACAAATACTGTGAGATATCGCGCATAATTGGTGTGATATCTTTTAACGGTCAACTAATTTGGTGCACAAGAAGCACGGTAAGGAAGAAAACATGCCCCAGTTTCTGAGTGAAGATTTTCTGTTAGACAGTGAATTTGCCCGTCGTCTTTATCATGAGTACGCCGTCGACCAGCCGATATTTGACTACCACTGCCATCTGCCGCCTGAACAGATCGCGGAAAACTATCGTTTCAAAAATTTGTATGACATCTGGTTGAAAGGCGATCACTACAAGTGGCGTGCGATGCGCACCAACGGCGTGCCTGAGCGTTTGTGTACGGGCGATGCCAGCGACTGGGAAAAATTTGAAGCCTGGGCAGCGACCGTGCCACACACCATCGGCAACCCGCTTTATCACTGGACACACCTGGAACTGCGCCGCCCGTTTGGCGTAACCGGCACGCTGCTGTCACCAAGCACGGCAAAAGACATTTGGGATCGCTGTAATGCCATGCTGGAGCGCGATGACTTTACCGCGCGTGGCATCATGCAGCAGATGAACGTGAAAATGGTCGGTACGACGGACGATCCGATTGACGATCTGCGCCACCATAAAACCGTTGCTCAGGATTCGAGCTTCTCTATCAAAGTGCTGCCGAGCTGGCGCCCAGATAAAGCGTTCAACATTGAACTGGCAACCTTCAACGACTATATGGCGAAACTGGGTGAAGTGTCAGACACCGATATTCGTCGTTTTAGCGATCTGCAAGCTGCGCTGACCAAGCGTCTGGATCACTTCGCGGCGCACGGCTGTAAAGTGTCTGACCACGCGCTGGATGTCGTGATGTTTGCTGAAGCCGATGAGGCAACGCTGGACAACATTCTGGCGCGTCGTCTTTCTGGCGAAGCGCTGAGCGAACATGAAGTGGCGCAGTTCAAGACTGGCGTGCTGGTTTGGCTGGGGGCGGAATATGCGCGTCGCGGCTGGGTTCAGCAGTACCACATTGGCGCACTGCGCAACAATAACCTGCGTCAGTTCAAGCTTCTGGGGCCGGACGTGGGCTTCGACTCCATCAATGACCGTCCGCTGGCTCAGGAACTGTCTCGCCTGCTCAGCAAGCAGAATGAAGAAAACCTGCTGCCGAAAACCATCCTTTACTGCCTGAACCCGCGCGATAACGAAGTGCTCGGAACCATGATCGGTAACTTCCAGGGCGAAGGGATGCCGGGCAAGATGCAGTTCGGTTCCGGTTGGTGGTTCAACGATCAGAAAGACGGTATGCAGCGCCAGATGACCCAGCTCGCGCAGCTTGGGCTGCTGAGCCGCTTTGTCGGCATGCTGACCGATAGCCGCAGTTTCCTGTCTTACACCCGTCATGAATATTTCCGCCGCATTCTGTGCCAGATGATTGGCCGCTGGGTGGAAGATGGCGAAGCGCCAGCCGATCTGCCGTTGCTGGGCGAAATGGTGAAAAACATCAGTTTCGATAACGCTAAAAACTATTTTGCCATCGAGCTGTAATTCCGCCGCGTCGTAAGGTGTGAATTGCGCGAGAGGCGCGGCAGTAAGATTCCCAAAGGGGCTTACGTCGCGGCTCTCGGCGTCTCGGTTTTTTGTCATCGGCACTGGTGGGGATTTGGTGCGGGTGAATATGAATATAGCAGGGCAAGGATGACGGTGGTTCGGTCGTGCCCTGAATGTGAGATTCGTCCTAAGGTAGCCTGTTAATGCAAACGTTAAATCGTCGTAACTTCCCTGGTCGTCAACACCCGGATCGGGTTATTCAGTTTGGTGAAGGTAATTTCCTGCGCGCTTTCGTCGACTGGCAGTTGGATTTGCTGAATGAGCACACCGATCTGGATGCGGGCATTGTCATTGTTCGTCCGATCGATTCTGATTTCCCGCCCGCGCTGGATACCCAGGATGGGTTGTACACCACCATTATCCGTGGTCTGAACGAGCAGGGCGAGGCCGTGCGCGAACCGCGTCTGATCCGCTCGGTAAACCGTGAAATCAACGTGTACCGTCAGTTCGATGAGTATCTGGCGCTGGCGCACGATCCAAATATTCGTTTCGTTTTCTCCAATACCACCGAAGCGGGTATCAGCTATCACGCAGACGACAGCCTGAACGATGCGCCGCCTGTCAGCTTCCCGGCGAAATTAACCCGTCTGCTGTATGAGCGTTTCTGCCATTTTGACGGCGCAGCGGATAAAGGTTGGGTGCTGTTACCGTGCGAACTGATTGATTACAACGGCGTAGCGCTGAAAGAGCTGGTGCTGCGCTACGCTGCACAGTGGAAGCTGACGCCAACGTTTACTGCCTGGCTGAACGATCACAACACCTTCTGCTCGACGCTGGTAGACCGCATTGTGACGGGTTACCCGCGTGCTGAAGTGGAAGCGTTACAGCAGGAAATGGGCTACCAGGATACCTTTTGGGATACGGCAGAACATTTCTACCTGTTCGTGATTCAGGGGCCACAGTGGCTGGCGGAAGAATTGCGTCTGAACAAACTGGATCTGAACGTTCGTATCGTTGATGACATCAAGCCGTATAAAGAACGTAAAGTGGCGATTCTCAACGGAGCCCATACCGCGCTGGTGCCGGTGGCATTCCTGGCGGGTCTCGATACCGTTGGCGAATCGATGGATGATGCCCTGATTGGCAAATTCGTGGAAAAGACCATTGCCGAAGAGATTGTGCCGGTATTGGATTTGCCTCATGACGAACTGACGTCGTTTGCTCAGGCTGTGTTAAGCCGTTTCCGTAACCCCTTCATTCAGCACCAGCTGTTATCTATCTCGCTGAATGGCATGACCAAATTCCGCACCCGCATCCTGCCGCAGTTGCTGACCTACCGTGAACGCCACGGTGAATTGCCTGCGCGTCTGACGTTTGCGCTGGCGGCCTTGATTGCGTTCTATCGCGGCGAGCGCAGCGGTGAAGGCGATACGCTGCAAACCTATCCGTTGCAGGACGATGCGCACTGGCTGGAGCGTTATTCCACGCTGTGGGCGGGCGTAAAAGAGCACACCGTCAGCCTGGCTGAACTGGTGAATGTAGTACTGCGCGATGCCGATCACTGGGAACAGGATTTAACACAGGTTCCTGGCCTGGCTGCGCAGGTGACTGAACAGTTGCAAACCATCGTTGAGCGCGGCATGCGCGCAGCCGTGGAAGGTTATTGCTAATCAGCAAGAAGGGTTATCCATGCAAAGTATTATAAAAATTCATTCTCTGGACAATGTGGCTGTCGCCCTGCGTGATGTTGAGCAAGGCGAAACGGTGTCGGTGGATAGCCATACGGTGACACTTCAGCAACCTGTCGTGCGCGGACATAAGTTCGCGCTGGAAACCATCGCACCGGGAGAAATGATTACCAAGTATGGCCTGCCGATCGGCCATGCTTTGGTGTCTATTGCCCCCGGAGAACATATTCATTCCCAGAATGCGAAAACCAACCTGAGCGATCTGGATGAATATCAGTACCAGCCTGAGTTTATCGACCTGCCGCCGCAAATGGGCGATCGGGACGTGCAGCTCTATCGTCGTAAAAATGGCGATGTCGGTATCCGTAATGAACTGTGGATTCTGCCAACCGTCGGTTGCGTGAACGGGATCGCGCGTCAGATTCAGCAGCGTTTCCTGAAAGAAACCAATGACGCGGAAGGTATCGACGGCGTTTATCTGTTTAGTCATACCTTCGGCTGTTCACAGCTCGGTCAGGATCACGAAAACACCCGTACGATGCTGCAAAACATGGTGCGTCACCCGAATGCGGGGGCGGTGCTGGTGATCGGTCTGGGCTGTGAGAACAATCAGGTTGATGCATTCCGCACGACGCTGGGCGATTTTGATTCCGATCGCGTAACGTTCATGGTGTGCCAGCAGCAGGACGATGAAGTTGAAGCGGGTCTGGAACGTCTGCATACGCTGTATGAGGCGATGCGCCATGACAAACGCGAGCCGGGCAAGCTGAGCGAGCTGAAGTTTGGCCTGGAATGCGGTGGCTCTGATGGGCTGTCCGGTATTACTGCCAACCCGCTGTTAGGCCGTTTCTCCGACTACCTGATCGCCAACGGCGGCACGACGGTGCTGACCGAAGTGCCGGAAATGTTCGGTGCGGAACGTATTCTGATGAGCCGCTGCCGTGATGAAGCCACGTTTGAGAAAACCGTCCACATGGTGAACGATTTCAAACAGTACTTCATCGCGCACGACCAGCCGATTTACGAGAACCCATCGCCGGGTAACAAGGCGGGTGGGATCACCACGCTGGAAGAGAAATCACTGGGCTGTACGCAAAAAGCCGGACAGAGCAAAGTGGTGGACGTACTGAAATATGGTGAGCGCTTACATACTCCGGGGCTCAACCTGCTCAGTGCGCCGGGGAATGATGCCGTCGCGACCAGCGCCCTGGCGGGGGCTGGCTGCCATATGGTGTTGTTCAGTACCGGACGCGGCACGCCTTACGGCGGATTCGTGCCTACCGTAAAACTGGCGACCAACAGCGAACTGGCGAAGAAAAAACCGCACTGGATTGATTTCGATGCGGGGCGTCTGATCCACGACATGCCGATGGACGAACTGCTGAGTCAGTTTGTCGAGCTAATTGTCGAGATTGCTGACGGCAAGCGGACGAAGAATGAAGTGAACGACTTCCGTGAATTAGCCATATTTAAGAGCGGCGTGACGTTGTAAATATCATTTATTCCAATTAAAATAAAACGGCGTTTCATTTTTATAATGGCGCCGTTTTTTTTCGCAGCAACTTTTAGAGGCAGGGATCATGACACAGTATTGGATTGCCCAGTCTGTTGGTGTACTGGCATTTCTGGTCGGTATCACCATGTTTTTCAACCGTAACGATCAAAAATTCAAAATACAGCTCTCGGCATACAGCGCCGTCATTGGTCTGCATTTCTTCCTGATGGGGGCAAATGCAGCAGGTGCCAGCGCATTGTTGAACTCGGCACGTACGCTAATCTCACTGAAAACACACAACATCCTCGTGATGTTTGTCTTTATCTCACTGACGCTGCTCTTTGGTTTGTCGGGTATGCACCATGCGATGGAACTGCTGCCGATAGCGGGTACGGTTGCCAGTACCTGGGCGTTGTTCCGCACCTCTGGGCTGACGACGCGCTGCGTGATGTGGTGTTCAACCGCCTGCTGGGTGGTACACAATATCTGGCTGGGATCGATTGGTGGATCGCTGATCGAAGGCAGTTTTCTGGTGATGAACGGCTTTAACATCATCCGCTTCTGGCGCATGCAGCAGCGCGGCATCGATCCTTTTAGCGTAGAGAAGAAGGCGTAATTAGGGAATTTCTCATCATGTTAACGCCGTTCGTTTTAAAGCGGACGGCGTTAGAGGAAGAGGGCGCGTAATCCCTAATCGGTTACAGCAGATTTAAGCGCTCTTTTTCCGCCAGTTTGGCGTCTTCCGCGTGACATACGGCGGCGATGAACATCACGTCCGTTGAGGAGTTCACTGCGGTTTCAGCAGAGTCCTGCAATACGCCGATGATGAAGCCAACCGCGACCACCTGCATGGCGATATCGTTGGAGATACCGAACATGCTGCACGCCAGCGGGATCAGCAGCAGTGAACCTCCCGCCACACCCGATGTGCCACAGGCACACAGTGACGCCACGACGCTGAGCAGCAGCGCGGTAGGCACGTCAATCTGAATACCCAACGTATGCGCGGCGGCCAGCGTCAGCACTGTGATAGTAATCGCAGCGCCTGCCATATTGATGGTTGCACCCAGCGGGATGGCGACAGAGTAGGTGTCTTCATCCAGATTCAGTTTGCGGCACAGTTCCATATTCACCGGAATGTTGGCTGCGGAACTGCGGGTAAAGAAGGCTGTCACGCCGCTCTCGCGCAGGCAGCGCAGCACCAGCGGATAAGGGTTGCTACGAATCTTCCAGTAGACGATCAGCGGGTTGATCACTAGCGCCACCAGCAGCATGCCACCAATCAACACCATCAACAGGTGGGCGTAGCCCCACAGCACGCCGAAGCCAGTTTCCGCCAGCGTTGACGCGACCAGACCGAAAATCCCCAGTGGGGCGAAACGAATGACCACACGCACAATCATGGTGACCGCGTTAGAGGCATCGTTAATCATGCTCTTGGTACTGTCCGAACCGTGGCGGAACGCAATACCCAGACCAACGGCCCAAACCAGAATCCCGATGTAGTTGGCATTCAGCAGCGCGTGAATCGGGTTGGCGATGACGCTCATCAATAGCCCCTTCATCACGTCGACAATACCTGATGGTGGCGTGATGTCGGCGGCCTGCGCGTTAAGCGCTAGCGTGGAAGGGAAGAGGACGCTGAGCACAACGGCAATCAGCGCTGCAGAGAAGGTGCCGATGAGGTAAAGAAACAGGATCGGGCGGATATTGGTTTTCTGCCCTTGCTGGTGGTTAGCGATAGACGCCATGACCAGCACCAATACCAGAACGGGGGCGACGGCTTTCAATGCGCCGACGAACAGCGTTCCTAATAAACCGGCAGCCAGTGCGGCCTGCGTAGACAGCGAGGCCAGAATAATCCCGGCTGCGAGCCCCAGAAGAATCTGTTTAACCAGGCTGCCGCGAGTAATGTACTGCAAAAAACGAGACTGTTGAGTTTCCATAATTTTGACGGGATAACCGTTCCGCTAAGTGGTTGTCTGTACGGATTTGGCACCTCTGACATACGTCGGGTGATTTTTTCTTTCCGTAACGAAATGTGTTTGCACGTGTCAGTATATGAAAATTTATTTTTGAGAAAAGCAATGATGTGGTTTTTTATGACGGACATCTTTGTCCGTCACCCTACGGGCCGTTGCTACGCAACGTTGAAAAACGCTCCCGACGTTTTTTTATGACGGACATCCGTGTCCGTCACCCTGCGGGCCGTTGCGCATGGGTAGGAGCGATGGAATGCAGCAACGATGGAATGAGTAAAACGGTCTCCGCACGGCGGGAACCGTGCGGAGATAAGAGGTAAGGATTAACGCCCGGCGCGTTTGTTGACCCAGACGTTGATCAGCATGGTGATGATCAGAATACTGGCAACGACGCCCAAAGAAATGGCCACCGGAATATGGAAAATGTCGATGAGCATCATCTTGGTACCAATAAAGATCAGGATGACGGCCAAACCATATTTCAACAGCGAGAAGCGTTCAGCTACGCCAGCCAGCAGGAAGTACATCGCACGCAGTCCCAGAATGGCGAACAGGTTCGACGTCAGCACGATAAAGGGATCGGTTGTGACGGCGAAAATAGCCGGGATACTGTCTACGGCGAAAATCACGTCGCTGATTTCAACCATAATCAGCACCAGAAACAGCGGCGTGGCATACAGGATGCCGTTACGACGGACGAAGAATTTTTCGTTCTCGATGGTATCCGTCATACGCAAACGGCTACGCAGCCAGCGTACCAGCGGTTTGTCGCCGATCGCCCCGTCATCTTCTTTCGCCAGCGCCATTTTCAGGCCGGTGAACAGCAGGAACGCACCGAACACGTAGAGCAGCCACTGGAACTGCGTGACTAGCCAGCTGCCGCCAAACACCATCAGCGTTCTGAGAACGATGGCGCCTAACACGCCGTAAATCAGCACGCGGCGTTGGTATTGCGGGGGAACGGCGAAGTAGCCGAACAGCATCAGCCAGACGAAGACGTTATCGACGGCAAGCGCTTTCTCGATCAAATAACCGGTCAGGAAGGCCAGCGACTGGGCGTTGGCTACTTCGCGGCCCATCGTACCGTCCAGATACCACCAGAAACCGGCGTTGAACAGCAGCGAGAGCGTAACCCAGATGATAGACCAGACGGCAGCCTGCTTGAACGTCATTACCGTCGACCCTTTGCGCCCTTGATAGAACAGGTCGATGGCCAGCATCACTATAACAATGGCAGCGAAGCTGCCCCATAACCATGGCGTGCCGATGGTGTGCATAGCAAGATCCTTAAATAGAAACAAAAACGGCCAACGTCGGAAGGACGCTGGCCGCTTGTTATTAAAGCTGCAAATGCACCTCGCCTTCCGGCAAGGTCTCACTTACAACATTAATGAAGCTGTCTCATCAAGGTTGCCCAGTAACCGGATGCGGAACGCATCGTAATGACGATTAGCTGGCGGAAAAGTTACTCCCCTTTGCCTGACAGAAGATAGGTGAAAAGATGATCCTGGTCAAATAATTATCGCTGCCTTATTCCGCGTTTCCCGGCGCTGCGGCGTCGGCAGGAAACACGACGCCAGTTTGGCGGCGAATTTCCGTCAGCAGCCCCGCGACGGTGCGCGATCGTGCCAGTTCCGCATGGTTGATGTCGTTATCGTTGACCAGCGCGGCAAAGACTTCCGCTTCGTACAGCATGCTGTTGATATGCTGCGGCTGGCTGAGATCCAACTGCTTGCCTTCACGCGGAATGAATTTCACGTTATGGCATTCGGAGACTTTTTCAATCACCAGTGAACCGTCTTCCCCCTGAATTTCACTGGGTATCGTGGAATGGCTGACTTTGGAATGGATGATGGTGACATCGAAATCGCCGTAATTCAGGATGACGCTGCCATGTGCGTCTACGCCGCTTTCCAATAGCGTCGCGCTGGCCTGCGTGGTGCACGGTTCGCCCCACAGCGCCACGGCGAAGGCTAAGCAGTAGTAGCCGATATCCATGATGGAACCGTTGGAGAATGCAGGATTGAACGTATTCGGGTTCTCGCCCGCCAGATAGCGCGGGTAGCGTGAAGAATACTGACAGTAATTCAGCACCACTTTACGCAGCCTGCCGACTTTGGGCAGCGCCTGCTGGATCACGCTAAAATTGGGCAGGCTGGCGGTTTTGAACGCTTCAAAGAGCACAACCTGATTTTCTCTGGCGCAGGCGATCATCTGTTCGACTTCATAGCGGTTGGAAGCCAGCGGTTTTTCACAGATGACGTGCTTGCCGTGTCTCAGGAAGAGCAGAGCCTGTTCGCAATGCAGTGAGTTAGGGCTTGCCAGATACACGGCGTCGATCAGATCGGATTTCGCCATGGCGTCCAGTGAATCAAAGATCGTATCCACCATGTAATCGGCCTGAAACGGCTGCGCTTTTTCTGCCGTGCGTGAATAGATGGCGGTGAGCTTCAGCTTGCCGGTTTCATGGGCGGCATCAACAAACTGACGGGTGATCCAACTGGTTCCTACAATAGCGAAGCGAATCATAAGCGTTTGGTATCCTGAAGGGATTGGTGATGTCTATGCAGATTATCACGGTGAAATGACAAGGCAACGTCAATCATTTCCCGTTCCGGCAGAGAAAAGCATTTACTGACGGACTATTTTAAGGGATAAACAGCGCAAATTTTATGATGCAGGAGAGGCCAATGAGCCAACTCGAATTGGAAACGTGCAACCTGACGTTGGTGCGTTACCCTCAGGTCGCTGAAAACTCGGCGCTACAGGCGTGGGATGCCGCAGATGAATACCTGCTGCGTGAACTGTCCACGATGGAAATCGCGCCGGGTCCGCGTCTGATTTTCAATGATACGTTTGGTGCGCTAGCCTGTGGTTTGCAGGCGCAATCGCCTGTCAGTATCAGCGACTCTTATCTCAGCCAACTGGCAACGCGGCATAATCTGGAACTGAATGGCTATGATGCCAATGCGGTAACACTGCTGGATAGCATGGCGGATCTACCCGAGGCACCTGCGCTGGTGGTGATTAAAATACCGAAAACGATCGCGTTGCTGGAACACCAGTTGAGAATGTTGCGTAAGGTCGTCACGCCGCAGACACGCATTATTGCCGGCGCGAAAGCGCGGGATATTCACACCTCTACATTGCAACTGTTTGAACGTGTGATGGGGCCGACGAAAACCTCGCTGGCCTGGAAAAAGGCGCGTCTGGTTCACTGTGAGTGGGCGGAACTAAAAGTAAGTGAGCAGTCACTTACTACCGAGTGGGAGCTGGATGGTTACGGCTATCGTATTCAAAACCAGGCAAACGTGTATTCGCGTAATGGGTTGGATATCGGCGCACGTTTCTTTATGCAGCATTTGCCGGAACACATCGACGGTAAGATCATCGATCTCGGCTGTGGCAACGGCGTCATTGGGCTGGCAGCGCTGAAAGCTAACCCGGAGGCCACCGTCGGCTTCTTTGATGAATCCTATATGGCGGTAGCCTCAAGTCAGATGAACGTTGAGGTTAACTGCCCGCAGGATGTTGAGCGCTGTAGCTTCGTAGTGAACCACGGATTGGCTCGCGTTAAGCGTGATACGTTGCAGGCGGTCTTGTGTAATCCGCCATTCCATCAGCAACAGGCCGTGACGGATGAAATCGCCTGGCAGATGTTTATGGATGCCAGGCGCTGCCTTCAGGTTGGCGGAGAACTGCGCATTGTGGGGAATCGCCATCTGGATTATTTCCACAAGCTGAAGCGTCTGTTCGGCAACTGTGAAACCGTCGCCAGCAACACGAAATTCGTCATACTGCGTGCGGTGAAAACGGGGTCGTCCCGCTAAACCCCTCGCCTAAATTATAGCGTTAACGCCAGCCGGGTAGCCTGATCGATCGCCCGGCGGGCGTCTAATTCTTGTGCCACATCGGCACCGCCAATCAGGTGAACGTGACATCCGGCCGCCAATAAGGGGTCGTACAGTTTGCGGTTGGGTTCCTGACCGGCACAGATAATGATGTTATCCACCGGCAGACAGCGCATTTGCTGGGCGTGGATAATGTGCAGCCCCTCATCATCAATGTGGTGATATTCCACGCCGCCCAGTAGCGTGACGCCGTGGCGCAGCAGCGTGGTACGGTGTATCCAACCTGTGGTTTTCCCCAGATTTTCACCGGGCTTGCCGGTCTTCCGCTGTAATAACGTAATGTCCCGCTGGTGGGGAAGCCCGTCCGGCTGATGAGGCAGCAGGCCACCCCGGTGCTGCAACTGCGTATCAATGCCCCATTCTGCATAAAAGCTGCCGTACCCTGCCTGAGAAGGATGAGGATTCAGGCGATGATTGCCGTCAGGAACGCTCTGTTTATTCATAAGATAGTGCGCGGTATCAAAACCGATGCCACCTGCGCCGATAATGGCGACCCGTTTGCCGACCGGCTTTTTATCACGCAGCACGTCCAGATAGCTCAGCACGCTAGGATGATCGATACCTGCAATCTCAGGAGTCCGTGGCACGATGCCACAGGCCAGAATCACGTCATCAAACCCGAGTAAATCGGTGGGCGTCGCCTGCGTGCTCAGACGTAGCGTGACGCCGAGCAGTTCGAGCTGTCGACGATAGTAGCGCAGCGTTTCATAAAATTCGGCTTTGCCGGGGATCTGTTTGGCAATATTGAACTGGCCGCCGATATAAGAAGAGGATTCAAACAGCGTAACCTGATGGCCGCGTGCAGCGGCGTTGACGGCAAAGGCCATACCGGCAGGCCCCGCGCCGACCACCGCAAAGCGTTTACCGACTCTGGCGGGGTGGATAGGCAGCTCGGTTTCGTGACAGGCACGTGGGTTGACCAGACAGGATGTGACCTTTCCGGCAAAAATCTGATCGAGACAGGCCTGATTACAGCCGATGCAGGTATTGATTTCATCGCTGCGCCCCGACTGCGCTTTTGCCACGAGTTCGGCATCGGCGAGAAAAGGGCGGGCCATCGACACCATGTCGGCACAGCCTTCGACCAGCAGTTGTTCTGCCACGCCGGGATCGTTGATGCGGTTGGTGGTAATCAGCGGGATGCGGACTTTCCCCATCAGCTTCTGCGTGACCCAGCCGAAGGCGCCGCGCGGCACCAGCGTGGCGATAGTCGGGATACGCGCTTCATGCCAGCCGATGCCGGTATTAATGAGGGTGGCGCCAGCCTGTTCAACCGCCTGCGCCAACTGCACAATTTCTTGCCAGCTTGATCCTTCCTCTATCAGGTCGAGCATCGATAAACGGTAAATCAGGATGAAGTCTGGCCCCGTTCGCTCCTGCACGGCACGAACAATCTCAAGCGCGAAGCGGCAGCGGCGTTGAAAATCGCCGCCCCATTCGTCATCGCGATGGTTGGTGTGTGTGACCAAAAACTGATTAATCAGGTAGCCTTCCGACCCCATGATTTCCACGCCATCGTAACCCGCCTGCTGCGCCAGCGCGGCGCAACGGGCAAAGTCATCGATGGTTTGCACAATATCCTGCGAACTCATTTCCCGTGGCGCAAAGCGGTTAATCGGTGCCTGAATGGCCGATGGTGCAACCGGATCGGGCTGATAGCTGTAGCGTCCGGCGTGGAGAATTTGCAGCGCGATTTTCCCGCCCGCGTCGTGTACCGCCTGCGTCAACACCTGATGATGCGCGAGCTGCGCCTCGTTATGCAGGGTCGCTCCGCCTTTGGCAACGGCACCTTTGGCATTGGGTGCGATACCGCCTGTGACAATCAGGCCAACGCCGCCCTGCGCCCGCTCGCGGTAAAATGCCGCCAGCCTTTCGGTGCCGTCCGGGTGTTCTTCCAGTCCGGTATGCATGGAGCCCATCACCACGCGGTTCTTTAACGTCGTGAAGCCAAGATCGAGCGGGGAAAGCAGCGTAGGGTAGGCAGTCATTGCACTCTCCGGTGAAGTTAACTGGTCTGATGAGTTCTTGTGTTCAATCTAGCTGTAATTGAGTGAGTTGTGAAATTTATGTGTATTTATTGTGATTGATGTCATTGCGAATATTAGGGGAAAGCAGATGCAGGCAAGGGATCGTGCGCTGGAGTGTTTGTTGTCGGGGGCGTGTGACATTATAATCCGCGGGTTTATCGGGCAAAGGTACTGTTATGCGGGTGGAAGAGTTGGAATATCGTCTGGATAGCGCACTCCGTGCGTTAGAGCAAAGCGTTCAGCGTCAGCAGCAGACGTGGCGGCAGGAACATCAGTCCCTCCAGCAGCAGTTGCTTCAGGCGAAAGAGCGTGACGCTTACCTTTGTACGCAGATTGAACGGCTCTCTGCGCAGTTGAGTGCGATGGATAGTTCGCCGGAACGAAATCCGCTGCTTCAGAAAATGAAGGTCATTCATGCCCACCTTGATGCACTGGCACAAGAAGCCAGCGCGTTCAGACGCTCACTGCGGTAACCGCTCCGCTGGCATTTTTCAGCCATATCGTGCCGCAGTGTTAATACGATATTTCGTACGCCCTATTTCGTTAACGTAATACTTCCGCTTCCTTACACAATTCCTCCTCATTCTCCATAATTGCCGCAAATGTGGAGCTGACGCTTGCAGATATTTACCCTTGCTCTAATTAACTGAAGGTGTCGAGCCTATACTTTCTCTCGTAGCGCGGCAGCCGCCGCCGATAAGTCAATTCAGAGAGAGGAATGAAATATGCGTAAACTCACTGCAATGCTGGTTGCTTCTTCTTTGGCATTGGGCGCGGCAGGTATCGCGCATGCTAATGAAGCGCCGAAAGGTCCAGGCCCGGAACACAAGATGATGATGAAAGAGGGTCGGGAGCATCGCGGCATGATGGGGCCGGATGAGATGTTTAAGGAGCTGAATTTGACGGAAGCGCAGAAGCAGCAAATTAAAGACATCATGAAAGCATCCCGCGAGAAAATGCACAAAGCGATGCAAGACGACCGTCGTGATATGCATAACCTGATCGCATCAGATACCTTTGATACTGCAAAAGCACAGGCGCAGTTGGATAAAGCCGACGCGGAGCACAAGGCCAGAATGCTTAACGGGCTGGAAACCAAGAACAAGATTTACAATGTCCTGACGCCAGAACAGAAGAAACAGTACAACGACAGCTTTGAAAAACGACTGACTCAACCGCCAAAAGCTGACGGTAAGCCGGTTCCTGCGGAATAACGCGCTATTTCATGAATCCGCGCGATATCTGAAATAGCTCAGCCACTAAGACCATCGGGTTGACGTATTACCTCATAGGTAATGCTTCGATCCGGTGGTTTTTTTTATTTATTTTTCCCTCTACCATCGTGCCGTGAGTCGGGAAATGATTAATGCTATCCTCACGCGGAGAAAGCAGGCGGGGTCATCGGACATTGGACAGCGGGCGGTAAAGGACAGATGAATAACGATTTGACGTTAAAAACTATAAAATTCATGCCGTTTCTGTTCTTGACCACCCTCATCGTGAGCTGTCTGGGATTTCGGTTTCGGGTGCTGGATGAGCTGTCGCTGTTTTGGCCCGCCAATATTCTGGTTTTTTGCCTCATGATTAATTTCAGAGCCAGAAACGGGACGCTGAAAGGTAAAACGCTTTCTATCGGTATCGGTTTTTTAGTGAGTTATGTGGCGATGCTATCGGCGGCGTTATGGATGGACAATAATTCACCGTTAAAAACCAAAGTGCTGTTATGTTTGTGCAATATGGTCTTTGTGGTAACGGCCTGGTGCGCTTTTTGCCTGATGTGTCGGTTTACCGGTAAGTGGTCGACATTTGAAAAATTCAGCAAATATTACGTCTATATTATTTTCGCTTCGACGTTTGTCGGTGCGTTCTCATCCGGCGTAGCGTATGGGTTTTATGCGTATGTCTACGATACGGGGAACCGCTATGCCGAGTTTATGGACTGGTTCAGTGAACAACTGGGAACTGGTATTATTCTCGCGTTCTTTTTCCTGCGCGCTAAAGACATCCTGCGGGCGCTGCGGAATATTCCTCTTTGTCCTAAGCACATCAGAGAGAATATTTTTCCCTTTCTGGTCTTCATTATTTTCTTATTGGTGAGCCTGTTTTTTCAGGACGCGAGCCTGATTACGCTGTCCGTTATTCCGCTCACGCTGTGTGCATTCAATTACTCTTTCCCGATCATGTCGTTGCTCTGTGCGATTACAGGCGTAATACTGAATTATCTTTATATTAATCAGGTCGGTATACTCATCAATTCAAATTCTGAGGCGTACATTAATTCGTTTCTCACGACTGCACGACTGAACATCGCGATGTTAATTATGGCGATGTTAAGCGTCTCTCATTTTGTTTCGATGAACCGACGACTGATTAAAATCATCGAAAGCAACAGCCTGAAGGACGCACTCACGAATACCTTCAATCGTCGCGCTTTCCTGAGCATGTTGCATGGGAGGCAGGGCGTGCTGATGAATAAGAGAAAGCGTCAGCTAACGCTGCTATTTCTGGATATTGATTATTTTAAGCAGGTCAACGATACCTACGGCCATGCCAGCGGTGATGAATTGATTGCCAGCTTTGCCCGCATGCTGAGCGCGAATATTCGGCCGAGCGACATTCTTTGCCGCTGGGGTGGGGAGGAATTCGTTATTGCGGCTTATGATCTGACGGCTGAACAATCCGAAGTGATGGCTGAAACACTACGGCATCTGACGGAATCCACGCCGCTTGTGCTGTCCGATGGCCGGGAAATCCGTTTTACGACCAGCATTGGCGTGGTCACGTTTCCCCAGTATGAAGGCGGCAATACGTACGATCTGATCGGGTTGGCAGATGAGCAGCTCTATAAAGCGAAAGCGCAGGGGCGTAATCGTGTGTGTCTGCGTTTGGTCGAAGATATCTGAATCCTCCCTTGACCTTCCCCTTACTGGAACGTCTACCCTCAAGAAGTCCTGTGACTGATTGAGAGGTTGTGATGAAGAAAGTCCATTTGTTATTAACG
Source organism: Pectobacterium sp. 1950-15 (assembly GCF_037136835.1). Classification (NCBI taxonomy): domain Bacteria; kingdom Pseudomonadati; phylum Pseudomonadota; class Gammaproteobacteria; order Enterobacterales; family Pectobacteriaceae; genus Pectobacterium; species Pectobacterium sp. 1950-15. Next base: position 62,701 of record NZ_JBBBQR010000002.1, on the reverse strand, counting down.
GCGACCTTGCTGGCTCCGGTTCTCTCGTTTGCCGCTGACAGCGCGCATAGCGGCCATGGCTCAGCGAGCGAGGCGTCGTCCCAACAGGCGTATATGAAAGGAATGGATGCGATGCATGCCGAGATGATGGACGGGTTACAGTCCAGCGACCCTGATATTGCCTTTGCCAAAGGGATGATTGCGCATCACCGCGGCGCGATTGATATGGCGAAGACGGAATTGCAATACGGTAAAGACCCGGAATTGCGCAAGCTGGCGCAAGAGATTATTAAAGCTCAGCAGCCGGAGATCGACCAAATGGAAGCCTGGCTGAAGAAGCAGGGCAAGCAGTAACATTGCCGATGGCGCTTCTTCTGAGAAGCGCCATTTCGTTTTACGGCGCGTAGGTCGGGCGACTTCGCCTGATGGATAGAAATTTAGATGGATAGAAATTTAGTGACTGTTTTCACAGAATAAAACGTAGAGATAGCTTTCTCCGCGTGAACTTGTTAGAAAACAGCAAAGGACGTCACCAGAAGTTTCTGGGCGAGACCTGGATAAAGCAGCGTATACCGCACGCTGCTTTATCCAGGTTTTTTTTTGCTTATTTTCCAGCTGGCCAGCGGAAAACAAGCGGGATGACGTGTATTAGGCAGTTGCAGCCATTGACGAAACGGGAAGTCATTATGAATAGCAAAGTGCTCGCTGAAAATATTCTGAGGTTAGTCGGAGGGGAAACGAACGTTTCTACTCTGGTGCATTGTGCAACACGCTTGCGCTTTAAGATTGTTGATCACGGTAAGGTGGATGTGGCTGCGCTTGAGGCGCAGGAAGGCGTCATTACGGTTATCAACGCATCAGGGCAATTGCAGGTGGTGATCGGGAATCGGGTGCCGGAGGTGTATCGCGCTTTTGGTTCGATCTCCAAACTGCTGGAGGATGGCGACGGAAAACGCCAGACGACTGAAAACGAGCAATCGACCTCGGTCATGGGACGATTGATCGATCTGGTTGCCGGGATCTTTACCCCTTTGTTGGGCGCGATGGCGGCGGCGGGGGTGCTGAAAGGCGCGCTGGCTATCGTCCTGGCGCTCGGGTGGCTGAATACCAAAGAAAGTACCTATGTCATCCTGCATGCGGCGTCCGACAGCCTGTTCTACTTCCTGCCGATGCTGTTGGCGATTACCGCTGCACGTAAATTTGAAACCAACATTTTTGTGGCGGTGTCGATTGCCGGCGCGCTGGTTTACCCGACGATTCAGGGCTTATTTGATGCCGGTCAGCCTGTGACGTTCTTCGGCCTGCCTGTGGTGATGATGAAATACACTGCCTCGGTAATTCCAATTATCTTCAGCGTGTGGCTGATGTCGTATATCGAGCGTTTCCTGAATCGCCATATTCATGAAAGTGTGCGCAATATCCTGACGCCGTTTTTCCTGCTGGTGCTGATGGTGCCGCTAACGCTGATGACCATCGGGCCGATTGGGATTTCGGCCAGTAAACTCATTGCGTCGGTGTTCGTCAGTATCTATGAATTCAACCCGATTATTGCGGGCGCGCTGATGGCGGCGTCATGGCAGGTCTTAGTGATATTTGGCGTTCACTGGGGCTTTGTGACCGTGTTCATCAACGATCTCTCCGTCATGGGGCACAGCTACCTTAAAGCCGCTTCCAGCCCGTCGGTTTTTGCCCAGTCTGGCGCGTTGCTGGGCGTGATGGTGCGCACCAAAGATAAAAAGCTCAAAGCGTTGGCAGGCAGTACCTTTATCGCGTCGCTGTTTGGCATCACGGAACCCGGTGTTTATGGGGTTACGCTGAAGCTGAAGAAACCGTTTATCTGCGCGGTGATCGCTGCTGCCATCGGGGGCGCCATTGTCGGCTATGCGAAAAGCTCGGCGGTTTCTATGGGGATGCCTGGGTTATTGACGTTGCCGATCTTCTACGGCGAAGGCTTTGTCGGGTTCCTCATTGGTTGTGCTATTGCCTTCGCCGCGAGTTTTGTACTGACGGTTATTGTGGGATTTGACGATCCGACGCCGCCTGCGGAGAGCACGCCTGCGCCTACAGGTTCATCATCAACATCTGCGACACCCGCTGCGCCAGTATCACGCCAGCATGCCAATGCTGTGCCACCTGCCCAGCCGCTAAAAGACGCGCCGGCGACGGCGGAACAGTTGGGAGCGCCGGTAAAAGGCGAACTGATCTTGCTGGAAGACGTGGACGATAAGGTGTTCTCTTCCGGCGTGGTGGGGCAGGGGGTTGCTATTCTGCCTGAGGAAGGCCGCATCTATTCACCGGTGGACGGCGTGATTGCCAGCACGTTCAGCAGCGGCCATGCCGTCGGTATTCTTTCGCAGAACGGTGCGGAGATTCTGATTCATGTCGGCATCAATACGGTGCAGTTGGAAGGCCAGCATTATCAGATGCACGTTGCAGAAGGTGACAAGGTGCAAAAAGGCCAGTTGCTGCTGGAGTTCGATCTGGAAGCAATCAAGCAGGCAGGCTACGACACGGTGACGCCGATGGTGGTGACGAATGCGGATGAGTACCACTTATTCAGTCCGGGCTCCGCTCGTCAGTTGAGGGTAGGGGATACGATTATCGCGCTAGCGTAATACACGTCATCAGACGGCGCTGTGTGAACACGCCGTCTGATTTTCTCTATTATCTTATGTTCTATAGGATCACAGCGACTTTCCGTTGCTGTTAATCACATCCTGATACCAGTAGAAGCTGTCTTTGCGCCGACGCTCCAGCGTACCGTTACCCTCATCATCACGATCGACATGAATAAAGCCGTAGCGTTTTGACATCTGCGCTGTTCCCGCGCTGACCAGATCGATCGGACCCCAGCTGGTGTAGCCCAGCAGCTCGACGCCATCGTCGATGGCTTCGCGCACCTGAATCAGATGGCGACGCAGGTAATCAATACGGTAGCTGTCGTGAATGCTGCCGTCCTCTTCCACCACATCGCGCGCACCCAGTCCGTTTTCCACGATGAACAGTGGTTTCTGATAGCGGTCATACAGCTCGTTCAACAGGAAACGCAGACCTTCTGGATCGATCTGCCAGCCCCATTCGGACGCCTCAAGGTGCGGGTTAGGAATCAGGCGGATGATGTTGCCGCGTGAGGACTGATATTTCTCCGGCTCGAAGGTTGCGCAGCCGCTCATGTAATAGCTGAAGGAGACAAAGTCTACGGTGTGGCTCAGATCGTCTTTGTCCTGTGCGGTAATGGTGAGTTCGACGCCATTTTCCCGAAAATAGCGCTGGATCCAGGCCGGATAGGTGCCGCGTACCTGCACATCACCGAAGAACAGCCATTCACGGTTCTTGTTCTGCGCTTCCAGCACATCTTTCGGATGGCAGGTCATGGGGTAGCGTACCGCGCCCAATAGCATGTTGCCGATTTTGGCATCCGGGATGAGGTCATGGCAGGCTTTTACCGCGCGTGCGCTGGCAACCAGCTGGTGGTGAATCGCCTGATAAATCTCCTGCTTCGAGGGTTCGCCGCTCAGCCCAATGCCCGTAAAGGGCGAGTGCAACGCCATATTGATTTCATTGAAGGTCAGCCAGTATTTCACCTTGTCTTTGTAGCGGCTAAAAACGGTACGGGCATATTTCTCAAAATGGTCGATGACGGCGCGGTTGCCCCAGCCTCCCAGTTTTTTCACCAGACCGTACGGCATTTCATAATGCGACAGTGTAATCAGCGGCTGAATCTGATGTTTTGCCATTTCATCGAACAGGCGATCATAGAAGGCCAGACCGGCTTCGCAAGGTTCTGCCTCATCGCCTTCGGGGTAAATGCGCGTCCAGGCAATCGAGGTGCGCAACACCTTGAACCCCATTTCGGCAAACAGCTGAATATCCTGCGGGTATTGATGATAAAAATCGATTGCCCGATCTTTGATGCAGCTCGTGTTCTTATCGCGTTCCGTCACCGGACCATGTACGCCCTTTAGCTGAAGATCGGAGGTGGATACGCCTTTACCGTCTTCATTCCATGCGCCTTCAACCTGGTTTGCTGCGACTGAACCGCCCCATAAAAATCCGTCGGGGAATGCTTTCATGGTATTTCTCCTTATCGTTTTCTACATCATTACGCTGTGTCGGGCTGTGGCTCCGCGCTGGGAGCCGCCGGATGACAGGCAAAAAAAAACTTGGGCAGAAGAGAGTATCACTACTCACCTCTGCCCAAGTCTCGCCCGCCATTGGCGGTAACGTCTTGTTAGAACACTATACAATCCTGAATCTCTGCGGCAATGCCCCCGTCTGGTTATGTGACGCGAGTCACGGCATCTCTGCGTGCGGGCATGATTCGCGCCGACAGGCGTTAGGTGTTTTCCCCTAACGCCTGCTGATACGGTAATTACGCTTTCGCTTTCAGTGCGTTGACGACGGCTTCGCCCAGCGCTTGAGCGGATGCCGGGTTTTGGCCGGTGATCAGTCGCCCATCAACGACGACTTTATTTTCAAAGATTGGGGCTTCTTCAAATGTTGCGCCATCCTTTTTCAGTGCCGCTTCAAGTTCAAACGGAACGATTTTGTCGTAATTACGGGACGCTTCTTCTTCCGCGGTAAAACCGGTAAGGCGACGGCCTTTAATCAACAGTTCACCATTGCTGAGCTTCACATTCAGCAAGCCTGCCGGGCCGTGGCAAACGGCACTGATGATGTCATTTTTCTCGTACATGGTACGCACGATGTTGATCAACTCAGGATTGTTGACGAAATCCCACATTGGTCCATGTCCTCCAACCAGCAGGATCGCGCTATATTTCGCGGGATCAACCTTTGCCAGCGGGATGGAATTAGCCAGTTTGTTGCGGTGTTCCGGGTTAGTCCAGAAATCCAGACTTGCCCGATCCTTGAGATCGAACCCGTCAAACGGAGACATCCCACCTTTGGGACTCGCAATATCGTAATCCAGCCCAGCTTTGTCAAAAACCTCGACCGGATGAGTGAGTTCTGGAAACCAGAAGCCGCCAACGAGATCGGGTGTTTTTTTATCCAGACTGGAGACGACGATTAAGACCTTTTCTTCTTTCAGGCTAGCTTGGGCGAAAACGGGGGAAGCTGCGGCAAACACAGCCATTGCGGCGATAAGACCAGCACAGCGCTTGATGATTGACATAAAAAACTCCTTTCAGCAGGTGGTGATGGTCGCCACTATATCCGCGATAACTGCTTGAAAATAGACGGCAAAAACGGAACGTATTGTTTAAAAAATCGCTGTAATACTTTTGAATTGGCGTGATAAATTATCGTAAAGTGCGTTTGACGCTCCCTGTATGGCATGACGATGAGGAACCCTGATGGGGCAATCCGATAGCTTTGATGGACTCTCCGAATTTCTGGCTATAGCGAAACGACTGAGCATTCGCAAAGCGGCGATCGATCTCGGTAAGACGCCGGGATCGGTGAGTTTGTCGCTGCAGAAACTGGAGCATCGTCTCGGCGTGCTGCTTTTCCACCGCACGACGCGCAAGATGGCATTGACGGAAGCAGGTGAAGACCTGTTGCTGAGAATCGGGCCTGCGGCACAGGCTATCGCGACAGGCTTTGAAGATGTGGCTCAATCGGCAAAAAAACCGTCGGGGACGTTGAAGCTGATTGTAGAACGCTTGGCATTGCCCCATGTTATCGAGCCGCTTATACCTGCATTTCGTCAGGCGTGGCCGAATTTGCATGTCGATATCACGGTGAGTAATCGTCACGATAACTTTGTCTCTGAAGGCTATGACGCCGGTATCATGATCGGTTCATACATCGAGCAGGATATGATTGCGATACGCCTTTCTCCGCCCTTTAAATGGGCAGTATTTGGATCGCCGGACTATTTCAACACGCATGGAAAGCCGAAAGTGGCGCGCGATCTGGTGCATCACGAATGCATTCGTTTTCGCCGCCCTGAAAAGGGGGACATTTATCGGTGGGAGTTTATCGAAAATAAGGAAAGCGTCAGAATTGAGCCTACGGGCACAGTTACCGTAAATGATGGGGAACTGATGCGCAGCCTTGCGGTTCGGGGCGTCGGGTTAATCTACTCCTCCACCTTCCATACCTCACGCGAGCTGGCAAACGGCACGCTGGAAGCCGCGTTACTCGATCTTTCGCCGGGAAATGACGGCCTCTTTCTGTATTTCTCAAGAGCCGCGAGGAACCAGCCCAAACTGCGCGCGTTTATCGACGTGTGTTCGCAGATAATTAAGACGTGAATGCGTGGGCTAATTCATCCTTTAGTCTTTCGACGCATACTCAACTGAACCTGTTTTACATTCGTACATGGCAAACAGCGCGTGTGATTTCTGTGGGCCGGAGACGGTGAATGACAGGAGGTAAACCTCGGGGTTGGATAAGGTAGATGAATCGGCTTTATCAAAAGCAATAACAGGTGTCGCGGTACCGAGGTTTTCGGGTTGGAATTTAGCCCAGCGTGGAATACGGTGTGTCAGGAGATCACGTTTCACATAGTCGATGGCTTGCTCATACGTCACCTCCAGGCAGGACGGGCCGCTATGCTTGAGGTAACAATCGTAGCCAGCGAGGGCACTCACCACAGCCAGAATGCAACAGACCGCCTTGGTTTTCCATTCCATCTCGCTTCTCCCTGATAAATATAAACCGGCACCAAAAAATAAAGGAGTTGCGCTATTAACGCAACTCCTTGAATTTGGTGGCCCCTGCTGGACTTGAACCAGCGACCAAGCGATTATGAGTCGCCTGCTCTAACCACTGAGCTAAGGGGCCGAATGGGCGATGATTATACGGTAATGTGCGGGGGGAGGTCTATAGCCTATCTGCCGGGTGGTGGTTTTATACTCAAGATAGCTTGTTGTTATTCTTATCAGAATTTACGATGGCTGTAGTCAATGGAAGTAGGGAAAGACATGATTACCGATATTCTGGCCATGAATCTTCAGGTGGTTTTTTGCGGCATTAACCCTGGGCTGTCGACGGCCCATCACGGTTACCACTTCGCGAACCCCAGTAATCGCTTCTGGAAAGTGATTCATCAGGCGGGTTTTACTGAGCGGTTGCTGACGCCCGCCGAAGAACAGCATCTGCTGGACACCAGATGCGGTATCACCATGCTGGTGGAGCGCCCAACGGTTGAAGCTACTGAGCTGGGGCGAGATGAGTTGCTGCAAGGCGGCAATGCGATTGTTGAGAAAATGGAACGCTATCAGCCGCGTGCGCTGGCCGTGCTAGGTAAGCAAGCGTTCAGTCAGGCGTTTGGTATCAAAAAGGTCCCATGGGGGCGTCAGGAGCAGCGTATTGGGGAAACTCAGGTTTGGGTACTGCCGAACCCAAGCGGGCTGAATCGTGCGACGCTGGAGTCGCTGGTGGCATCCTATCAGGAACTGCATCAGGCGTTGCAGGATAAGGCGTAAATCCAATCTTAGCCTTTTACAGGTAAAAATAACCCCGGCGGACCGGGGTTATCTGGGATATGACTATTTATCGTGTGGATTAGCTAAGGGATGAATTAATCATCCAGGAAGCTACGCAGCACTTCGGAACGGCTTGGATGGCGTAGTTTACGCAGCGCTTTCGCTTCGATCTGGCGAATACGTTCACGTGTAACGTCAAACTGTTTGCCCACTTCTTCCAGCGTATGGTCGGTGTTCATATCGATACCGAAACGCATGCGCAGGACTTTCGCTTCACGAGCGGTCAGGCCAGCCAGTACGTCGTGTGTCGCAGAACGCAGGCTTTCCGACGTCGCGGAATCCAGCGGCAGCTCCAGCGTCGTATCTTCAATGAAATCGCCCAAATGTGAATCTTCATCATCACCAATCGGGGTTTCCATTGAAATCGGCTCTTTCGCGATTTTCAGCACTTTACGGATCTTGTCTTCCGGCATCAGCATACGTTCAGCCAGCTCTTCCGGCGTCGGCTCGCGACCCATTTCCTGCAACATCTGACGAGAGATACGGTTCAGTTTGTTGATCGTCTCAATCATGTGTACCGGAATACGGATGGTACGCGCCTGATCGGCGATAGAACGGGTGATCGCCTGACGGATCCACCAGGTCGCATAGGTCGAGAATTTGTAACCACGGCGATATTCAAACTTATCTACCGCTTTCATCAGACCGATGTTGCCTTCCTGAATCAGGTCGAGGAACTGCAAACCGCGGTTGGTGTATTTCTTCGCGATAGAAATAACCAGACGCAGGTTGGCTTCCACCATTTCTTTCTTGGCGCGACGCGCTTTCGCTTCACCAATCGACATGCGGCGGTTGATGTCTTTAACCTGTTCAATCGTCAGACCGGTTTCTTCTTCGATCTGTTGCAGTTTTTGCAGGCTACGGGTGACGTCTTCTTCAACATCATTCAGCTTTTCAGACCATGGCTTGCCCATGGCGATGGCTGCGGCAAACCAGGTGCTGTTGGTTTCATTGCCGGTGAACATGGTGACGAAGTTTTTCTTCGGCATTTTGCACTGTTCAACGCACAGTTTGATGATCAAACGTTCCTGAGTACGGACGCGATCCATCATGGAACGCATGCTGTTAACCAGGAAATCGAACTGTTTTGGCACCAGACGGAACTGTTTGAAGACTTCAGACAGATTCAGGATTTCCTGTACTGCCAGCGCATGGCTGCGGCCGTGTTCTTTGATCACCTTGCGGGTGGTTTCATATTGATCACGCAGTTCGGTGAATTTCTCACGCGCCAGTTCAGGATCGATGCTGTTGTCGTCTTCAGAATCTTCGTCGTCTTCAGACTCTTCGTCGTCATCGTCCATTTCTTCGTTCGAAAGCTCGGAGCCCACGTGCGTCGCGGTAGGGGCGATGTCTTCTTCCGCATTAGGATCGACGAAGCCAGTGATCAAGTCGGACAGGCGGCTTTCGCCCGCTTCAACGCGATCGTATTGTTCCAGCAGGTAAGTAATAGCTTCAGGATACTCGGCAACAGAGCACTGAACCTGGTTGATACCGTCTTCGATACGTTTGGCGATATCGATCTCGCCTTCACGCGTCAACAGCTCAACGGTACCCATTTCACGCATGTACATGCGAACCGGATCGGTAGTGCGACCAATTTCCGATTCAACGCTGGATAGAACCTGCGCAGCAGCCTCTGCCGCATCTTCATCGGCATCATTGGTGTTTTCGGCCAGCAACAGATCGTCTGCATCCGGTGCTTCTTCCATCACCTGGATGCCCATGTCGTTAATCATCTGGATGATATCTTCGATCTGATCCGAGTCGATGATATCTTCCGGCAGATGGTCATTGACCTCAGCATAGGTCAGGTAGCCTTGCTCCTTACCACGGGTGACAAGCAGCTTCAGCTGTGACTGCGGGTTTTGCTCCATAAGACGGTATCCACACTTCAGAGTATTTGGGTTGGTGTCGGTCAGCGTAGTTCGCTAACAATAGCATTAGGGGTATTTTTCTTATCGCCGCGGCCCCTGTAGCGGCTCTTTGCAGGGCTCAACCCTGCTATTTATCGGCAATTAAGCCTCTGTATCAGTGTTTTCTGGTCAACGCCAGTTGCAACGACCAAAGCTCTTTTTTTTCTTTGGCGTTGAGCCCATGCGTTCTGTCACGGGCAATCAATGTTTCTTGTCGCTGTTTCAACAGCTGATCGTAGAGCTCTGCCAGACTGATTCTGAACTTCTCATCGAGCTCTTCCTCTACGATCATATGGTTCCATGAAGCCATGGTTTCAAGCTGCTTGCGGTACTTGCTGTCGCGATATTTTTCCAACAGCAGACCCATGTTCATTCCAGGGCTGGCGTTGCAGGTTTTCACCAAATCCTGAAACAGCGATAAACCAGCCACTTTGTCTTCTTCAATCCCTTGCAGCGCAAGGTCAGGAACCTCTACCGCCAGCCTTGGGTTTTGTACTAAAAGCCCTATAAGTATACGCATAGTTGTGACTTTTAGTTGCGGCGGCTGGTAAGGTTGCGCCTGCTCTGCCACTTTAGGCAGTAGCCTGTCCAACTGGCTGTCGTCCAAAATACCCAGCTTGTTGCCGAGCTGCTGGCGCAAATACAGCCGCAGCGTTTCTCCCGGTACCTGACCTATCAGCGGCAGCGCCAGCGTGCTGAGCTTGGTACGGCCATCGGGTGAACTCATATCCACCTGCTGTTGCAGCGTCTCAAACAGAAACTGCGACAGCGGCAGGGCTTGTTCCATGCGCTGTTCAAAGGCGGCTTTGCCTTCTTTACGTACCAGCGTGTCGGGATCTTCACCGTCCGGCAGGAACATAAAGCGTAGCTGACGACCATCGTTCAAATAGGGTAGCGCAGTTTCCAGCGCACGCCATGCCGCTTCGCGTCCGGCACGGTCTCCGTCGTAACAACACACCACCAGATCGGTGGCGCGAAATAGTAACTGAATGTGATCGGCTGTCGTGGAAGTACCCAGCGACGCCACCGCATAATCAATACCAAACTGCGCCAGCGCCACCACATCCATGTAGCCTTCAACAACTAAGAGTCGCTTTAGCTCAGCGTGGCTTTGCTGCGCTTCATACAGGCCGTACAACTGGCGACCTTTATGAAAAATCTCTGTTTCCGGCGAGTTAAGGTACTTTGGCGTACCGTCGCCTAATACTCGTCCGCCGAAGGCAATCACTCGCCCCCGTTTGTCGCGGATGGGGAACATCACACGTTCGCGGAAGCGGTCGTACGTTCGGCCCTGATCGTTAGTCACCAGCATGCCGGCATCGTTCAATGTGCTGCGGTCGTCATTATTGCGGCCAAAGCGCTTTAAAACGTTATCCCAGCCGGGCGGGGCGAAGCCGATCGCAAAATGGCTGATAACCTCTGCGCTTAAACCGCGCTGTTGCAGATACTGCAACGCTGGCGTACCGACTGATTGGCTAAGTGCTTGTTGATAGAACCCGCTGAGCTGTCCCATCAATTCGTACAGACTTTGCCGCTGGTGACGCTCTAACTGGGTTGGGCCCGTGCCGCTTTCATAAGGCACTTCGAGGCCGTATTGAGTGGCCAGTTCTTCAATGGTTTCAACGAATTCGAGACGATCGTAATTCATCAAAAAATCAATGGCGTTGCCGTGTGCGCCACAACCAAAACAGTGGTAGAACTGTTTGTCACCGTTTACGGTGAATGAGGGGGTTTTTTCGTGATGGAATGGACAGCACGCATGGTAGTTTTTGCCCTGCTTTTTCAGTTTGACACGCGCGTCAATGAGATCGACGATGTCGGTACGAGCCAGCAGGTCATTAATAAATACGCGTGGGATTCGTCCAGCCATAAGCCCCTGATGTATATCTTTCTGTAAGGTGGTTACATTGGATATAGCTTATAAACGACAACAAGCCGCGCTTCCTTACGGAAAGCACGGCCTTCGTATGCAACTGCTAAGTCTGCGGATTAATCACGCGTTGGAGGGAAACCCTCCTGAAAATTAATACAGACGAGTGCGGCGTGCGTTTTCTCGAGCCAATTTCTTCGCGTGACGTTTCACTGCAGAAGCTTTAGCGCGCTTACGTTCTGTCGTTGGTTTTTCATAAAACTCACGACGACGAACTTCAGCCAGAACGCCTGCTTTTTCACAGGAACGTTTGAAGCGACGCAGAGCTACGTCGAACGGCTCGTTTTCACGTACTTTAATTACCGGCATGTGCCTCTCACCTCAATAAATTCGGTTTGCCGCTGGCCTTGTGCCAGCCTTTTCAAAATGGTGCGGAATTCTACTGCAAACGTGACGCCTTTGTAAAGCATTGTGGTGATCATAAAACACCCAACCACGGCCAGCGCAGAAATCAGGGCGCTTATGGTAGACTATCCACAGTTTGAAGCAAGCGGCATTCAACGAGCGCTTGTATCGTCATCAAAGTAGGAACAGCAATGCGCGTATTGGGTATCGAAACATCCTGTGATGAAACCGGTGTGGCCATTTATGACACAGAAACCGGTTTGCTTGCCAATCAGTTATACAGCCAGGTGAAATTACATGCCGATTACGGCGGCGTTGTGCCTGAGCTCGCCTCGCGCGATCACGTGCGTAAAACGGTGCCGCTCATTCAGGCTGCGCTGCGTGAAGCCGGGTTGCAGGCTGGTGATATCGATGGCGTGGCTTACACTGCGGGCCCCGGTTTGGTCGGCGCGTTATTGGTGGGCGCGACTGTCGGCCGCTCTTTGGCGTTTGCCTGGGATGTGCCGGCGATTCCTGTGCACCATATGGAAGGGCATTTGCTGGCACCGATGCTGGAAGATAATCCACCGGCGTTTCCCTTCGTGGCGCTGCTGGTTTCTGGTGGACATACGCAGCTCATCAGCGTGACGGGCATTGGTGAATACCGCTTGCTGGGCGAGTCGATTGATGACGCGGCGGGTGAAGCGTTCGATAAAACGGCGAAGCTGCTGGGGCTGGATTATCCCGGTGGGCCGATGCTGTCGAAAATGGCGCAGGCGGGTGATTCGCAGCGCTTTACGTTTCCGCGCCCAATGACCGATCGTCCCGGTCTGGATTTCAGCTTCTCTGGGCTAAAAACGTTTGCTGCCAATACGATTCGTAGCAATGGCGATGACGATCAAACACGTGCCGACATTGCTCGCGCATTTGAAGATGCCGTTGTGGATACTTTGGCTATCAAGTGTCGTCGTGCGCTGGATGAAACGGGCTTTAAGCGACTGGTCATGGCAGGGGGCGTGAGTGCAAACCGGACGCTGCGTCAGCGCTTAGGCGACGTGATGGCGAAGCGTGGTGGTGAAGTGTTTTATGCGCGTCCTGAATTCTGTACGGATAATGGTGCGATGATTGCCTATGCGGGCAGTGTACGTCTGGCGCATGGCGCCAGTCAGACGCTGGGTGTATCCGTTCGACCACGTTGGCCGTTGGCTGAACTGCCTGCGGTATGAGTGTTTTGGTAATAATCGCTACGTGTGGCGTGCCTACACGTAGCAAAGAAAACGTAGCGAAAATACTCAGTAAAGAACGAGTAATTAAACGGTAGCGGATAAGGGGAGTTACAGCTCTTGTTCGAATAGCACCAAAATAGCTTCGTAAAGCTGTTTGACGCTGAAGCCTCTTGCCGGGGTGGTGAAGATGGTGTCATCCCCCGCGATGGTGCCGAGAATTCCCTCTGACTTCCCGAGTGAATCCAACAGACGGGCGATGAGCTGCGCGGCTCCCGGGCTGGTATGGATGACGATGACCGCATCGTTATAGTCCACGTCCAGCACAAGGTTCTTCAATGGGCTGGAGGTAGTAGGAACGCCGAGTTCGGCTGGGAGACAATACACCATTTCCATTTTGGCATTACGTGTGCGCACGGCGCCAAATTTCGTCAGCATGCGTGACACCTTGGATTGGTTGATGTTTTCAAATCCTTCGTCTTGCAATGCCTGAACAATTTCACTTTGAGAGCTGAACTTCTCTTCCTTTAACAGCGCTTTGAACGCTTTAACGAGGTCTTCTTGTTTTGTCGAATTTCGCATTCTGCACCGGATTAATTGTTATGGTTAATCCTTCTATTATGCAGTTGTGTGAATTTTTATGCAATTAAATCGCGTATAATTCCAATCTATTTCGCCAGATATGTGCTAGTCGCTGTTTTCAAAAAAATTCGCCTTTTGGGGAGTCCGAAAAATGCGTCCTGCGTCACATAAAAGTAAATCAAATGTTATCAGAATGATGTTGTTTGGACGCCATCGATCGGTGTAATGTAGCGCACAGGTTAATTGCACGTGAATGAACACCGCGTTATAGCTCAATAGCTTATTAACTTTACTTACCTTTCAAACGAATGGTTGTTTTTGATTTATTATTAGAGACATAGCGTATTTTTGTCTCTCATGCCATTTGCAGAACGATGAGTAGACTGATCTTATCCCCATTTTTTATATTCTGTTTATAACCAAATGAATTCACGGCACTTTTTTATTTTACGATAATAAGGAGTTTAGGATGAAAGTTGCAGTTCTCGGAGCAGCAGGTGGTATCGGTCAGGCACTCGCACTCCTCCTCAAAACCCAGCTTCCTTCAGGTTCAGAACTATCCCTTTACGATATCGCGCCGGTCACGCCGGGTGTTGCCGTCGATCTGAGCCACATTCCTACAGCAGTGAAGATCAAAGGCTATAGCGGTGAAGATGCTAAACCTGCGCTTGCTGGCGCGGATATCGTGCTGATCTCCGCCGGTGTGGCACGTAAACCGGGTATGGATCGTTCCGATCTGTTCAACGTCAATGCGGGTATTGTGCGCAATCTGGTTGAGCAAATCGCGGTTACTTGCCCGAAAGCCTGTATCGGTATTATCACCAACCCAGTGAACACCACCGTTGCCATTGCAGCAGAAGTGCTGAAAAAAGCCGGTGTGTATGACAAAAACAAACTGTTCGGCGTTACCACGCTGGATATCATCCGTTCCAACACGTTCGTTGCTGAGCTGAAAGGCAAACAGCCGCAGGATATTAATGTGCCGGTTATCGGCGGGCACTCTGGTGTGACGATTCTTCCACTGTTGTCTCAAGTTCCTGGTATCAGCTTCAGTGAGCAGGAAGTGGCCGATCTGACCAAGCGTATTCAGAATGCGGGCACCGAGGTTGTTGAAGCCAAAGCAGGTGGCGGATCGGCAACGTTGTCTATGGGTCAGGCTGCTGCGCGCTTTGGCCTGTCTCTGGTTCGTGCGCTGCAAGGCGAAAGCGGTGTGGTGGAATGTGCATACGTTGAAAGCGATGGCAAGCATGCCCGCTTCTTCGCTCAGCCGGTGCTGTTGGGCAAAGACGGCGTCGTAGAGCGTAAAGACATCGGCACATTAAGCGCTTTTGAGCAAAACGCGCTTAGCAGCATGCTGGATACGCTGAAGCAGGATATTGAGTTAGGCGAGACGTTCATCAAGAATTAATCATTGAGATTCTTGTAATACGTGACGTTGAATAAAAAGCCGGAGATGTCGATCTCCGGCTTTTCTTTTTTAATCGGGACGGATGAGTTTTTTTCTGTCGATAAGCTCATTGGTTTCCGGATCGTAGTACCGGCTGGGCCAAATCTCTGATGGGTGAATACTCAGCGCATCGGCAATAAGCCATTCCCCTTTGGGCCAGGGGCGTGAGAGCGCGTTAGCTAACGTAGATGAGCTTAATCCGGCCGCTCGCGATACTGCCGCCAGCGTCGTGTTTTTCTTGCGCAGTGCAGCAATGATATCAGCGGGATGCCAGTCTTGTTTCCTTAAAATCATATTCCTTCCCTTATTTGCTATAAGACGACTGTGGATTAGTGGTATAAATAACGGATGTTAGTTATATGCCGAGCTAACATGACATTATTATTTGGAAATAATATAGCATTAATTTTCCTTAAAATTCTCAATTAATTTCCAAATGAGCGCGTTTTTGTTAGGGATGGCACTATCAGGATGAAAGGCAATGAAAAAAGAGTGGTTTGCTACCAGCGATTTGGTTGGAGTCGGCGGCCTTCCGAAATCAAGACAAGGATTGAATAAGCGCGCCCGTGAGGATGGATGGGAGAAGCGTCGCCGTAAAGGCGTCCAGGGAAGAGGAGTGGAGTACTCAATTCACAGCTTACCGGATACGGTAAAAAAATCCCTATTACTCGAAATCGAGCCTTCCGCCTACTCGGCGAAGCAGCCTGCGGCCTTGGCAGTATGGATGCAGATTTATCAGCAACTATCTGAAAAAGAAAGAGATGAGTTAATCGCTTATATTCTTCGCGTCGGCGTGTCGTCTACGCTGAGCCAGTTGGGTATTACGCCGTCGGACGAGGAACCTATCTCATCAATGGAGATTGACTGAGCCATCGAAAGCGGGCTCTCCAATTGCCAATCTGTGGTGAAGAAGGAACCTGCATTTTCTTTCGGTTTACCGTATTACTCTGGTTGCGATGTTTTAGCATCGCACTGGATTTAATCATTTCTTTATTACTTAGGTGTGCCGGTAACGTGTAAAAGTTAGCGGTTTAGGTAATTATAGTCTATTATATGGAAACTTTTGGGCGAGTTGACGTAATGCCTGTTCAAAACAAACAAGGGAGTGACGAGTATGGACAAAGAATGGTTTGCAACAAGTGAGCTGGTTGGCGTAGGTGGATTGCCGAAGTCACCGCAGGGGCTGAACAAACGGGCGCGAGACGACGGTTGGGAAAAGCGCAGGCGGAAAGGGGTTCAAGGGCGCGGTGTCGAATATTCGATTCGCAGTTTGCCGAACGAGGTCAGGAATTCTCTGCTCGTAAAAGAGAACCCGCCAACAGAATATTATCGTATCGATAATGAGCCGACCCTGCTGTCATCGTGGGTGCATATTTTCCATCAACTTTCCGTTGATGAACGAACCCGGCTGATCAATTTCATCTTGCGTGAAGGAACGATAGCGATGTTGTCTCGGCTGGATGATGTCCCCATCGACCAGACTGCCTAGTCTGCGAACGAGTAGCGCTGCAAGGCAGCGCTACTTAGATTGAATCAGATAAGTACCTCACACCACGATTAGAAATCGCGCTGTACGGCTAAGTGGGCAAGGCCTTCGAGCGCTATACGGTATGGCGTTTCCGGTAGCTGCTGTAGTGCGCTAATCGCTTTATCTGCCTCTTCTTCGGCACGCTGGCGCGTATAATCAAGCGAACCACATTGCTGCATGGCGGCAAGCACTGGTTCCAGCAGATGACGCCCGTTTCCTTCTTCAATTGCCTGACGAATCAGCGAACTCTGTTCTGCATTGCCATTACGCATAGCGTGCAGCAGTGGCAGCGTTGGTTTGCCTTCATTGAGGTCGTCGCCTGTATTCTTGCCTAGCGTTTTGCCGTCTGCGCTGTAATCAAGCAGATCGTCAATTAACTGGAACGCGGTGCCCAGGTAGCGGCCGTAGTCCTGAAGCGCTTTTTCTTGCTCTGGTGTCGCGCCCGCAAGGATGGATGAAGATTGCGCGGCGGCTTCGAATAAACGTGCCGTTTTGCTGTAAATGACGCGCATATAGCTTTCTTCAGTAATATCCGGGTCGTTGCAGTTCATTAGCTGCAAGACTTCGCCTTCGGCAATTACGTTTACTGCTTCTGACATTAATGCCAGCACGCGTAACGATTCAAGGCTGGTCATCATCTGGAAGGCGCGGGTATAGATGAAATCCCCAACCAATACACTCGCGGCATTGCCAAAGGCGGCATTGGCCGTTGCTTTCCCCCGACGCATGTCAGATTCGTCTACCACGTCATCATGCAGTAGCGTTGCGGTATGAATAAATTCGATCAATGCAGCCACGGTGACATGTTTATCACCGCTATAGTCGAGGGCTCTGGCGGCTAGCACAGCAATCATCGGGCGTATACGTTTTCCACCGCCGCTGATGATATAATGTCCAAGCTGGTTGATCAAAACGACGTCGGAATTCAGTTGTTCAAGAATGACGTTATTAACAGCTGCCATATCCTGTGCGGTTAATGTTGTAATTTGTTCTAGATTCATGGTTTGTGCCAACGTATGTCTTCAACACTGCCGTAAGATTGCTGTTGCATATCGGCAAGACGGAACTTATTGCGCCGATTGTACTTGAAAAATGAGAGAGATAAACGGCAGTTCATACGTTGTATTCTTTTTCTTCACATCCTTTGATTATGCACTTGTCATCCGCAGTATTTTTGCGTAGAATTCGCGCCCTATTATGAATATTTATAGCGCGCTCTAAAAAACTATCGTGGGTGCGCGGAAAGCGGAGTTTTATATGTACGCAGTTTTCCAAAGTGGTGGTAAACAACACCGAGTAAGCGAAGGTCAAACCGTTCGCTTGGAAAAGCTGGACATCGCAACTGGTGAAGCCGTTGAGTTTGACCAAGTTCTGATGGTTGCCAACGGTGAAGAAATCAAAATCGGCGTTCCTTTCGTCGATGGCGGTAAAATCAAAGCTGAAGTTGTTGCTCATGGTCGTGGCGAAAAAGTGAAGATCGTTAAGTTCCGTCGCCGTAAACACTACCGTAAGCAAGCAGGCCACCGTCAGTGGTTCACTGACGTGAAAATTACCGGCATCAGCGCTTAAGATTAGGAGAGCGGATTAAATGGCACACAAAAAAGCTGGCGGCTCAACCCGTAACGGTCGTGACTCCAATGCACAACGTCTGGGCGTAAAACGTTTTGGCGGTGAAAGTGTACTGGCTGGTAACATCATCGTTCGTCAACGTGGCACCAAATTCCACGCAGGAACTAACGTTGGTTGCGGGAAAGACCACACTCTGTTTGCTTTAACTGATGGTAAAGTTCAGTTTGAAGTTAAAGGCCCGAAAAACCGTAAATATATCAGCATCGTTGCTGAATAATTTTTCGCGTTAGGTCTTACGGATTCAAGCCCTGCAATTCTTTGCGGGGCTTTTTACATTCTGATTCTGAGTAAACCATCTGGATAAGTATGAATACTAAACAGCAGACGGGGATCGGTCTTTGTCTGGCGCTGACTACGGCAGTTTGCTGGGGAGCGCTACCGATAGCCATGAAACAGGTTCTGGTGGTGATGGAACCTTATACGATTGTTTGGTATCGCTTTTTTATCGCTTCGATTGGACTCGGCATTATTCTGTCATACCGTAAGAATTTACCGCCAATGCGGGTTTTCCGGCATCGGCGTTGGTGGGTTTTGCTACTGATTGCAACAGCTGGGTTATTAGGCAATTTTGTTTTCTTTAGCTCGTCTCTGCAATATCTGAGTCCGACGGCGTCTCAGGTTATCGGGCAGCTTTCTCCTGTTGGTATGATGTTCGCCAGCGTACTTATCCTAAAGGAAAAGATGCGTGGCACGCAGGTCATTGGTGCGATCATGCTGATCTGTGGCCTGATTTTGTTCTTTAATACCAGCCTGATTGAGATCTTTACCCGACTGACGGACTACACGCTGGGTGTACTGCTTGGCGTTTGCGCCTCGGCGGTATGGGTATCCTATGGCGTAGCGCAGAAGGTGCTGCTGCGGCGTCTAACCTCACAGCAAATTCTGTTTCTGCTGTACGTGCTGTGTGTCGTCTTCATCACGCCCTTTACCAAGCTTGAAGCTATCTTCCAACTGAGCAACTGGCAGCTTATCTGCCTGCTATTCTGCGGCGCAAATACATTAATTGGGTATGGCGCGTTGGCGGAGGCGATGGCGCGCTGGCAGGCATCGCAGGTTAGCGCGGTCATTACGTTGACACCGCTATTTACGCTGTTGTTTTCCGATCTTCTGGCGTTAGGGTGGCCGACTTTCTTTGCTGCCCCCGTGCTGAACTGGGTTGGCTATCTGGGCGCCTTTGTCGTGGTTGCTGGTGCTATGTTTTCTGCTATCGGCCATCGCTTCTTTCCTGGCAAGAAAGAACCTGTGCCGCCATTGATGGTGCAGAAGTAGCCTGAAAAAACACGTATTGCGGCAGGTCGTGGTCGCCTTTTGACATTCTGCATGTGTTGCTTATTTTTAATACAGATGAAATTATTGGAGCAGGCAGGTACAATCCGCTCCTTTGCTGGAATGCGTTCTGGTGCGTCAGTTTTTTTAATGGTGGGTAGAATTACGCTACATGCCGTAAAATCAAAAAGTTACGCCAAGAAGAACCAATAACAAGCCTAAAACACGTAGATATTCTCTATTGGTTTTTTGCGGAGAGAATCAATGAAGTTTGTAGATGAAGCCACAATTCTCGTTGTGGCAGGCGATGGCGGTAACGGTTGTGTTAGCTTTCGCCGTGAAAAATATATTCCTAACGGCGGCCCAGATGGCGGTGACGGCGGTGATGGCGGCGACGTTTATCTGCTGGCTGACGAAAACCTGAACACGCTGATCGATTACCGTTTTGAAAAATCTTTCCGCGCTGAGCGTGGACAAAACGGTCAAAGCCGTGACTGTACGGGTAAGCGCGGCAAAGATATTACGATTAAAGTCCCTGTCGGTACCCGTGTTTTGGATCAGGGTACTGGCGAGGTGCTGGGCGATATGACGCGTCATCAGCAGAGTTTGATGGTCGCGAAAGGCGGCTGGCATGGTTTAGGTAACACGCGTTTTAAATCATCCGTCAACCGTGCTCCTCGCCAGAAGACCAGCGGTACGAAAGGTGAAGAACGTGAGCTGGCGCTGGAACTGCTGTTGCTGGCTGACGTGGGAATGTTGGGTCTGCCGAACGCGGGTAAATCGACTTTCATCCGTGCGGTATCAGCAGCGAAGCCAAAAGTTGCCGATTATCCATTTACCACGCTGGTGCCGAGCCTTGGCGTAGTCCGTATGGATAGCGAGCAGAGCTTTGTTGTGGCGGATATTCCTGGGTTGATCGAAGGAGCATCCGACGGTGCCGGACTGGGGATTCGTTTCCTGAAACACCTTGAACGCTGCCGTGTTCTGCTGCACTTGGTTGATCTGGCGCCGATTGATGAGTCCGATCCGGTTGAAAATGCCAAAATCATTATTAATGAGTTAGAGCAGTACGGCGCAGGTTTAGCTGAAAAGCCGCGTTGGCTGGTTTTCAACAAAGTGGATTTGATCGACAAGGCTGAAGCGGAAAAACGTGCCAAAGAGATTGCGACGGCACTTGGCTGGGAAGGGAAATACTACCTGATTTCTGCTGCGAACCGTGAAGGTGTCACTCCACTTTGCTGGGACGTGATGAGCTTCCTGAAAGCCAATCCGAAAGTGACGGCGATTGCCGAAAGCGCGCCGGAAAAAGTGGAGTTCATGTGGGATGACTATCATCGCCAACAGCTGGCTGAAATAGAAAAAGAAGCCGAAGAAGAGTGGGATGATGATTGGGACGATGAAGATGATGAAGGCGTTGAGATTATCTATCAAAAATAATTCGTTCTTCTGCTAGTTAATTCTCGCTTATTGCGGCCTTATCCCATCAGGGTAAGGCCGCATTCTTATTTTAGTTGCTCTGATAAATGTCTTTGTAGAGGCGACTTTCAAATCTCACCAGAGGGACACGGCGCGCGCGTTGGTCTTCTGGCGGCACGGCATAACCGGACAGGAACTGAACGAATGCCATACGCTGGCCGCTCGCGGTGGTAATGAAGCCTGCCAGATTGTATACGCCCTGCAGTGCCCCTGTTTTCGCCGAAACCTTGCCATCAACGCCAGCTTCATGCAGACCGCCACGATAACGCAGCGTGCCGTCATAGCCAGAAAGTGGAAGCATGGTGATGTAATTCAGTTCATTATCGTGCTGTGCGATGTACTGCAATACCTGCATCATCGTTTCTGGCGAGATCAAGTTGTGTCGTGACAGACCTGAACCATCGACAACAATGCTGTTTCCTAAATCTACACCAGCTTTTTGACGCAGGATCTGGCGTACCGCATCTGCGCCTGCGCGCCATGTACCCGGCACGCTAAAACGCTCATGTCCAATGGTACGAAAAACCGTATCGGCAATCATGTTGTCCGATTTTTTCAGCATGATAGTGAGCAGGTCGTGCAGTGGCGCTGATTGTGTCTGAGCCAGCACGCTCCCCGCTGCCCCTGGCTGCGTCTGACGACGAAGACTGCCTTTTATGCGTATATCTGCCTGCTGTAGCTCATCTTTAACAATAGCGCCGGCATAGCTGGCGCCATCCTGAATGGCGAACGCCAGCGGAAGCGGCTCTGTGCGCTGAGTCAAACAGCCTGTAAGCGTAAAGCGATTTAGTTCTCCAGGTACCACATCCAGCTCGCAGTATTGCGCATCAGATGAGCCCTTAGCCAGCGTACGGACCTCGCTGAACATTTGCACCGGATAATAGGAGGCGACGCGGATAAACGCATTATCACCCGCTTTAGGCGCGCTGTAGAGTGAGACAGAGAAACAGTTACGATCAACAATCGCGGCGCCCGGAGGGGCGCTGAAGCATTGCGTCATGTCGTTCCACGGCCAGCCCGGTGCTTTATCGTGACTGGCGAATACCGACGTGTCGATCAACACATCCCCGGCGATTTCCTTTATCCCGCGCTTTCTTAATTCCTGCACCATGTTCCGTATTTGCTGGCGCTTAAGCGTTGGATCGCCGCTAAACCGTACAATGAGGTTACCGTTCAGAATACCACTAGTGATAGGGCCATGGCTTTCCATCGTAGTGATGAATCGATAGTCTGGACCCAATTGCAGTAATGCAGCTAATGCGGTTATCACCTTTTGTGTGCTGGCGGGAAGCGCCATTTGCTGGCTATTGAAGGCCATGCTGGGTGTTGTTGAGCCAACTTTTTGTACCAATAGCGCCAGATTGGCACCGTCTGGTAAATATTGGCGATGATCCTCAACAGAAGCTGCATTGGCATGCAGAACAAAAGCGCAGGCAAGTCCGGTAACAATCGATGAAAAACGCATAATCTCAGCTAAGAACGGGGTAACGTGTGGTCATACTACGGCGCAACAAGGTCTAAAGTAAACGATGACCCTCATTGAACTCTGGGGTAAAATACGTATCAAAATGCAAAACCGCTGCCAGCCTGGAAATTTTGTTCCGGGGCTGGTTGCTTTTGCTTTATGTCCAGTGAGGACTGGCACGTTGCAGAGACTCCGTCGCCTTTGATTTTTAGCGCGTCAGGATGACGATTATTTGAGTCTTACGGACTTTTTTAGAGGTATAGACAATATGAAACAATTTCCGATGACCCTGCGTGGTGCTGAAAAATTGCGCGAAGAGCTTGACCACCTGAAATCTGTGCGTCGACCTGAAATTATTGCGGCCATTGCCGAAGCGCGTGAGCACGGCGATCTGAAAGAAAATGCGGAATACCACGCCGCACGTGAGCAGCAAGGCTTTTGTGAAGGACGCATTCAAGACATTGAAGCTAAGCTGTCTAACGCACAGGTTATCGATGTCACGAAGATGACGGCGAACGGGCGTGTTATTTTTGGCGCCACTGTGACCGTGATGAATCTGGATAATGAGGAAGAACAAACCTACCGGATCGTTGGCGATGACGAGGCGGATTTTAAGCAGAATCTGATCTCTGTAAATTCCCCGATCGCGCGTGGTCTGATCGGCAAAGAGGAAGATGACGTTGTGGTCATCCGTACGCCGGGCGGCGACGTGGAATATGAGATCCTGAAGGTCGAATATCTATAAATTTTGCTGGGTTGTTGATTAAAACAGCAAAAATTGTAAAGAAAAGAAAAAGGCCGCTTGCGGCCTTTTCTCTAACCGAGAGGCATGGCACCTTTCCGTTAAAACTGAGTATCCTGAAATAAAAAGTGTTATCGTGGTAACACAATTTTACGTTCTTTCGCAGGACGGTAGAGCACCAGCGTGTGGCCGATGACCTGAACGTTAGCGGCACCCGTTTCACGAACAATTGCCTCGACAATCAAGGCTTTGGTTTCGCGATCTTCTGTCGCTACTTTTATCTTGATCAGTTCGTGATGCGCCAATGCTTGTTCGATCTCAGCCAAAACACCTTCGGTGAGACCGTTATTGCCCAGCATGACAACCGGTTTTAGCGGATGTGCCAAGCCTTTCAGGTGTTGTTTTTGTTTATTACTTAGGTTCATTGTCTTTTTTACTTAGGTTGGGATTGAAAACGGGTCATTCTACCGCCATCTCATGATTATAACCAATTTGACTGTTCTGATTGGTAATATGTGAGAAGTTTCTCCCCACCACGAGCGTGTTACTGAGAATAGTTGGAAAATCGATGGCGAATAAAAAGCGTTCTGCAAGTTCCAGTCGCTGGTTGCAGGAACACTTTAGCGATAAATATGTGCAGCAGGCCCAGAAAAAAGGGCTGCGCTCGCGTGCTTGGTTTAAACTTGACGAAATACAGCAGAGCGACAAACTGTTTAAACCCGGTATGACGGTTGTGGATTTAGGCGCTGCACCTGGCGGTTGGTCACAGTATGTGGTCACGCAAATCGGTGGAAATGGTCGAATTATCGCGTGCGATATTTTACCGATGGATCCGATTGTCGGCGTCGATTTCCTGCAAGGGGACTTTCGTGATGAACTGGTCCTCAAAGCCTTGCTCGAAAGGGTTGGCGATAGCAAAGT
The DNA here is from genome assembly GCF_037136835.1 of Pectobacterium sp. 1950-15. Classification (NCBI taxonomy): domain Bacteria; kingdom Pseudomonadati; phylum Pseudomonadota; class Gammaproteobacteria; order Enterobacterales; family Pectobacteriaceae; genus Pectobacterium; species Pectobacterium sp. 1950-15. The sequence continues at coordinate 38,819 of NZ_JBBBQR010000002.1, read as the reverse complement.
TCAGGTGGTGATGTCTGACATGGCCCCTAACATGAGTGGTACACCAGCCGTTGATATTCCGAAGTCGATGTATCTGGTTGAATTAGCACTTGGTATGTGTCGGGATGTATTAGCGCCAGGCGGAAGTTTCCTGGTGAAAGTGTTTCAGGGAGAAGGCTTTGATGAATACCTGCGGGAAATTCGCTCCCTGTTTACGAAAGTGAAAATTCGTAAACCAGACGCCTCACGTGCCCGGTCTCGTGAAGTGTATATTGTAGCGACAGGGCGGAAACTGTAGTACCCTAACGCTGTTTTTTAACACAGTTGTAATATGAGGTTAATCCCTTGAGTGACATGGCGAAAAACCTAATTCTCTGGTTAGTCATCGCAGTGGTGCTGATGTCTGTTTTCCAGAGCTTTGGGCCCAGCGAGTCGAATGGCCGTAGGGTGGATTATTCAACCTTCTTGACTGAAGTGAATCAGGATCAGGTCCGTGAAGCACGTATTAACGGGCGTGAGATCAGTGTTATCAAAAAAGACAGCAATAGATACACGACTTACATTCCTGTCAATGACCCCAAGCTACTGGATAACCTGCTAACGAAGAATGTGAAAGTCGTTGGTGAGCCACCGGAAGAGCCGAGCTTACTGGCTTCTATCTTTATTTCCTGGTTCCCGATGCTGTTACTGATTGGTGTCTGGATCTTCTTCATGCGCCAAATGCAAGGCGGCGGTGGTAAAGGTGCCATGTCCTTCGGCAAGAGCAAAGCGCGTATGTTGACTGAAGATCAGATCAAGACGACGTTTGCGGATGTAGCCGGTTGCGACGAAGCGAAGGAAGAGGTTAGCGAACTGGTCGAGTACCTGCGTGAACCTAGCCGTTTCCAGAAACTGGGCGGTAAGATTCCGAAAGGCATTCTGATGGTCGGCCCACCGGGAACGGGTAAAACGTTGCTGGCGAAAGCGATCGCTGGTGAAGCGAAAGTGCCTTTCTTTACGATTTCCGGTTCTGACTTCGTTGAAATGTTTGTGGGTGTCGGTGCTTCTCGCGTCCGTGACATGTTCGAACAGGCGAAGAAAGCCGCACCTTGTATCATCTTTATCGATGAAATCGACGCCGTTGGCCGTCAGCGTGGCGCAGGTTTAGGCGGCGGTCACGATGAACGTGAGCAAACGCTAAACCAGATGCTGGTTGAAATGGACGGTTTTGAAGGCAACGAAGGCATTATTGTTATCGCGGCGACGAACCGTCCCGATGTGCTTGACCCTGCGTTGCTGCGTCCAGGTCGTTTTGACCGTCAGGTTGTGGTTGGCCTGCCAGATGTTCGTGGCCGTGAGCAGATTCTGAAAGTTCACATGCGTCGCGTACCGCTGTCTCCAGATATCGATGCGTCAGTGATTGCACGTGGTACGCCAGGTTTCTCTGGTGCGGATTTGGCTAACCTGGTTAACGAAGCCGCATTGTTCTCTGCTCGTGGCAACAAACGCGTTGTTTCGATGGTTGAATTCGAGAAAGCGAAAGACAAAATCATGATGGGTGCCGAGCGCCGTTCCATGGTTATGACTGAAAAGCAGAAAGAATCGACGGCCTATCATGAAGCGGGGCACGCTATCATCGGTCGTCTGGTGCCAGAGCACGATCCGGTCCATAAAGTGACGATCATTCCACGTGGCCGCGCGCTGGGCGTGACGTTCTTCCTGCCTGAAGGTGATGCGATCAGCGCCAGCCGTCAGAAACTGGAAAGCCAGATCTCTACACTGTACGGTGGTCGACTGGCCGAAGAAATCATTTACGGCGTGGAGCATGTTTCGACTGGTGCGTCCAATGACATCAAAGTCGCCACGTCGATTGCTCGTAACATGGTGACGCAATGGGGTTTCTCTGAAAAACTGGGTCCATTGCTTTATGCGGAAGAAGAGGGCGAAGTATTCCTTGGCCGTTCTGTAGCAAAAGCCAAGCACATGTCAGATGAAACGGCGCGTATCATCGATCAGGAAGTGAAATCGCTGATTGAACGCAACTACGTGCGTGCTCGTGAGCTGTTGATGGCTAATATGGACATCCTTCACTCAATGAAAGATGCGTTGATGAAGTATGAAACCATTGATGCGCCGCAGATTGACGATTTGATGGGGCGTAAGAAAGAGGTGCGTCCGCCAGCGGGTTGGGAAGCGTCTCGTTCTGACAACGATTCCGGCAACGGCGGTGGGACGCCTAAAGCTCCTACGCCAGTGGATGAGCCGCAAACGCCTAATCCTGGTAACACCATGTCTGAGCAAGCGGACGACAAATAATTCGCCTGCAATTGATATCGGTAACTCACGAAACCCCAGCTCAGGCTGGGGTTTTTTACTGGGAATGCTCTTCGAATCACATTTCATGCTAACCACACCAGAATGCGGAGGTAAATCATGCAACTGGTTGCCAGAGACTCAACGCTGGATCTTTCCTGCCCACACGTTATGGGCATTCTTAACGTTACACCTGACTCTTTTTCCGATGGCGGCAAACACAACAAGCTCGATGCTGCACTACTGCACGTTCAGGAGATGGTGACCGCTGGCGCGACCCTGATCGATATCGGCGGTGAATCAACGCGCCCTGGGGCGGATGAGGTGAGTACGGAAGAAGAGCTGGAACGTGTGGTTCCGGTCGTTAAAGCCATCGCTAAGCGGTTTGACGTCTGGATCTCGGTTGATACCTCGAAGCCGGAAGTGATGACGGCGTCAGCGCAGGCAGGCGCACATCTGATTAATGATATTCGCGCTTTGCAAGAGCCCGGCGCTCTGGAAGCGGCGGCGGCAACAGGTTTGCCAGTATGTCTGATGCACATGCAGGGAATGCCGAGAACTATGCAGCACAAACCGCATTATGATGACCTGCTGCAGGACATCGGAAATTTCTTGCAGCAGCACATTGATCGCTGTGTGAACGCCAATATTCCGAAAAGTAAGCTATTGCTGGATCCTGGGTTCGGATTCGGTAAGAATCTTGCCCATAATTATGCGCTTCTGGCTCGCCTGAGCGAGTTACATCGTTTTGAACTGCCTCTTCTGGTGGGGATGTCGAGGAAATCCATGATTGGACAACTCCTCAATGTGCCGCCTGCGCAGCGTGTTCATGGCAGCGTCGCCTGCGCAGTGATCGCGGCAATGCAGGGAGCACAGATTATTCGCGTGCACGATGTTAAAGAAACGGCTGATGCCATGCGCATTGTTGAGGCCACCCTTTCTGCGAAGGAATAAAAACGAGATGAGTAACCGCAAATATTTTGGTACCGATGGCGTACGTGGCAAGGTTGGCGATACGCCGATTACACCTGACTTTGTGCTTAAGCTGGGTTGGGCCGCTGGGAAAGTGCTCGCACGACATGGTTCTCGTAAGATTATTATCGGCAAAGATACCCGCATTTCTGGTTACATGCTGGAGTCTGCGCTGGAAGCTGGGCTGGCAGCTGCGGGTTTATCGGCTTCTTTTACTGGCCCGATGCCGACGCCTGCGGTTGCTTATCTCACCCGCACGTTCCGTGCAGAAGCGGGTATCGTTATTTCTGCTTCTCACAACCCGTATTACGACAACGGGATTAAATTCTTCTCAATTGACGGTACCAAGCTGCCGGATGAAGTCGAAGAAGCGATAGAAGCTGAACTGGAAAAACCGCTGACGTGCGTTGAGTCTGCTGAATTAGGCAAAGCCAGCCGCATTGTTGACGCTGCCGGACGCTACATCGAGTTTTGTAAGGGGACGTTCCCGAGTGAACTGAGCCTCAATGGTTTAAAGATTGTCGTCGATTGCGCCAATGGCGCTACCTATCATATCGCCCCCAGCGTCTTGCGCGAGCTTGGTGCTAAAGTCATTGCGATTGGCTGTGAACCGGATGGCATGAATATCAATGAAGAGTGCGGGGCGACCGACGTCAGGCAGCTACAAGCTCGCGTACTGGCTGAAAAAGCGGATGTTGGGCTGGCCTTTGACGGCGATGGCGATCGGCTCATCATGGTCGACCATTTGGGCAACAAAGTGGATGGCGACCAGATTCTGTATATCATCGCCCGTGAGGGCTTACGCCAAGGGCAACTGCGCGGCGGTGCGGTGGGCACGCTGATGAGTAACATGGGGCTTGAGGTTGCATTAAAGCAACTCGGCATCCCGTTTGCTCGCGCCAAGGTGGGCGACCGCTATGTATTAGAAATGATGCAGGCAAAAGGGTGGCGCATTGGTGCAGAAAACTCCGGCCATGTGATCCTGCTGGACAAAACGACGACGGGCGACGGTGTGATTGCCGGTTTGCAAGTACTTACCGCGATAGTGAGAAACCATATGAGCCTGCATGATCTATGCAGCGGTATGAAGCTGTTTCCACAGATCCTGGTCAACGTACGGTTTACGGGTGAAAACGATCCGCTGGAAGACAAAAATGTGCAGCAGATTACGCAGGATGTGGAAAAAGAATTGGCCGGACGCGGGCGGGTACTGCTGCGTAAATCCGGTACTGAGCCGCTTATCCGCGTCATGGTTGAGGGTGAACACGAAGAGACCGTCATCGCGCTGGCAAACCGTATTGCCGATGCGGTGAAAGCTGTCAGCTGAGGGCTTTTTTGATTCACCAATCAGGTAGATAAGGCTTTCGATAGGTGTCTCGTGTCGAAAGCCGCTGTTTTTTTCTGCAATCAACCTGCTGTGACCAAATTACCCTTGCGTACGTTACATCCTTTAGTTAGTATTCAGACCCGCTTGATAAGGGATGTTCGAGACATCTGACTTGCGGAATGACGCGCGGTTTACCGCCAGAATATAGCATTCTCCATGAGACATGGGGAAAACGGTTAACAGGTACGACTATGTACGAAGCTCTATTAGTGATTTTCCTGTTAGTATCGATCGGGCTGGTTGCCTTGATCATGCTTCAGCAGGGTAAAGGTGCTGATATGGGAGCGTCGTTCGGAGCAGGTGCTTCTGCCACTTTGTTCGGTTCGAGCGGCTCTGGTAATTTCATGACCCGCATGACGGCGATACTGGCGACTCTGTTCTTCATTATCAGCCTCGTACTGGGCAACCTGAGCTCGCTGCAGAAAAAAGGCGGCGCTTGGGACAACCTGAGCCAGCCTGAAAAAGCCGAGCAGACGACGACGCCTGCTGCGCCTTCAACGCCGGCGAGTGACATTCCGAAGTAAGCGTTTTAAAGTAGTAATTGTGATGCCGTGGTGGTGGAATTGGTAGACACGCTACCTTGAGGTGGTAGTGCCCGATTGGGCTTACGGGTTCAAGTCCCGTCCTCGGTACCAACATAAAAAATAGACGTCAATGGACGTCTATTTTTTTGTCTTTAATTTCTGGTCTCAGCCTTACAGATGCACCAGTTGCTTGCCAAAGTGTTTGCTGTCCAATAAGTCGATAAAGGCTTGGGGCGCATTCTCTATTCCCTCAATAATGTTCTCGCGATATTTTAATCTCCCTTTCTCCACGGCATCGAGTAGCCAAATGTCCGCTTCTGCGTAGTCTTTGAACCACTCGGTGACGAGAAAAAAGCGGCTCAGAGGGGCTTCGGGTAAAGAAGAGAAAAATGCCACCGGGCTTGAGGCATCAACCTCATTTCCTTGATTATAGATCGCCGCGCTGCCACAAACGGGGACTCTTGCGCCTTCGTTGAGCAGTTTGGCCACGAAAAGTGAGACTCTGCCGCCAACGTTTTCAAAATAGATATCAATCCCGTTAGGGCAGGCGGCCCGCAAGGCTTGGTTTAAGTCATCTGCTTTATAATTAATGCAGGCGTCAAAGCCTAATGTGTCAACGACATAGCGACACTTTTCTTCGCTACCAGCCAGACCGACAACCCGGCACCCAGCCTGTTTACCGAGTTGACCGACGACGGATCCGACCCCCCCTGAGGCTGCCGATACCACCAGCGTTTCTCCCGCTTTGGGTCTGGCTATTTTATTCAGACCAAAATAAGCGGAACGTCCCGGTGTTCCGACTACGCTGAGAAAAATCGAAGGTGACAGCGTCGTTGACGGTAGACGATGAGTAATAAAATCCTGCGGCGTACCGACATAATATTTCTGCCAGCCTGAAAAAGTGAACACGCAGTCCCCAACCTGAAAGTGTGGATTCTTCGTTGCTACAACGTAGCCTATCGTTTCACCTTGAATGACCTCGCCCCGTTTGATCGGGCTTACATAGGCCGTATTCTTGTTAAGCCGTGGACGCGTATAAAGATCAATGGATAACCATTTGTTTTCAATTAGATATTCTCCAGGTTGTAGTGCATTAATATGGCGTTCTTCGAACCTGAAATGCTCTAGCTGCACAGGGCCATCAGGATGGTGATCCAGTACAATCAGCTTGTTTTCTAACGGACTCATAATATTCCCTATATTTATCATTTATTCGGTGATGCACTACCTGTTGAGTGACTCAGGAAGCGTTATCATGTGCGTGCGAGGTCCAACGATGCTTTGGCCACCGGAAACTGAAAATCACCAGCAGTAGCGTAAGCGGCCATCCGCTGATGAGGACAAGGGTATCCATCGGTAATCCGGGCTGGCGTGAAAGCAGGTAAATGATGATGGCTTTCACCAGGTAGACGAGAATCCAGACCAGTGACACTTCATTCCAGACTCTGACATACTGCGGCGTGCCATAAACGGGGAGCGTCTTAAGGTCTGGCGTAGCTTGTTCCGCCAGAATTTGTATGACCGGACGTCCCTTGATGCTGTAAATGGTAAAAATAATCACGGTGGAAAGTGCACCGCTGATCGATAAAAAGACACTCTCCTGATGGATACCAAGCAGCATTATTCCTTCGAGATAAAGGTAGTGACTAAGCCCCGAAACCAGAATGAGTGCAATGATTGGCAGATAGCCCTGCCAACGGCTGAATAATTGCAGGATACCGGAATAGATCGCGGTAATTAATAGTGCGCTGCCCGCCCCCCATAGTAGAAATGCGATGTTGTAAATAATGACCGGTATGATAATGGTCAGAAGCGCATCGCGTGATATCAGATATCGCCAAACGGTTAACGACGGGGGATGGCCCATGTTTTCTCCTCGCTTACGTCATAAAGCCGCCGTTCTGGGTTTGAAACCACAGACGGCGGATGTGTTATCGCAATACTTTCTTGAGCTGTTCGGCTATACGCGAAATATGTGGGGCGTTCATCATTGAAATATGGTCGCCGGATGTCGGCAGTACCGTCAGGCAGCCTGACGTAAAGCGACGCCACCCCAGACCAGACTCCGGCAGGCGGATGCGGCCGGGCAAAATATCCTCCGCCTCGACGACCAGTACATCACCCGAGTAGGGCTCACTACGGTAAGCGTCCGTTGCATAGATATGGGTTTGCAGGATAGTGAGAAAATCTTGAAACGCTTTGGGTCCAATTGACTCAGGAACCAGCCCCGCCCGTTTAAATTCAGCCAGAAAGCGTGACGTGCGTTGTGCGTTGCTCATGTCTGCAAGTGACTGCTCTGACAGATCGAAAGACGTTCCGGTAAATAGGGCCACTTTATGCGCAAAGTACGCCAGACGTTCAGTCTCGTGCATGTCTGCTGAACCGTCGATGTTGATCTCTGGAGCAGGTTGATCCAGGACTAATACCGTGGGGGTTATGCCTTTTGCCGCGAGTTGTTGTGACATTTCAAAGGCAATGGTTGCGCCGAGAGACCACCCACCCAGAACCAAACGAGAGTGATGAACGATGTCGCCTGCCTGTGAGAGGTAGAACGCGGCAAGTGCTTTGATATCGGCGTTATAAGGCTGGTTGACGCTGAAATCAGGCACCTGAATACCGTAGACGGGGTAGCTCTCGCCCAATTCACGCGCCAGCGCGGAATAGCACAGCACGTTACCGCCAGCTGGGTGGATCAAAAGCAACGTGGGTTTATTTTCTGGTTGACCACGGTTGATTGTCACCCTTGCGGCTTGAGTCTGGGTTCCTTTTTCGTCAATCACACGCGCCAACTGCGCAATGCTGCTGTTTTCGAACAGTTGCCCCAGAGACAGAGAGGTGCCGAAGTGCTGATTAATGTTCAGGATGAGCTTTAATGCACTGAGAGAATTCCCGCCAAGCGTGAAGAAACTCTCCTGCGTATCAATGGCATCGTTTTGTAAAATATCACGGTAAATGTCATGCAGGTCGCGTTCGCGCTGATTCTCTGGGGTATGAAGCGATTCGCGCTTTTCCGCTGAGGGCAGAGGTAACACGGCATAGTTTATCTTACCGCTGGCGGTTAATGGCATCGCCTCTAGCCATACCCAGCGTTCGGGCTGCATATAGTCTGGCAGTTTCTTTTGCAGTGCTGCTTTTACCTCGGTCTGATGAGCGTCGGTAATACCGCACACATAGGCGGTTAAAACGGCTTCTCCGTGGGGAAGCGTGTTTTGTTTAATCGCTACGTGAGTCGCATTAGCGACCTGTTGTAATGCCTGTTCGATCTCTGCCAGCTCAACGCGGTAGCCGCGCACTTTAACCTGGCGATCCAAACGTCCCATAAATTCAAGATTGCCGTCAGGCAGGAAGCGACCTTTGTCACCGCTACGATAAAGCCGCTCACCCTCAAGGTAAGGGTGGGGGATAAAGCGTGTGTGATTTTGCTCCGGTAGGCCGATGTATCCTTCCGCCACATGTGAACCACCCAGATAAATTTCACCCGGCAGACCGGCAGGAACTAACTGGTGATAAGGATCGAGCAGCAGGACATGGCTATCGGACAGGGGTTTACCGATGGGTAAGTAGTCACCGGAGAGCGCGCTAAGATCCTCTGGTACCGGATAGGTAGTGACACCGACCGTACACTCGGTTGGGCCATAATGGTTCAGAATGCGGCAAGGAGGATGGAACTCACGTACGCGTTTGATGAGCGACAGAGGAACGCGTTCTCCGCCGATGACCAACAACTGACGAGGTAATAACGCCTCGGCCTGCGGTGACGTCAGTAATGTCGCTAAATGGGACGGTGTGATCTTGATACAATCGACGGGATAGTGCGCCAGATAAGCGAATAGTTTCTGTGGATCGCGGAGTAACTCCGTCGTGATTACGTCCAATTGGCCCTGATGGATCAGTGCGGGGAAGAGCACCGTGTGTGCCAAATCGGTGGTGAAGGATGAAAACATGCCGTAGCGGGCATCGGACGGTAGGTTGAGCACGGGCTGAATAGCCTGACAGTAGTGGCTTAGCTGTGAGTGTTTGACCTGAACGCCCTTAGGTTTGCCGGTACTGCCCGAGGTATAAATGATGTAAGCCGGACCATCCGTAATCTGTGGCTGCGATGGGTTGCTTACCGGCATCATACTGCGATTTTGTCTTACGTAGACGCAGGGGAGTATGTCACCGGGCGTCTGTTCGTCGATGATGACACAGCGGGCGGTAGAGTTTTGCAGGATGAACTCAACCTGTTGTGCAGGAAGCTCCATATCGACTGGGACATAGCATCCGCCTGCTTTTAACACGGCCAGAATCGCGACGACGTAATACTCGCTTTTAGGCATAAATAACGCGACACACTCCCCATGAGCGAGCCCGTCTTTCTGTAGCTGATGAGCCAACTGGTTCGCCCGTTCATTGAGCTGAGCGTAGGTCAGTGTGCGTCCTTCACAGCGAACCGCGATAGCATTCGGCCTCTGCTGTGCCTGTTGTTCAAACTGCCGATGAACGGTTGGTGGGAGCGTGTTAGCGGTTGGGCGGCATTGTGCAATCGTCGCGCTACGTTCTTCGTCACCTAACAGCGAAATCTCCCGTACGGTGAGCTGCGGTTGGTTAATTAAGGTCTCAAGCATCGTCCGCAAGTCATTCAGCATGCGTTGGATGGTATTGCTGGAAAATAACGCGCTGCTGTAGTTCATGGTGAACAGTAGGCCGTCGCTATCTTTATCTTCTTCTACCCATAAGTTGAGATCCAGTTTGGCCGTGCCGTAATCCACTTTTAACGGTTTATATTTGAACCCGCCATGGCTGCTGTGAAAATGGGGAAAGACCTGATACGTCAAGATTGCCTGGAAGATTGGATTGATCTGGGGATTACGCACATAGGTAATCTCATCCAGAATATAGTTGAACGGCACATCCTGGTATCTCAGGGTTTCTTCGCATTCGACGCGTACGTCTTCAATCAGCGAAGCGATACTGGCATCAGGATCGATATCAAAACGTAGTGGTAGGGTATTCATGAATAGCCCCATCATGTTTTGCGTGGCAGATAAATTGCGGTTGGCAAACGGTGCGCCGATGATGATTTCCTGCTGCCCGCTATATTTATGCAGCAGGAGTTGGTATGCCGTGAGGATAACGTGGAATTGCGTTGCCTGATGCCGTGCCGCACAGTTTTGCAAACGCTGGCAGAAAGAGGAGTCAAAGAACTGGCTTATGATGCCGCCTGCGGTGCTCATTTTAGCTGGACGAGGGGAGTCCGTTGCCAGCTCCAACTGCCCCGTGATGCCGTCCAACTTCTTCGCCCAGTAGGCAAGACCGGTTTGGTATTCGCCCTCGCTATACCACCGATCTTCCGCCAGTGCGTAATCGGCAAACTGGAGCGTTTTCTCGATAGGTAATGTCCCTCCTTGCAACAAACGAAAATAGTTTTCCATCAGCATTTTGAAGAACACATTGACCGTCCATCCATCGGAAATAATGTGATGAAAAGTCAGGAACAGGACATAATCGTGCTGATGGGTTTTGGTCATATGGAGATAAACCAATGGGCCATTCTCCAGATCAAAAACAATATTTCCTTTCGCTTTGGCCGTTTCTGAAACGTATTTTTCAATATCTTCTTCGCTGAACGCGGAGATATCCTCGAAGCTAAACGGAAAAGACATATCGTTGGCGATGTGTTGGCACACATCGTTATCGACCAGCCGGAATGTCGTACGCAGAATGTCATATTGTTGTATCAGATAGTCGAGCGTTTGCTGTACGCGCCGCGGCTCCATGTCGTGCTCGATTCTGCAGGCAAGCACATACGGATTATTATAGACCAGGCTATCGTCAAGGTATTGGGAGAGCATCCAGATACGCTTCTGCGCGCTGGTCATGGGGAAATGGACTCTTCCTGGCGTTGCGTGCGGAGTAATGGTTTTACCTGAGGATGTATGGCTCGTTTTCTTCTTTTCTCTTGCCAGCTTTTTGAGTTCATCCAGGCTAAGCGAGGTCAGTTTTGCGGTGGGAAGCTGCGTCATTATCGAGTCTCATTTTGTGACATTCGGTTTTTACAGCAGCGGCCGCCTTCGAGATACATGCCGAAGGCGGCCGTGCGCTTATTCCTGCAATAAGGTTTCCAGTTCAGTAAGGATCAGCGCTGCTAACCCTTGCACGGTCTGGTTCTGGTAAAACAGATCAACGCGGATATCGATTTCAAAGATGCCGGAAACGGTAGACACGACCTGTACTGCCAGCAGTGAGTTACCGCCCAGTTCAGTAAAGCTGTCATTAACGCCGATACCCGAAATCCCCAGAATGGACTGCCAGACTTTGACGATCTCTTTCTCAATGTCATTTTCTGGCGCAACGTAATCCACAGAGAGAGCGGGTCTGGCATACCCTTCCGTAGCATCGCTATCCTGCAAGATGAATTCAGGCGTTTCCTGCTCAGGGATCGACTCATAAATGAGCTGGTCCAGATCGCTGGTAACGACGACTAACTGTTCAAATTCCAGATGTGCGAGCTGGCGTTTTATTGCATCCAGCCCTTCTGGCAACAGAATGTCTTTATCTGCCAGATTCACTTTTACTGCGGCTATCGCTGCCGTTGATGTGTTTTCGGATGTCGCGAGCTGGTTGCCCATCGTCATCTTCATCAGCGTGTAGTTTTCCAGTACCAGCAGCGGAACGCCCTCTGGTGAAAGGAACGTGATATCCATGACGATGGCGTTATCCTGCGGCTGATAAGCCTGCTTGAGCCTGGCGTGGACGTAGCACTCTTTCCCCAGTGGCGATAAGAAGGTCATCTTGCCATAGCTGATAGGCAGGAAATTCTCCTGTGTAATCAATGACAGGCAGGATATTGCCGTGGCATCAATCACTGCGGGATGGTACGGGTAGCGGGTAAGGTCGTGCGTATAGTCGTCCTTCAGCACTTTGTGTATCAGCCATTCGTTATGGCCCTGAACGATCTCGCGGTGGTTGTTCCAGCGCTGGCTGAACGACAGGAAATTTTCGCCCGTGTTGGCATTATCCAGCTCAGTGATAAACGGCGCGTAGGGAACCTGCGTGGTGCAGCGTTGTTTAATGGCGTCAATCGATTGTGGTGTAAGGTCAGCCGTTGGGGCGCCGTGGCCGATTCCCCCGAACGCGTGCTCTTGCCATGCCAGTTCAAGTACACCCCGAGTCTTGAGGCTGAATTTATAGCCTTTCCCTTCTGATGTGATGAATAGCCTCATCTGTCGTGGCCAGGTATCGGTATAGATAACGGGCTTAGTCAGCATCAGATTTTTGACCTGAAGGCTTTCCTGAGGCTTAAAGCACGTCATGAACTCATGCAGCAGCGATAAGATTGTCGCGCCCACCAGTGAGGGCTGCTTCGCGAGGCGGTGCTCATCGATGACCCAGTCTTGCACGGTGAGATTGACCTGATAGCTTTCCTGCATGCCTTCGCGCTCAAGATAGGTCAGCAGGTTTCCTTTGGTTTCCTCAACAGCAGCCTGCTTGCTGTTTTTCTTCTCCTGTAACTGCTTGTCCCAACGGGCAGCCATTCCCACATCGCCCCATTTTCCCCAGTTCAGCGAAACGGTACGTCCGCGCCGGTGCTGGTTGCGGTAATGCGCAAATGCATCCATAAACGCATTACCCGAGCAATAATCAATGCGGGCTTCGTCGCCGACAATGGAGGTGATGGAAGAGAATAAAATAAAGAAGTCAGGCTGTTTGTCCTGTAGCAACTCATCCAAAATGAGCGAACCTACGACTTTGGGATCGAGCACGTTGGCGCAATCGGCGTCATTTTTCAGCGGAATGATGCCGCCGCCGGCTACACCTGCGGTGTGGAACACCCCGTCGACCTGCGGGAATGCGGATAACATGTCACGCATACCGTGATAGTCATTCACGTCGACCTGTGCCAGATGTATCGTGTTACCACGGTCTTCCAGACGTAAAACGCTCGCCAGTTTCTCACTGATAGGATCGTCAACCGGATGCTGTTGGATCCAGGCTTGCCACTCTTCACGCGGCGGTAATGCGGCACGGTAGGTCAGAATGATCGTAGCACGACTTTTTTCTGACAGATGATTGGCGAGTAGTAACCCTAATCCGCCGAGGCCGCCGGTGATGAGGTAGACGCCGTCGTCTTTCAAGTCCGCAGGTAAACCGAGATCGTCCTGTTTCAGATGGACGGCCTGATAACTTTCTTCCCAGCGCTGATTGCTGCGGTAGGCCACCAGATTACCGTGTGTTGCAATATGGCTTTCTGCTATCAGGCTGTGGGCAAATTCATCAAGCTGTACGGCGTTTTGTTTAAGATCGATATCCACCAGATGGCATTGGACTTCAGGGTATTCGTGATAGAACACGCGTGAAGGCCCTACCAGCAGCGCATTCTCTGGGGAAGCGATGCGCTCGCCCATTACGCTGAATGTGTTGCTGGTGGCGAAAGTGATATGTAGATCGTCCAGCAAATTCTCATTCACCAGTGCCTGCTGGAGATAGAGCGCAGGGTAGAACGTATTCAGCGGTGAGGAGAGATAGGTGTGCTCAAGCGGCTGTACCTGTTCCTCTGCCGTCAGGTTCCATAAATACAGGATACGCGATGGACGTAGCCCTTGCTCCGTCAGGCTTTTCAGTAACCGGACATAGTCGGCGCGTGAAGCTACGTTGAGGGTATATCGGCCTTCGGAAAGTGCTTCCTGATACTGCGTTCCCGGGCTGACGAAAAAGACCTTATGCCCATCCTTTTCCAGTATCTGTTTCGTGCGTTCGGCGATGCCTTGTGTATCCGTCAGGAGCAACCAGCAGGTGTTCTCGGTTTCAACGCGTTTACCCGCCATGTATTTCGCTGGAATGGTTTTTTTCCAGGTCGGCATATAGAACCAGTCACCGATATCGGCCTGTTTCCTCTTTTTAGCCTTAACGGATTGTTCACTCTGCGCGTCAGAGCTGGCTGACGACAGCGCCGGCAGGGCGAAGCGTTTACGTTCGAAAGGATAGCCGGGCAGCGGGATGCGGCGACGGTGCTGTTCTGAATGACGCAGATGCCAGGGAACGTCTACACCACCAGCCCAAAGCGCACCAAGCGTTGAGAGGAGATGCTCGCCGGATAACGCAACATCTTTTGCCGTGGGTAATGAGGCATAAATCAAGGCACCGTCTTCCGCGCTGAAATGCTGCTTGGCGGACGACTCCAGTGAACGCCCCGGTCCAACTTCAAGGAACACGAAGTCATGATGCTCGTCAGCCATCAGCGTTTTGAAGCCATGAGAGAACAGAACGGTGTGGCGAACGTGTCCAACCCAATAATCGCTGCTTTTAGCGATGTCTTCACTCATCCATTCGCCGTTGACGGTCGAGACAATAGGGATTTTCGGCGCATGGAGCTCGATGCTGTCGATGACCTTTTTGAAGGCAGGGAGCATCGGTTCCATCATGTGTGAGTGGAACGCGTGCGAGGTATCCAGGTGTTTACAGAAAATATTGCTGTCTTCCAACTGCTGTTGAAAACGGGCGATATCGTTTGAAGCACCGGCGATGACGCAGAGTCCAGGATAGTTAACCGCGGCAATTTCCAGTTTGCTGCCGTGAAGTTTTGCCTTCAGGCTTTCTTCATCAAGCAGAACCGCAAGCATGTCCCCTGCGGGCAATGCCTGTACCATTTTGCCCCGCAGCGCTACAGCTTTCAGCGCATCTTCCAGTGAGAATACACCGGACAAACACGCCGCTACGTATTCCCCCACGCTGTGCCCAATCATGACCTCCGGCTGAATGCCCCATGACATCCACAGTTTTGCCAGACTGTACTCCACCACGAACAAGGACGGTTGGGTAAACTGGGTTTCATTGATACGGGACTCGGCGGTATCGTCGCCGTCCTGAAAGATAATAGACGTCAGGTTGACGTCCAGAATCGGTTCCAGATAGTCACAGCATTGATCCATGCTCGCGCGGAAGACGTCGTAGGTGTCGTACAACTCACGCGCCATATTGACATACTGGTTGCCCTGTCCTGGGAACATAAACACGACGGACTTTTTGCTTTTACTCTGCTGAGTCACGACCAGTGACGGTTGATCCAGCTTGGCCAGCAGGGAATCACGATCCTTCCCGATAATGGCCGTGCTATGTGAGAACTTTTGTCTCCCAACCTGTAGGGTGTAGGCGATATCTGCCAGATTGGCATCGTCATGCGTACTGAGGTAATCGCGCAGGCGGCGTTTCATGTCTTCCAGCGCCGTGCGACTTTTGGCGGAGAAAGGCAAAACCAGCAGGCTGCCGTCATGGGTATCGCCCGATTTTAGCTGCGGGGCGGCTTCCAGAATGACGCAGGCATTGGTGCCACCGACGCCGAAAGAGTTCACTAGTGCACGGTGTGGTGTCTCTGACGGTTCCAACTCGCTGAGCTCGGTATTCATGATGAACGGGCTGGTTTCAAACTCAATGTTAGGGTTTGGTGATTCAAAATGGAGTGAGGCTGGCAGTTTGCCGGTTTCCAGCGCCAGTGAGGCTTTGATGAGGCTGGCCATGCCTGATGCCGCGTCCGTATGGCCGATGTTGGTTTTCACCGAGCCCAGACGGCAATACTGGGTTTTGTCCGTATATTCCTGAAATGTTTGTGTCAGCGAGGTGAACTCAATCGGATCGCCCAGCGCCGTCGCGGTGCCGTGGGCTTCAACAAAATTGATCGTGGCGGGATCAAGTTGCGCATTGGTGATTGCCTGTTTGGCAACGGCGATCTGCCCGTCGATGCTCGGCGCGGTAAAACCGGCTTTCAGGTTACCGTCATTATTTACTGCGCCGCCTTTCAGCACGGCGTAAATGTGGTCGCCGTCGCGCACGGCGTCGTTCAGGCGCTTTAGTAACACGACGCCAGCTCCGCGGCTGAACACGGTGCCGTTGGCGCGGGAGTCAAAGGCATAGCAGCGGCCATCTGCGGATTCCATACCGCCTTGCATATAAGGATAGCCCCGACGTTCTGGCGTATCTACGGAAACACCGCCTGCAACGATCAAGTCACTTTCCCCGTTCAACAGGCTATTCATGCCCATCACGACGGCGACCATCGCAGTTGAACAGGCGGTCTGTACGTTAACACTTGGCCCTTTGAGGTTGAGCTTGTAAGAAACCCGGGTCGTTACGTAATCTTTATCATTGTTGGTGACGACCGATGCGCCGCTGGCATACTTCTGTACTTCAGGGTGGGCGTTAACTTTACTCAAATGCCAGGCGGTTCCTGTTCCGCCGAAGATGCCAACCTTACCGGGGTAGGTGGCTGGGACGTAGCCGGCATCTTCAAACGCGTGCCAGCAGCATTCCAAAAAGACGCGATGCTGGGGATCCATAATTTCAGCATCGCGCGGTGTGATATCAAAGAAATTAGCGTCAAAGTGCTGTGCGTTACCCAAAATTCCCCGACGGCGAATATAGTTGGGCGAGGCGATCATCTCTTCTTCAATGCCTGACTCCCTCAGTTCTTCTTCACTGAATGTGCTGATCGTCTCCACGCCGTCCAACAGGTTTTGCCAAAATATCGCGGTATCTTCCGCACCGGGAAAGCGGGCCGACATTCCTACAATAGCAATATCCTTATCGCGGAACTGTTCTTGCTGTTTCATTTCATTACCTCACCGTGAATATATTCGCCTCCTTTCACGGCGCAGGCCGTTAACCTTCTCTCGCTGAATATTTCCAGAGAAAGAAAGGTCGACGTCCTACGCCGTGAATATAGAAGGGACAACTAAATTAAACGTGAATTACTTTTTGCTACCCGCGATTTCAGCAGTAATCCGGCTGATGATACTTTGCAGGCCAGATGCTGACGGATGTTGCAATGATGCTTTGATTGAAACAGGAATAGCAGGAACAGACTTTGTCCCCCAATATTTTCTGACATAAGGGAGGACTTTCTGGCCAATCGCATAATAGTTAGCGGGCTTGGATGAATTTTGGTGACTCAGTACAACTTTAATTGCCGAAGCCACCTTCGCTTTTACTGCTGCGGAATTCAATTGATTTGCAGACATGGTATTACCACCTATTATCAGTGAAATAAGGATGATGAAATGCATTACCCATTACAGGGCGGTTATTCCCCTGGAGCATATACTCGTCATACTTCAAGTTGCATGTGCGTTGGCTACGTTCAGTCACCCGAATCACTTACCTGAGTAAGCTCATCGGGATTCCTTCGCTTGCCGCCTTCCTGAAACTCGAATTATTTAGAGTATCGATACGCTTTTTGGCGTAATTACTTCTTGCTGCTTGATTTCCCAGCGTGTATTTCGCTAATACGTTTGCTTAGCATCTGTACCGTTGGGTATTGGAATAAATCAACAATAGAGATCGGTGACTCTATTTTGTTTTTTATTTCGCGATAAACCTTGGACATCAGCAGGGAGTTTCCTCCTGCATCGAAGAAATTCTCTTGAATGGAGACCTTCGGATTATTGAGTACGGTCCGCCAGATAGAAATAATATTTTTTTCTATCTCGGAAGGTAATATTGCTTTGTCATTTGACATTTTTTCACCATTAGTTATTTGCATAGGAACACAGTTTGGATTTATCAATTTTTCCATTGGGATGCGTGGGCATTTTTTCCAACGCGACGAAATGGGAAGGCACCATGAAGAAAGGCAGCATCTTGGCAAGGTGTGCTTTTATCTCCTGAATATCGATGCGCTTTTGATGCCGTAGTACATAAAACGCGGAGAGCGATGGCGCTGCGCTTTCCGGGCGTTTTTCGAGAATAACGGCGGCGTGGTTAATTTGTGGCAGCGCCTGCAAGTGCGTTTCTATTTCCGCCAGCTCAATACGGTGTCCGCGTAATTTAACCTGACTGTCTATGCGACCAATGAACTCCAGCACGCCATCGGCCCGCTGCTTAACCCAGTCACCGGTTTTATACATTTTTTGCCCAGACTGATGGCTAAACGGATCATCGACAAATCGTTCCTGTGTCAACTTTTCCGCATGCAGATAGCCTTTGGCCAGAATATCTCCTGCCAGATAGAGCTCGCCGCTTTCTCCGACATCGACAGGCTGCTGCGCTTCATCCAGCACATAAGCGATGGCGTGTGGGATTGGTCTGCCAATCGGGGCGATTTTTTCTTCTGCTTCCGGTTGGCAGAGCCAGTGGCAGGCAAATATTGTGGCCTCGGTTGGGCCGTAGAGGTTGTGGATTTTCCCCGGATATTGCAGGGAAAGATCGTTAACCAGCGTTTGATCGAGCGCTTCGCCGCCAGAAAAGATATGGCATAGGGATGTGCAGCGGGATAGCACGTGCGCATCAACAATGACGCGCAGTGCCGTCGGTACGAACTGCGCCACCGTGACCTGATGGCGGCACATAAATTCTGCCAGTAACAGCGGATCGTACTTGGCGTCCTCGGTGATCACCGCACAGCTGGCACCGGCGATCAGCGGCCAGAAAATTTCCCACACCGAGACGTCAAAACTGAACGTGGATTGATTAAGGACAACGTCTTCGTGATGCAGTCCGAAGGCGTTTTGCATCCACACCAGGTAATTGATCACCGTGCGATGGCTGACCATGACGCCCTTTGGCGTTCCGGTAGAACCGGAGGTATACATCACGTAGCACAGGTCTTCCTCGCTGACGGTGGGAAGCGCTGGGGTAGCCTGTGTGCTCAGATCGAGCTGGTTGATGTCAACGATCTCACGGTGGCCCGGTGCCAGCTTAAGCGCGTGTTCATCGTCAGTGATCACCAGACGTGAATCGGCATGATTGACCATATAATCCAGACGTTCGTGTGGATAGTAAGGATCAAGCGGTAAATAGCATGCTCCGGTTTTCAATACGCCGAGCAGGCTGACGATCAGATTCGGGCTTTTATTCAAATAAATACCGACAACATCCTGTGGCTTTACGCCCCGTTGCAACAGCGCGCTCGCCATGGCGTTCGCACGCTGCTCCAATTGCCGATAGGTCAATGTTTCGGTATCGCTTCTCAGGGCGATGGCGTCCGGCGTCTGATGCCACTGCTGTTCAAATAAGGTATGGAGCACTCTTGCCGATGCCATGGTCTGATCCTCTGGTGATGCCAGGGAGTCACGCCGGGCATCCTTTTACGCGTTATGCAGGTACGGCACACATGGGCTATGCCGCTGAATAATGTTCTTTGCTTATGATGACGCTTCTTGCTGCTCCGCAGACGCAGGTGGGGCGGTGTTTTCCGCAGCTTGTGGCGTGCTTTCCCCATTGGGAATACTGGGCCTGATTGCGGCATCGGTCAGAAAATCGATGACGCGCATGAGCGCCTCAGGCGCAGGTTGACGTTTTACCTGCGTGTGAATGCTGTATTTGGCACGCGTGTCCGTCGCTCGGGTTTGCGCTGACTTGTGTGATACCCGACCGGCCATTTTGACCTTGAAAGCTCCCCATCCCAGTGAAGCCGCCAGATTGCCGTCTTCTCCGGTGTCATCGGATGACGATTCACTCTGCGTTACCTCAAGCTCGAAATCGATTGTCCCTTCTTCAATAGAAATAATCGGATGGGTAATGGCGGCAATGAGCGGTATGCGCATCGTTTTTGTCACCGCGCCTTTTGCGACTCCGCTTTCATCAATAAGCGTTTCGTCATAATCAAATTGAATAGCGACCGCTTTATTATTCTGAATGCATACGGATAATAAAAAATCCGTATAGGCTTTGCTGGCTTGAACCTGTGCGTTAATCATTGCCTGTAAAGGCCCGCTAATCATATTTTCCAGCGGTAACGCATTAATAACCGAACCGATAAATTGTGAATCCATCGGAACCTCCAATTATCTGCGAATAGGGTGTGATGCACTGTCAATAAAAAATAGCAAAGGGAAGGGAAAAAAATACCCGTCAGGGTACGGGGGGACTTTCGCATTCTGGCATAGTCCCTTTGGGATATAGGCAATAATGTCTTTTATTTGTTAAACCCATACTCAGGCATGCGCGTTATTTTATGTGTCTTTCCTGGTATTAGCATGACGAACCCATCGTTACGTGTTCTCATTTTTACAGCATTCATTTTTCACCGTGTGAGATACCGGACGTCGCGTTAGAACCATTCCCGCAAAAGCATCCTTTTACAATATGGAAGGAAAATGATGAAGAATAGAAAAACGATCGTTGAAATTATCTCTGAATGGTCACTGAAAAGCCCCGATAGGACGGCGGTGGAATTTAATGGCGACAGGCTGAACTATCAACAAGTCGAATCACAGTCACGTCTTTTGGCCGACTATCTGTTATCACACTACCCGAATAATAAACGTGGCAGAATTGCCGTCTATCTGGAACCTGGGGTCATGATGCCCGTGGTCTTACTGGCTATTTTAAAAGCTGGGTATACCTATGTTCCGCTCTCACATTTTCATCCGTCAGAAAGAATCATTCAGATCCTTGATGACTCGTCGGCATTTTTACTTATTTCCACGCGTTCGATGGTAAATAAAACGGCTATCGATAACGTTTTTTCCTCTACGCTCGTACTAGAGGATATTCATTATCCGGTTGAACCGGTCGCTGTGCTGCCACCCGTTTGTGAAAACGATCTCGCCTATATTCTCTATACCTCCGGTTCTACCGGGAAGCCAAAAGGGGTGGCCATTGAGCACCGGAACCTGAGTTATTATCTGAACTGGTTTAATGAGGATGTGTGGCCAGCGACGCGAGCGACGCTCCCTCTGACATCGTCACTCAGTTTTGCCGCCGCCGTGACACAGCTTTATGCGCCTTTATTACGTGGCGACACCCTGTTTATTTTGCCCGCCGATAGTTTGAATGAACCGGACGTTTTATTACGCTGGCACCAACAGCATCCGGATGGCGCCATTTACTGCGTGCCGACCGTTTGGGATGAACTGCTGCGCTATCAGGCGACCTCTTCTCACGCGTGGGCGTTACCCAAAACCGTTTTTCTCTCTGGCGAACCCGTCTCTTTTGATTTAAAAGAGCGCACGTTCCAGCAGATCCCGGATGTCAGGCTTTTTAATCTGTATGGCCCGACGGAAACAACGGCCAACTGCTCGTTCACCGAATTGGTACCGGGAAAAGGTGTAACGCTCGGTAAAGCGCTGCGTGGTAGCGAAATTCTGATTGTGGATGAGAATCTGCGTCCCGTGGCTGAAGGGGAAGAAGGGGAAATTTGTGCCTTTGGGGAAGGTGTCGCCCGTGGCTACATTAATCGCGACGAATTAACGCAGCAGCGTTTTTTCAGCCATGTGCGAGCCGGTAAAAGCGACTGGGGACATCGCACCGGCGATCTGGGAAAAAGGACGCCGGATGGGGAGATCGTGTATCTGGGGCGTATCGATCGCCAGATTAAGATTAATGGTATTCGTATCGAGCCCGAAGAGATCGAAATCGCGTTACGTCAGCATGGCGATATCGACAAAGCGCTGGTGCGGCCGATGCAGGAAAATGGGCGTCAGCGTCTGGTGGCCTATCTGGTCAGTCGTAACCCGTCGCTTGCCGCGAACGATCTGCGCCGCTTCTTGCAGAACAAACTGCCGCGAGCGATGCATCCGTCCCATTTTATTATGCTGGAAACTCTACCCAAACTGCCTAACGGGAAATTGGATGTGAGCCGGCTGCCTGCGCCTTGTCCGCAGCGCCCTGAGTTAGGATATCCGGTTAAAACCGCAGGCAATGAGCTGGAACAGGAACTGATTGATATCTGGCAGGAAGTGCTTGGTTTTCGTGAACTCGGTGCCAACGATAACTTTTTCGATTTAGGGGGCGATTCGCTTCAGGCGATGAACGCCAGGCTACTGATTCGAAAACGACTGTTTAGCGACATTGATTACCCGTTGTTTTTCAACAACGCAACGCCCCATCTGTTGGCTTTCATCGTCCCTTACTATGTTAACGATGACGATCCCACGTTTGACGAGGGGACAACGGAGATTGAGGCGCTCACTCCGTCATCGCAGCAGCGTTATTTCCTGACGCTGGATCAGCTCAGTCCAGAGCCGTCGGTCTATCAATTGGCTTTTCGCCTGACGATAGACGGTACACTGGATGAATCTGCCGTGGAATGGAGTCTTGGGCGTATTCTGGAAGGCAATCCGGTATTGCGGACGCGTTTCGATCTGGATCGTCTGCAATGCCTTGAGGGGGATTATCCAATCGGAGCGATCCCGATTGAACGACTGACGGCTTTCTCTCCCGGTGGGCTGGCGACGACGCTGAGCGACCGACAGCTGCTGGAGCTGGCCAATACGCCAGAGATGGATTTAGAACATTCGCCGCTCATCTGTTTTCATCTGATTTCGCTGACGGCGCAGCGACATATTCTGCTGGGACGTGTGCACCATACGGTATTCGATCATGATGCCATTGGCTTGTTTTTCAATCAGTTTATTGATTACGTCCGTGCTTATAGCGCGGGCGATCGCAGCTATCGAATAGGCAGTGAGGAGCGCTATCTGCGCTATCGTCAACAGCAACGGCGTACCAACGATCAGTGCTACCCAAGAGAGCGGCAGTTCTGGCTGGATAAAATGGAGGATTACCTGACGGCGGGTGCCGATGCGACGGCGTTTCCTCTTAGTGAAAGTCAGGAGGGAGAAAATTATTGGTGTATTTTGTCTGATTCGTTAACGCAGGCGATCAAGCACTATGCCCAGCAGCATCGCACAACGCCATTTGTCTGCATGCTGACCGCTTTTACTCTGCTGCTCAAAACTACAAACTACCGCCATGTGCCCATCGGTATTCCGGTGTCGAACCGTATGCTGGCGGACAATGCTACCACGATAGGCTGTTTCGTTAACATGGTGACGTACTACGATGATGCACCTGCGCAGGCGTCTTTCAGCACGCTTTTGGCCCGTAGCCAGAATAAGATCCATGCCATTTTGGACAATCAGACGCTGCCCTATGATGTGTTAATGACCGACGTTCGGGCTAAAGGATGGTCTGATAAGCTGCGTTTCCCCGTCAGTTTTAACTATCTGACCGCTATGCCGCCGGCCGTGCAGGTCAATGAGACTGAATATCAGATCGCGGATATTGCCAATCATCAGGCCCGGCTGGATTTGACGCTCTCTGTTTATGACGATGACGCACTGACGCTGTGTTTTAATTATCAGCAGGCGGCGTTTAACGCGGAAGAGATTACCGCGCTGTCTCAGCAGTACCATCACATCCTCATGGATATCGTACAGCCAAACGTAACGCCCTTGTACGGCAACCCGTAGATAATGCTAGCGAAGGCGCCTGAACAGCGGCGCCTTCTCTGAAAGGGCTGACACGTAGACGTTGGTTTGATTAGTCATGCATTGATGAGGTACTTGAACTCGTCGGAAGGATAAAGCGGTAGCGGGAAGGCCGCGAGGTGCCTTCCTGCTATATGAGCGACTTACGGCTGAGAACCGGTATTCTTGAGAACGTTGACTGGCGAGACTAATTGCTGATGAGAATAGCTATTGGTGAGAACCATGCGCTAATGGTCTGACGGGGTCTTGTCATCGGGTGTTTTTTCCCGAGCCTCATTGATCGAATGCACGCCTTTTGTCGCCTGCTTGATTTCCGACGCGACATCCAGGATGTCGTTATTCTCCCGATAGCTGAAGAAATTTGCCAGCAGCGTAACCAGGCCTACGCTAATCGCACCAACCAGATAACCTAATCCTATTGCATTCTCCACTTTATTGATGTTTACGTGCAGTAATTCGGCAATAATACCGACCAATGAGAAAGCCGCTGAAATACTGATGGTGATGATAATTAATATAGCGACAAATTTGTCATAATTATTCAGTTTCTGCGGGCGCCAAAAGAAGGAGATACTGAGGCCACCGAATAATCCTGAAATTGATGCAATAATGTCGCTGATCAAAATGCCATAGATAAGAGGATATGTTGAAAGATCCATAATGTGTCCATGATGATATTTTCTATGAGATGATTATTTTCGCGTTTTGTTGGATATTAGTTCGGTGTGACAGGTGTTAGGAACAGTGTTCTTTCTGCTTCTCTGCGGCGCAGAAGTCCTTCTACAACTTGTTCGCCATCTTTATCCCAGCGTGGAAATTGATCGGCAGCTGCACCATAGTTACCCTGATTTAGCAGGCGTAATAATGTCGATGTTTCCAGATTTTCTACGCCGAGGTTGTAGGTAAATGACGTTAGTGCACCAAATTGGTTTCCGTTGAGATCCACATTCACATAATGCTGTACGCCGGTTTCCGCCGTCTTTAAGTCCTGACGTAACAGTAAGTCGGCTTCCTGAAGAGTAATACCGTTATCAAAATTTTCATCTGGAAGTATTAAATGTCCATACCCAATGGTCCATCTGCCTGCGGTATCGAGATACTTTGTTAATTTCAGTCCTTCAAAGCTCTTAATGAGATCGAGACCAGCTTCATTGATCGTTTCAGGAATGTTAGCCATTATTTTTTTCCTCTTGTGTTATTTGGGGGAGAACGAGATTGGTATAGTCATCAATTAATCGCATGAGGCTTTCCGGAGGTTCGAGCGCAGTGAACTGCATTTCTATATCGACGTGCTGACTATTTCTGCCTTTTTTGTTTTTGCCTGAAGGCGACATACTGACGTGAAAATTACTGATGTTATAATCGTCTAAAGGTGAGGCTATTTCGTCCTTACTTACCGCATCGGTTCTCACCGTCATTTGCACTTTCATTTTTTCCAGCATCAACCCCCTTGGGGTGGAAAGGGCAACCAGCGGCAGTTCGACGTGGTGTCGGGAATCGAGTTGAATAGAAATTGTCTTTGGGGTTAACGCGCCATCAGCACCACGTTCAAAAAAAGGATCGAGCGTTTGCTGGTATTGGTGAGCGATAAATTGATTGGCAGCGGTAGCGGCATGCTGCATGCCGCGAGCGATATCTGCTAATGTTAACGCCTTTGATGATGACGTCACTTGATCGTTTAACGTGGAATGCGGATTTTCCCCTTGGGAGGGATCGACATTCTCTGGTTTTTTATTTTTCCCCGTTATCCAATTTTTGAATGACATATTTTTTCCTTATCTTATTCCCCGGATGATAAAAATAAAGTCATGAAGGGAAATAAATGACGATTTGGGAAAACGTTAACAGTTAAGGAGAGTGAAATACATCAGTCATTTTGTTAGCGATGTCATGTAATATGACATAGGCCATTTATTTATTTTTTTAAAATCCATTGCGCTAAATATGTTATGCGCTCATGAAATCATTACTCCATCAGATCTTATTTTAAGATAATATTTCATTGCTAATGATATTCCTCTTTGAGGGTTTTTGACTGAAGTTATTATGTCAGTATGTTCGAGTAAATATAGATGTGTCTATAAGGTAAACGGCATATGCCAAATGGCGTGACATCATATCTTTCAAGATAGGCTAAAACTTCTTAGAGGGCATTTTTAAATATGGCATTTTAAAATAAAGGTAAATGGAGATTGCACAGTGAATGTTCTTATTATTGACAAATCCCCTGTTTTCATTCAGGGCTTATCTGTTGGGCTGAATGATTTTATGCACGATGTCAATATTGTTGGCGTAAAGGAAATTGACGATGTATGGCCTTGCCTTGAGAGGATGAAAAACGCTTTTATTTTACTAAATTGTAATAAAGAAAATGGAGAGTACAGTTTTTTCCTGGAAACTCTGCATGAGAAATATATTGGCGTCAGTGTGATTATTATGGTTGATTCTATTGAAAGACATATTTTGAATAACTATCTGAAACACCATGTTATGGGGGTCGTTCTTAAAACATCGCCCGTTGATTCTATTGCTCAGGCATTAAAAACCGTGTCGATGGGTATGGTCTGTTTACCGGATGATGGCGTGATCTATGAAGGGTGGAGTGTTGATAACAGTGTAAAAGGAAAACTGAGTG
This sequence comes from Pectobacterium sp. 1950-15, assembly GCF_037136835.1. NCBI lineage: Bacteria > Pseudomonadati > Pseudomonadota > Gammaproteobacteria > Enterobacterales > Pectobacteriaceae > Pectobacterium > Pectobacterium sp. 1950-15. The sequence continues at coordinate 12,845 of NZ_JBBBQR010000002.1, read as the reverse complement.
AGAGGCAGCATGAGGTTCTGCAACTGATTGCATCAGGCGCTTCTAATAAACAAATTAGTCGGACATTAAACATCAGTGCAGGAACCGTGAAGTCGCATTTGGAGTCGATTTTCAGGCGACTTAATGTGCGTAACAGAACACAGGCTGCGATCGTACTATTAGAAGAAGAACGAAGATAAGTTTCGTCCTATTACATTATTTAGCTGTTGTGTTATTAAAGCATCAGGGAATCCCACAGCGTCATCTTTTTCCGCCATTTCAGGTACCCGTGCCTTTCTTCGACGGTTGGCCTGCTTTGCGGCTGGCATGACGACACAAAATCGGTTTATAAAAGTAAAAGGCCCATCGCCGTGAGCTGCCTCTTGGTGGCCGATGATTCTTGACAAAGATGCGCATTGCGCGTATAAGAATCGCCTTCGAACCAATCCTATGGATGACTTGCATTTCTGGAGTTGTCAGCGTAGTATTTGCCACGTTTTCGGACGCGGGGTGGAGCAGCTTGGTAGCTCGTCGGGCTCATAACCCGAAGGTCGTCGGTTCAAATCCGGCCCCCGCAACCACTTAACTTCCAGTAAAGTGTTTTTTCAAATACGTTCTTCACTCAATTTCTATCTCTTTTTGCAGTGATTTTTGAAAAAATCCTTCACCGAAAGTTATGCCGCGCTGGTTTGCGGCATTAGGGTCCAGTTGCATAAAGCCCCGATTTTTCGGGGTTTTTTGTTATTTGGCAACAAACAACTGGGCTATTAGGCCCTTTTTTTATGTCTTGGGGGTGGGCTTGTCCACATTAGAGCAAAAATTAACAGAGATGATTTCAGCACCCGTGGCCGCATTAGGCTACGAATTAGTTGGGATTGAGTTCATCCGCAGTCGCCAATCGACACTGCGTATCTATATTGATAGTGAAGATGGCATCACTGTTGATGATTGTGCTGATGTCAGCCACCAGGTCAGTGCGGTATTGGACGTCGAAGATCCAATCACTGTAGCCTATAACCTGGAAGTGTCGTCTCCAGGGCTTGAGCGTCCCTTGTTCACGGCAGAACACTATCTGCGTTTCATCGGTGAAGAGGTGACAGTGGTACTGCGTATGGCAGTCCAGAATCGCCGTAAATGGTTGGGTGTAATCAAAGCTGTTGACGGCGAAATGATCACCATAACAGTGGAAGGCAAAGATGAAGTATTCGCGCTGAGCAACATCCAGAAAGCGAATCTTGTACCCCACTTTTAAAGTTTGGATGAGGCAACTAGGATGAACAAAGAGATTCTGGCTGTTGTTGAAGCAGTTTCCAATGAGAAAGCCGTCCCGCGCGAGAAGATTTTCGAAGCGCTGGAAACCGCACTGGCGACAGCGACCAAGAAAAAATACGAACAGGAAATTGATGTTCGCGTCAGTATCGATCGCAAAACGGGCGATTTTGATACCTTCCGTCGTTGGTTAGTGGTAAATGAAGTCACTCAGCCAACGCGCGAAATTACGCTTGAAGCCGCGCAGTTCGAAGATCCTGCCCTGGATGTTGGCGGTTACGTTGAAGATCAGATTGAGTCTGTAACCTTTGACCGCATTACGACGCAAACGGCAAAACAGGTTATCGTACAGAAGGTTCGTGAAGCCGAACGTGCGATGGTTGTTGATCAGTTCCGTGAGCAAGAAGGCGAGATTATCACCGGTGTCGTGAAGAAGGTGAACCGTGATAATATTTCGCTTGAAGTCAGACCAATCGATGGCTCTAACACCAGCGCAGAAGCGGTAATCGGCCGCGAAGATATGCTGCCTCGTGAGAATTTCCGCCCTGGCGACCGTATTCGTGGCGTACTGTATTCTGTTCGTCCTGAAGCTCGCGGTGCTCAACTGTTTGTCAGCCGTTCCCGTCCGGAAATGCTGGTTGAACTCTTCCGCATTGAAGTGCCAGAAATCGGTGAAGAAGTTATCGAGATTAAGGCTGCGGCCCGCGATCCGGGTTCACGTGCGAAAATTGCAGTGAAGACGAATGACAAGCGTATCGATCCTGTCGGTGCTTGTGTTGGTATGCGTGGCGCACGCGTGCAGGCTGTTTCCAGTGAACTGGGCGGCGAGCGTATTGACATCATTCTGTGGGATGACAACCCTGCACAGTTTGTGATCAATGCCATGGCGCCTGCCGATGTCGTCTCGATCGTGGTTGATGAAGATACCTGCACGATGGATATCGCCGTTGAGTCGAGCAACCTGGCTCAGGCGATTGGTCGTAACGGGCAAAACGTGCGTTTGGCTTCTCAACTGCTGAAACAGCATCGTTCAGACGACCGTTGGGAACTGAACGTGATGACAGTGGAAGATCTTCAGGCCAAACATCAGGCTGAAGCACATGCTGCAATCGACGTCTTTACCAAGCACCTTGATATTGATGACGAGTTTGCCACCGTGCTGGTTGAAGAAGGTTTCTCCTCACTTGAAGAGCTGGCCTACGTGCCAATCAAGGAACTGCTGGCTATCGAAGGCCTTGATGAAGAAACCGTTGAAGCATTGCGTGAGCGTGCTAAAGCCGCATTAACAACGCTGGCACTGGCGCATGAAGAAAGCCTTGGTGACGGTCAACCTGCTGAAGACTTGCTTAGCTTGCCTGGGCTGTCGCGTGAGTTGGCGTTCAAGCTTGCTGCGATCGGTGTTTGTACGCTGGAAGATCTTGCTGAACAGGGCGTTGACGACCTGACAGATATTGAAGAGCTCAATGATGAGCAAGCGGGCGAATTGATTATGGCCGCACGTAATATCTGTTGGTTTGGCGACGACAACGAATAACGAACTGTAGCAGGAAAGGAACAGCATGACAGATGTAACCGTAAAATCGCTGGCCGCAGAGATTCAAACTCCGGTTGACCGCCTGATACAGCAGTTTGCTGATGCGGGAATGACCAAGTCTGCATCGGACTCTGTGACCCAGCATGAAAAAGAAACATTATTGGCGCACCTGAACCGCGATCGCGGTAATGCGCAGGGTAAACTGACGCTGCAACGTAAAACGCGCAGCACGTTAAATGTCCCTAGCACTGGCGGTAAAAGTAAGTCGGTGCAGATCGAAGTCCGCAAGACACGCACTTATGTAAAACGCGATCCGATTGATGCCCAACAGGCGGAAGAGGAAGAGCAGGCACGGCGTGAAGCGGAAGAACAGGCACAACGTGCCGCTGAAGAGCAGGCTAAACGCGAAGCTGAACTGCGTGAAGCTGCTGAGAAAGCGAAGCGTGCTGCCGACGAGCAAGCCAAACGTGAAGCCGCTGAAAAAGCTAAGCGTGATGTAGCGGAAAAAGAAAAAGTGACGAACCAACAAAACGAAAATATGACCAAGCCGGCCCAGGCCGAGAAAGCGAAGCGCGAAGCGGAAGCTGCCGAACTTAAGCGTAAAGCGGAAGAAGCGGCACGTCTGAAAGTTGAAGAAGAAGCCCGTCGCATTGCTGAAGAAGCCCGTCGTATGGCCGAAGAGAATGCAGGTCGTTGGGAAGCGGAAAGCGCTAAACCTGAAGAGTCTGCCGATTATCATGTGACGACGTCTCATCATGCCCGTGAAGCGGAAGATGAAAATGACCGTCAGGTTGAAGGCGAACGCCGCAGCCGCAGCCGCGCTGGCAAAGTAACCAAGCAGAAGAAAGGCAATCGCCAGTCTGAGTCTAAAGCTGACCGTGAAGAAGCGCGCGCCGTTACCCGCGGTGGCAAAGGCAAGCGTAAGCCAAGCTCGCTGCAGCAGAGCTTCAATAAGCCTGTTCAGGCGGTTAACCGTGATGTTGTGATTGGTGAAACCGTTACCGTTGCTGAACTGGCTAACAAAATGGCCGTTAAAGGCTCTCAGGTCATCAAAGTGATGATGAAACTGGGTGCGATGGCAACGATCAACCAGGTTATCGACCAGGAAACCGCGCAACTTGTTGCGGAAGAGATGGGCCATAAAGTCATCCTGCGTCGTGAGAACGAGCTGGAAGAAGCGGTAATGAGTGACCGTGATACGGGTGTTGCAGCGGAAGCGCGCGCACCAGTCGTAACCATCATGGGTCACGTTGACCACGGTAAAACCTCTCTGCTTGACTATATTCGTTCAACCAAGGTTGCGGCGGGTGAAGCGGGTGGTATTACCCAGCACATCGGTGCTTACCACGTTGAAACCGACAACGGTATGATTACGTTCCTGGATACACCGGGACACGCCGCGTTTACCGCAATGCGTGCTCGTGGTGCTCAGGCAACGGATATCGTCGTACTGGTTGTGGCGGCGGATGATGGCGTGATGCCTCAGACCATCGAAGCTATCCAGCACGCGAAAGCTGCTCAGGTTCCGGTTGTTGTTGCAGTCAACAAAATTGATAAGCCTGAAGCCGATCCCGATCGTGTGAAAACCGAACTGTCTCAGTACGGCGTTATGCCGGAAGAGTGGGGCGGCGAATCCCAGTTTGTCCACGTATCCGCTAAAGCCGGTACGGGCATCGACGAACTGCTGGATGCGATTCTGTTGCAGGCCGAAGTTCTGGAACTGAAAGCAGTCCGTAGCGGCATGGCAAACGGTGTAGTGATCGAATCCTTCCTGGATAAAGGTCGTGGCCCGGTTGCAACCGTACTGGTTCGCGAAGGTACGCTGAATAAAGGCGACATCGTTCTGTGCGGCTTCGAATATGGCCGTGTCCGTGCGATGCGTGATGAGTTAGGTCGTGAAATTACGTCCGCTGGCCCTTCTATTCCTGTTGAAATTCTCGGTATGTCCGGTGTGCCTGCCGCAGGTGATGAAGCGACGGTTGTTCGTGACGAGAAGAAAGCGCGTGAAGTGGCCTTGTATCGTCAGGGTAAATTCCGTGAAGTCAAACTGGCTCGTCAGCAGAAATCTAAACTGGAAAACATGTTTGCCAACATGACAGAAGGTGAAGTTTCTGAGCTGAATATCGTATTGAAATCTGACGTTCAGGGTTCTTGTGAAGCGATTTCCGATTCACTGCAGAAACTGTCTACTGATGAAGTGAAAGTGAAGATCGTGGGCTCCGGTGTGGGCGGTATCACAGAAACGGACGCCACGCTGGCAGCCGCTTCGAATGCGATTATCCTTGGCTTTAACGTTCGTGCAGATGCATCAGCACGCCGCATCGTTGAATCAGAAAGCCTGGATCTGCGTTATTACTCCGTCATTTATGACTTGCTTGACGAAGTGAAACAGGCGATGAGCGGTATGTTGGCGCCGGAATACAAGCAAGAGATCATCGGTCTGGCCGAAGTACGTGATGTCTTTAAATCACCGAAATTTGGCGCTATCGCTGGTTGTATGGTGACGGAAGGTATCGTTAAGCGTCACAACAAGATCCGCGTACTGCGTGACAACGTGGTGATCTACGAAGGTGAGCTGGAATCTCTGCGCCGCTTCAAAGATGACGTTAACGAAGTCCGTAACGGCATGGAATGTGGTATCGGCGTGAAGAACTACAACGACGTTCGCCCTGGCGATATGATCGAAGTCTTTGAAACGATTGAGATCAAACGTACGATCGCGTAATCCGTTTTCAGCGACGACGTAAGTGATTCGTAAGGGGGGCCTAGTGCCCCCCGATTTTTACTGGAGAATTTATCATGGCAAAAGAATTCAGCCGCACCCAGCGCGTTGCGCAGGAAATGCAAAAAGAAATCGCCATTATCATTCAGCGTGAAGTGAAAGATCCGCGTATCGGCATGGCGACCGTATCCGGTGTAGAAGTGTCTCGCGATCTGGCGTATGCCAAGGTTTTTGTGACCTTCCTGAATGATAACGAACCAGAGCAAGTTCAAACGGCAATTAAAGCACTGCAGGATGCTTCTGGCTTTATTCGTACTCTGGTTGGTAAGGCAATGCGTCTGCGTGTTGTCCCAGCACTGACCTTCGCCTACGACAACTCGTTGGTTGAAGGGATGAGAATGTCCAATCTGGTGACCAATGTGGTTAGAAACGATACGGAACGTCGTTCTGTTACGGGCGAAGATCAGGAGGATTAATGAGTCGTCCTCGTCGCCGTGGCCGTGATATACACGGCGTATTGCTATTAGATAAGCCGCAGGGCGTGTCGTCTAATGATGTTTTGCAGAAGGTAAAACGGATTTTTAACGCCAACAGAGCGGGCCATACGGGGGCATTGGATCCATTAGCCACCGGCATGTTGCCGATTTGCCTTGGGGAAGCGACGAAATTTTCCCAATACCTGCTGGATTCAGATAAACGCTACCGTGTTATTGCTCGCCTTGGGCAACGCACCGACACCTCCGATGCCGACGGTAATGTGATTGAAGAACGTGCGATTGGTTTTTCTGCTACGGAACTGGAGCAGGCGCTGGAAGGCTTTCGTGGTACCACGCAGCAAGTGCCATCGATGTACTCTGCGCTGAAATACCAGGGGCGTAAGCTGTATGAATATGCCCGACAGGGGCTGACGGTTCCGCGTGAAGCGCGTGAAATTACCGTGTACGAACTGCAGTTCATTCGCTGGGAAGGCGATGAGCTGGAGCTGGAGATCCACTGTTCGAAAGGGACGTACATCCGTACCATTATCGACGATTTGGGCGAAAAGCTGGGCTGTGGCGCGCATGTGATTTACCTGCGGCGTTTGCAGGTTGCCACGTATCCTATCGAAAGAATGGTGACGCTGGAGCAGTTAGCGGCGTTGGTCGAGCAGGCTCAGGCGCAAGAACTCTCGCCTTCACTAAGTCTCGATCCGCTGCTCATGCCGATGGAAAGCCCAGTCATTGATTTTCCTGAAGTGAATTTGGCACCCGTTGTCGCCGGTTATTTGAAACTGGGACAGCCTGTTCAGGCCGCGAATGCGCCGCTGAACGGCATGGTGAGGATTACCGAAGGCGACGCGCGCAAGTTCATCGGTATGGGTGAAATCGACAGCGATGGCCGCGTTGCGCCGCGGCGTCTGGTTGTTGAGTTTCCGGTGTAAACCCGCCTGTTGCTGCCTTGCTATCGCAGAACGCTGAGGGTAGAATAGCGCGGCTTGACTATTGGGTGGCTGAATTAGAGATCGGCGCCTGTTTTTTTATCTATAATGTTTGGAGTATTACAATGTCTCTAAGTGTTGAAGCTAAAGCTAAAATCGTAGCAGACTTCGGTCGTGGCACTAACGATAGTGGTTCTACTGAAGTTCAGGTTGCTTTGCTGACTGCGCAGATCAACCATCTGCAAGGCCACTTTTCTGAGCACAAAAAAGATCACCACAGCCGTCGTGGTCTGCTGCGTATGGTTTCTCAGCGTCGTAAGCTGCTGGACTACCTGAAGCGTAAAGATGTAGCACGTTACACCAGCCTGATCGAGCGTCTGGGTCTGCGTCGCTAAGTCTTCTGAGTTTCAGTGGGAAGGGGCCTCTTTTGGCCCCTTTCTTCTAGGAAGCGTTAGCAAAACAGAGTAGTGTATTGTTGTTAATATGATCTTTCATTACAGAGGTTCGCGCGGCTAATGAGAGGCTTTATCTGCATAAGCAAGATAAGGGTTGTCATTAGTCGTGAGGATGTAGTGTAAAGGTCGGGAGTTCACTGGCGCGTTTATCTTGAATACGTGTAGCGCGCCCCAGCTAAGGATATTATTTTGCTGAATCCGATCGTTCGTAAGTTTCAATATGGTCAGCATACCGTTACGTTAGAGACCGGTATGATGGCACGCCAGGCTACCGCCGCTGTGATGGTAAGCATGGATGACACCGCGGTATTCGTTACCGTGGTCGGCGCGAAAAACGCCAAACCCGGTCAAAGTTTCTTCCCATTAACGGTTAACTATCAGGAGCGTACCTACGCTGCCGGACGTTTCCCTGGTGGTTTTTTCCGTCGTGAAGGCCGTCCAAGCGAAGGCGAAACGCTGATTTCTCGTTTGATTGACCGTCCAATCCGCCCTCTGTTCCCAGAAGGTTTCCTGAATGAAGTTCAGGTGATTGCGACCGTGGTTTCCGTTAACCCGCAGGTTAACCCTGACATCGTTGCCATGATTGGTGCCTCTGCGGCGCTGAGCCTGTCTGGTATTCCGTTCAGCGGCCCTATCGGTGCTGCGCGCGTTGGTTACCTGAACGATCAGTATGTTCTGAACCCAACGACAGATGAGCTGAAAGAAAGCCGTCTGGATCTGGTGGTTGCAGGTACAGAAGGCGCGGTTCTGATGGTGGAATCCGAAGCCGATCTGCTGAGTGAAGATCAGATGCTGGGCGCAGTGGTATTTGGCCACGATCAACAACAGGTTGTGATCGAAAACATCAACGCTCTGGTTGCCGAAGCGGGCAAACCGAAGTGGGACTGGCATGCGCCAGAAGTGAATGTTTCTTTAGAACAGCGTGTACAGGCTCTGTCTGAAGCTCGTTTGGGCGATGCTTACCGCATCACTGAAAAACAAGAGCGTTATGCACAAGTTGACGTCATCAAAGCTGACGTTGAAGCCGCGCTGCTGGCAGAAGACGACACGCTGAACGCAGGTGAGATCCAGGAAATCCTGGGCAACGTCGAGAAAAACGTTGTACGTAGCCGCGTGCTGGCTGGCGAACCGCGTATCGATGGCCGTGAAAAAGATATGATTCGTGGTCTGGATGTGCGTACTGGCGTACTGCCACGTACTCACGGTTCTGCGCTGTTCACCCGTGGTGAAACGCAGGCGTTGGTCACTGCTACGCTGGGTACCGAGCGTGACGCACAGACCATCGACGAACTGACTGGCGAACGTACCGATCGCTTCCTGCTGCACTATAACTTCCCTCCGTACTCTGTTGGTGAAACCGGTATGGTTGGTTCGCCTAAGCGTCGTGAAATCGGTCACGGTCGTCTGGCTAAGCGCGGCGTGTTGGCTGTTATGCCGAAGGCGAGCGAATTCCCGTATACCGTCCGTGTGGTGTCTGAAATCACTGAATCCAACGGTTCTTCCTCCATGGCGTCTGTCTGCGGTGCTTCTCTGGCACTGATGGATGCGGGTGTGCCGATCAAATCAGCCGTTGCGGGTATCGCGATGGGTCTGGTGAAAGAAGGCGACAACTTTGTTGTGCTGTCCGACATTCTGGGTGACGAAGACCACCTGGGCGATATGGACTTCAAAGTTGCCGGTAGCCGTGAAGGTATCACCGCGCTGCAGATGGATATCAAGATCGAAGGGATTACCCGTGAGATCATGCAGGTTGCTCTGAATCAGGCCAAAGGCGCGCGTTTGCACATTCTGGGCGTGATGGAACAGGCAATCAGCACGCCGCGTGGTGATATCTCTGAATTCGCACCACGTATTCACACCATCAAGATCAGCACCGATAAGATCAAAGATGTCATTGGTAAAGGTGGCTCTGTGATTCGTGCGCTGACGGAAGAAACCGGCACCACGATTGAAATCGAAGACGATGGTACTGTGAAGATCGCTTCAACCGACGGCGAAAAAGCGAAACACGCGATTCGTCGTATTGAAGAGATCACTGCCGAAATCGAAGTCGGCCGCGTGTATCAGGGTAAAGTTACCCGCATCGTTGACTTTGGTGCTTTCGTCGCCATCGGCGGCGGAAAAGAAGGCCTGGTGCATATTTCTCAGATCGCTGACAAGCGCGTAGAGAAAGTGACTGACTACCTGCAAATGGGTCAGGAAGTACCAGTCAAGGTTCTGGAAGTTGATCGTCAGGGCCGCGTGCGCTTAAGCATCAAAGAAGCAACAGCGCAAACTCAGGAAGCGGCAGCCCCGTCTTCTGAGGAATAACGACTGTTAGAAAACGGTCTTATGGCACCTTGTCTGATTATCATGGCAAGGTGCCACGTGTATCGTAAGGGTATGGATGTCCTTGCGTTGAGCGGTCCGGGACAGGATGTTCATCCAATGTTTGTCTTCGGGAGTGGGAAATGAAGCCTTTCTTGCGCTGGTGTTATGTTGCAACAGCACTCATGCTGGCAGGATGCAGCAACACGGATTGGCGTAAAGACGCAGTATTGGCGATTCCGTTACAGCCTACTTTACAGCAGGAAGTGATTCTGGCGCGCATGGAACAAATCCTTGCAAGCCGGGCATTAACCGATGATGAGCGAGCACAGCTATTATATGAGCGCGGAGTGCTGTATGATAGTCTCGGGTTACGGGCATTGGCGCGGAATGATTTTTCACAAGCGCTGACGATCCGCCCTGATATTCCAGAAGTTTTTAACTATTTGGGTATCTATTTAACGCAGGCAGGCAATTTTGATGCTGCCTATGAAGCGTTTGATTCTGTACTAGAGCTTGATCCAACTTACAATTACGCGCGTTTAAACCGGGGCATCGCTTTGTATTACGGCGGTCGCTACCTATTAGCGCAGGATGATCTGCTGGCGTTTTATCGAGACGATCCGAATGATCCTTTCCGTTCGTTGTGGCTGTATCTTGTGGAGCGAGAAATCAATCCAGAGACGGCCAAAGTTGCGTTGAAGAAACGCTATGACGACGCCAAGAAAGGGCCTTGGGGATGGAATATTGTCGAATTCTACCTGGGTGGTATCAGTGAAAAAACACTGATGCAACGGTTACAGGAAGAAGCTACGGATAACACTTCGCTCGCTGAGCATCTCAGTGAAACTGACTTCTATTTAGGTAAGCACTACCTAAGTCTGGGGGACAAGAACACCGCTTTGGCGCTGTTCAAGCTGACGGTTGCCAACAACGTCCATAACTTTGTTGAGCACCGCTATGCATTGTTGGAATTGGCGCTATTAGGCCAAGAGCAAGACGACCTATCAGGATCGGACCAGCAATAGCTGACGAACATCTAATCAGCCTGAAAAACTTCGGTTATCACCTTCACGGGTGAGGGCTTTTTTGTTCGCTTTTTAATCCAATTTGAGCCGGTTCACACTTTTCAATGAAAATGACTGAAAATTTTCACGACGAGTTATGTAGACTGGCCGCCATGTGTAATGAGGCACGTGTACATGACTGATTTAGTAACTTCTTTTGCCGATTTGGGGTTGAACACCTCTATCCTTAATGCCCTGACTGATTTGGGCTATGAAAAACCGTCTCCGATTCAGGCGGAATGTATTCCTCACCTGCTGAACGGTCGCGATGTGCTGGGTATGGCACAGACCGGTAGCGGTAAAACAGCAGCGTTCTCTCTGCCATTACTGAACAACCTGAAACCTGAACTTAAAGCACCACAGATTCTGGTGCTGGCGCCGACCCGTGAGCTGGCGGTGCAGGTAGCAGAGGCCTGCAATGATTTCTCCAAACATATGCACGGCGTTAACGTCGTCGCACTGTACGGCGGTCAACGCTATGACGTGCAACTGCGCGCGCTGCGCCAGGGTGCGCAGATTGTCGTGGGTACGCCGGGTCGTCTGCTCGATCACCTGAAACGCGGTACGCTGGATCTGTCCAACCTGAGTGGTCTGGTGCTGGACGAAGCCGATGAAATGCTGCGTATGGGCTTCATCGAAGATGTTGAAAACATCATGGCGCAGATCCCTGCTGAGCATCAGACTGCGCTGTTCTCTGCGACCATGCCAGAAGCGATTCGCCGCATTACGCGCCGTTTCATGAAAGATCCGCAGGAAGTTCGCATTCAATCCAGCATTACCACGCGTCCAGACATTAGCCAGAGCTACTGGACTGTGCAGGGTATGCGTAAAAATGAAGCGTTGGTACGCTTCCTGGAAGCGGAAGATTTTGATGCGGCGATTATTTTCGTTCGTACCAAGAATGCGACGCTGGAAGTGGCTGAAGCTCTGGAGCGTAGCGGTTACAACAGCGCCGCGCTGAACGGTGACATGAACCAGGCGTTGCGTGAGCAAACGCTGGAGCGTCTGAAAGATGGCCGTCTTGATATCCTGATCGCGACCGACGTTGCGGCGCGTGGTCTGGACGTTGAACGTATCAGCCTGGTCGTCAACTACGATATCCCGATGGATGCCGAGTCTTACGTTCACCGTATTGGCCGTACCGGTCGTGCGGGTCGTGCGGGTCGTGCTCTGCTGTTTGTTGAAAACCGTGAGCGTCGCCTGCTGCGCAACGTTGAGCGCACAATGAAGCTGACGATTCCTGAAGTGGAATTGCCAAATGCAGAATTGCTGGGTCAACGTCGTCTGGCCAAGTTTGCTGCTAAAGTACAGCAGCAGTTGGAAAGCAGCGATCTGGATATGTACCGCGCGCTGCTGACGAAGCTGCAACCGCAGGAAGAGCTGGATATCGAAACGCTGGCTGCTGCATTGCTGAAAATGGCACAGGGCGAACGTCCTCTGATTCTGCCACCAGATCCAGTATTCCGTCCTCGTCGTGAATTCCGCGAGCGTGATGATTCACGTGGCGAGCGTCGTCGCGATCCGCGCGATTCTCGTGACAGCCGTGACGGTGACCGTCCGCAACGTCGTGAACGTCGTGATGCAGGCGAGATGGAACTGTATCGTATTGAAGTGGGCCGTGATGACGGTGTTGAAGTTCGTCACATCGTTGGCGCAATCGCCAACGAAGGTGATATCAGCAGCCGCTACATCGGTAACATCAAGCTGTTCGCGTCTCACTCGACGATTGAACTGCCGAAAGGTATGCCGGGCGACCTGTTATCACACTTTACCCGCACGCGTATTCTGAACAAACCGATGAACATGCAATTGCTGGGTGATGCTCAGCCGCATGAACGTCGTGGCGGTGGCCGTCCTGGTGGCGAACGCCGTGATGGCGCAGCACCACGTCGCTCTTTCGGTGGTGGTGAACGTCGTGAAGGTAACGGTGGTGAGCGTCGCGAGCGTTCTTTCAACCGTGATAACCGTGACGGTGCTTCACGCGCGCCACGTCGTCGTCCTGCTGACGCGTAAGATTCGCTTCAGCTTGTTTCAATACAGGCTGTCGTAACAAAATCAGCTGTAATGCAAAACGACCCGTTCAGGGTCGTTTTTT